>CADAPH010000177.1 GCA_902789745.1 Oscillospiraceae bacterium | reverse complement strand
AAGAGGAAATTACAGCTCACGCCGCCGGGACGAAGTCGAAGCCGTGGGCCTGTGCAAATACTTCGGCTGTGCTGCCGGGGACGCCGATGATGGTAAGACTCGTCCTGTCCCCGAAGGCGTCCTCCGCGATCGATGTAACGCTGTCCGGGATATAAAGAGAATCAAACTCGCTGCCTGCAAAGGCTTCCGGCTCGATATCTGTCAACCCAGCAGGAAGGATGATGCCGGTCTCAGGAATGAAAAACAGCCGGATACCGTCGTCAAAGGAGAGAATCGCGCTGCCGGAAGAGTTGACGCCATAGCTGACGACGCCGCCCGCGACCGCCGGATTAACATTCTGTATCAGCGTGAGAAGCGCGTCACAGCCGCCGAGGTCAAGTTCGGTCAGTGCATTCCGCTGGCAGGTCAACGCTTTCAGGGCCGGGCAGTTCTTGACGTGAAGCTCTTCAAGATGATTGCTCTGGCAAGTGAGCGTGGTCAACAGGCTGTATCCGCCGACGTCGATGGAGGTCAGGCTGTTGTTTGCGCAGCTCAGTCTACGGAGACTGGTGCAGTCATTAAGATCGAGTGAAGCAAGCGTGTTGCCGTAGCAGTTTAGCGTCGAAAGCGCGCCGCAGCCGCTCAGGTCAAGTGCCGCAAGCTCGTTCCCCTCACAGTTCAGCGTCCGCAGTCTGGCGCAGCCGCTTACGTCGAGCCAAGACAGCAGATTCCCGCTGCAGGTCAGAGAGGTTAGGGCCGTCTTGCCGCCGAGGTCGAGCGCTGTCAGCAGATTGCCCTGGCAGTACAGAGCTCCCAGTGCAGGATTGCCGTCAAGTCCCAGGCTGCTGAGCAGGTTATCATAGCAGTGCAGCGTCTGAAGTTCCGGGTTCCCACTCAGATCAATTGACATCAACAAATTGCCGGAGCATTCCAGAACGGTCAACGCGGGGCAGACGCTGAGATCGAGCTCTGTCAGCACATTGTCCGAGCAATAAAGCGTACTGAGCGCCGGACAGCCGCTCAAGTCAAGACTTGTCAGGGCGTTTCCGCTACAGGAGAGATATGTCAATACCGGGCAGCTGAGCACATCCAGACTGCTCAGGCTGTTGTTTGCGCAATACAGAGATTGCAGGGCGGCAAAGTATTCGATGCCTTTGAGTGAAGCGATCCCCATATTTGTGACCGAGATGTTCCTGATAATTGAAATCTCATAATCACTCAGCATCCCGTCGCCGTCTCTGTCGAAGTTCGTCAGAACGTAACGCCGGAAAACAGGATCGGGGAAGTTCTCTTCGTCAATTGAGGCGACGGGAACAGGCGGATAATTGGCTTCTCTGGAGAAGACGATCTCAAACCGTGTCGGCTCCGTTACGGGGCTCACTGAGAAAATTCGTTCCGTGCCTGCAGAAGATGATGTATAGTCCCCGCCGTTGAGACTGACATGCACATAGCTTCCGCTGGCCGGGGTAACGACCATCTTCAGATCGGTGCTTGCCCCCTCGCGCACAAGCCAGGTATTGGAGCCGTTGCCTCTGATGATAATGTTTCCGTTCATATCCGTGATTCTGGTAGACATGGTGAGCTGAGTTCCACCGTTATACATGCGCACTGTGCCGGAGCCGCTGCTGCTCGAGCTGGAACTGCTGGAGCTGGATGCGGGGATGAAATTTGAAACTCTTGTGATTTCGTAAGCGAGGGTGTACCAGTTCGCGACACTGATCGTGCCAACCGGCTCGCTTCCCTTGTAAAAAATATAAATACCTTTTTTCGAGACAGGCATACGATGCATATCGTCGATCATGACCGCCTGTCTTTCGCCGTTGTCGATGGAATAGCTCATGTCGGAAGTCACGCCGAAGATATAGGAGTTCTGTGTCATACCGTTGTCGATGAGCTCCTTTTCACCTTCTGCGTCAATGGTGACATATTTGGTATTGCTCTCTCTTGATGCATTTTCCGGCGCGTCCGTGTACACGACACACACGATGGCTTTGCCAAAATCATTCTCAGTCGGCGTATATGATGCATTCGTCGCGCCGGGAATATCTGCGCCGCCAGCCAGCCACTGGTATTCGGTTACACTATACTTGTTTTCACCTGTCACAGTACAGGTCAGTGTCTCGCCGCAATACGCGCTGTTCATATAACCAGACTCGCTGCCGATAATCTCCACATACCCGACAAATGAAGTCTGTTCCCAGATTGCAAAGAGGGTGGTATCGGAAGAGAAGCTGACCGTATCGCCGTCAACATACTTCGGCGTTACAGCGGTGGGAACCAGTGCCCAGCCGAGGAACTTGTAACCGGTGTGAGTGTAGCCTACAGCATTTATGGTTGCAATCTTTGCTGGCGTATTCTTCGGAATATACTGGACTTTTCTTGGCGATGCCGGTGTACCGCCGTTAGCGTCATAGGTAACCTTTATTTTTTCTGTCCACTGGGCAACGAGCGACTTATCATAATCAAAGACATATTCGTCGCCTGCCCTGTAAAGATCACCGTCGATCATCCAGCCCGCAAAGATTTGTCCGTCAGGAGCCGTAAAGCCAAACTCTGTCGGTCTTGGCAACGTTACAGGAGTGCCTTTGGGAACACCCCAGGAACTGGCTTCGCCTTCAGCATCGCCGGGATAAACCCAGATCTGCAGTTTATCACGCCATATCGCGTAAAGCGTGATGTCGCTCGGGATATCGTCGGATCCGATCATTTCGCCGGGAAGATAGCGATCCCCCCAACCATTGGGATCGGTGTTCCATTCGACGAAGATCAGGGAACTGTTCGGCGCGTTGAATTCATTCCATTTGACCGTGGCTAAAGTGTTCTTAAGCGCATTGGTGGAGGACATTCTGCCTCCGCCGCCGTTCTTGTCATAATTGACTGCGTAGTGCGTTTTCACCCACTGCGCATACAGCGTGCGGCTTGTGTCCGCATAATAGTCGCCCTCATCTGCCCAGCTCATGCCTCCGCCGTCCGGGGCATCTGACCATCTGTCAAACGCATGGTTCTGAAGAGTATAGCCGTTAGGATCGAGAATAACCGTGGTTCCGAGCTCGATCTCCTGAGGCGCCATATAGCCCACTGCATCGGGGTGGTTCTTGTCAAACACGACGGCGGTTGCCCACTGAGCATAGAGCGTCACACTCTGACCGAAATTATATATATTAATAAGCTCCTGATCGGCATAGGCGCTTCCGCTACCGTCTGCTTTGGTATTCCAGCCAGTAAAGATATAGTTAGCGCGGTAATAGGTATTGGCATTAAGCGTGACTGTCCCGCCGTATGCGACAACCTGCGGATCCATGCTTCCGTTTCCGCCGTTAGAATTAAATATGATTGTGCAGTTGTCGGCATAAGCGGCCGCACCTATCCCAAGGCACAGGACAACGCAGAACAGCAGGGCAAGCGCAAGTCTCAGCGTGTTTTTCATGACGTGTCCCTCCGTTGAAGAATCCGTATTTTATACCATTTTCAGTATAACATGGAAATTCCCGGTATTCAACAGGGAACTCCGGCCTGTTTTCAGCATTTCGGCTGTTTTTCACCACGGCGACAGCATTTATTTTTTTCCCACCTGTCATCGCGAACCAGTGACCGACGTCACTGGTGTGGCGATCCGTATTCCCAGCGGCCAGCTTATATCCTGCAAGTTTTTAAGTGCCTCCGGCAGGCGGATTGCCACGCCAGTGTTGCGACACTGGCTCGCAATGACGGGAGAGGGAGCGTAAATGCTGTCGCCGTGTGTTTTTCACCCGTAAGCCCTGTGTTTTTTACCCGATCCTATATACAAACGTCAAAAAGCCTGTTATAATAGTTGGGCAATTTTCTGACACTGTTTTTCAGAGGTGTATCGCTATGAAGGAACCCACACTTGTGATTCTCGCCGCCGGGATGGGGAGCCGTTTCGGCGGGCTCAAGCAGATCATGCCCGTGGACGAGCAAGGAGATCGAGGCCGACTTCAAGGCCGCCGTCGGGACGCGCATGGAGAAGTACTTTGACGTGAAATACGTCTTCCAGAGCATCGACACGCTGCCGGAGGGCTATTCCGTACCCGAAGGGCGCGTCAAGCCCTGGGGCACGGGTCACGCAGTGCTCTGCTGCCGCGGCGTGGTGGACGGCCCCTTCGCCGTCATCAATGCCGACGACTTCTACGGCCCCACCGCATACAAGGCGCTGTACGATTTCCTCGCCGCTAAGAGGCCGGAGAACGAGCACGCCATGGTCGCCTATCTCCTGCGCAACACCGTGACGGAGAACGGCTACGTCTCCCGCGGCGTGTGTCAGGCGGAGGACGGCTGCCTCACCGACGTGGTGGAGCGCGTACATATCGAAAAGCGCGGCGCGGACGCGGCCTATACCGAGGACGGTGAGCACTGGGTCGACCTGCCGGGCGAGACGCAGGTCTCCATGAACTGCTGGGCCTTCGGGCGCTCCATGCTCGACGAGCTGTACAGGCGCTTCCCCGGCTGGCTGGACGAGAACCTGCCGGTCAATCCTCTGAAGGCCGAGTACTTCCTGCCCTTCGTCACCAACGCCTGCATCAAGGACGGCAGCGCCGTCGTGCGGGTACTCCCCTGCCATGAGCAGTGGTACGGCATGACCTATAAGGAGGATATGGACAGCGTGAAGGCGGCCATCCGGGGCATGCGCGAGAAGGGCGTCTATCCCGAGGCATTACTTGATTAACATATAAATAAAGGAGAACGAACATGAACGTACTTGTTACCGGCGGCGCCGGGTACATCGGCAGCCATACCTGCGTGGAGCTTTTGAACCGCGGCTACGGCGTTGTCGTCATCGACAACCTGGTCAACTCCAACCCCAAAGCGATCGAGCGCGTGGAAGAGATCACCGGGAAAAAAGTGGCCTTCTACGAAAACGACGTGCGCGACCGCGCCGCCCTCGACCGCATCTTTGAAAAGCACGACATCAGCTGCGCCATCCACTTCGCGGGTCTCAAGGCCGTGGGCGAGTCTGTGGCGATGCCGCTGGAATATTACGACAACAACCTGTACTCCACCATCCGCCTCTGCGAGGCCATGCGCGACCACGGCGTGCACGACATCGTCTTCTCCTCCTCCGCGACGGTCTACTCCGGCGACAACGACATGCCGCTGCGCGAGACCTCCAAAACCGGCATGTGCACCAACCCCTACGGCTGGACGAAGTACATGTCCGAGCAGATCCTGCGCGACACTGCGAAGGCCGTGGACGACTTCTCCGTCGCCCTGCTTCGCTACTTTAACCCCATCGGCGCGCATTCCAGCGGCATGATCGGCGAGGACCCGCGCGGCATCCCGAACAACCTCATGCCCTTCATCGCCCAAGTCGCCGTCGGCCGCCTCGACCATCTGAACGTCTACGGCAATGACTACAACACCCACGACGGCACCGGCGTGCGCGACTACATCCACGTCGTCGATCTCGCCCGCGGCCACGTCTGCGCCATCGAGTACATGATGAAGCACCGCGGCGAGAACGTCTTCAACCTCGGCACCGGCACGGGCTACAGCGTGCTGGATATGGTGAAGGCCTTCGAGCGCGTCACCGGCGTCAAGATCCCCTATGAGATCGTCGACCGCCGCCCCGGCGACCTCGCCACGGTCTATTCCAGCCCCGACAAGAGCGCTCAGCTCCTGGGCTGGAAAGCCGAGTACAACCTCGACGACATGTGCCGCGACACCTGGGCCTGGCAGTCCAAGAACCCGATGGGGTACGAGAGCTGAGAAAAAAGTGAAGAGTGAAAAGTGGAGAGTGGAGATCGTTCCCTCTCCGCTTTTGCGAGAGGGAATCCGAAATGTTTCAATTAAGAAAATACACGCCGCCGGATTTTGAGACTGAGGCGCTGGTTAACGCGCCGCTGTGCCGGTTTGAGCCCGCGCTGCTCGACGGCGTGGCCCCGGCCGGCTATCATGCGATGAGCATTTTCCCCGAATACTTCAAGACCGCGGACGGCTGGCTGCTCGCCGAAGAGAGCCGCATGGACTGCGTGGCCGTGCTGGAAAACGGCAGGATCGCGGTTGTGGAGTTCCGGCACCTGCGGCGCGGTCAGCCTGTCGCCGTCGGACGCAGCGAGGACGGAAGCGAGGGCATTCTTCTCTGGCCGGACGGCTTCGGAGAGGATCGTGAAAAGCGCGAGGCCTTCGCCTTCCGGCAGAGCCGTACCCGCGAGACCGCCTTCTCCCGCGACTACGACGGCCTGTACGAGCTCATGCGGCATGAGCGGGAGCACGGCAAAATCGTCTGGGTCATGGGCCCGGCCTTTGCCTTTGACAAGGACGCGCGTCAGGCCATGTCAAAGCTCATCGAGGCGGGCTTTGTCGACGCGATCCTCGCGGGCAACGCGCTGGCCGTGCACGATCTGGAGGCGGCCTGGCTCGGTACCGCGCTCGGGCAGGATATCTATTCCCAGCGCCCCGTCCCCCGCGGGCACTACAACCACCTCGACACGGTCAACTATGTCCGCGCCTGCGGCGGCGTGCGGGAGTTCATCGAGACCGAGGGCATTCACGACGGCATCATCTACACCTGCGAAAAATGCGGCGTGCCTTATGTGCTCGCCGGTTCCATCCGGGACGACGGCCCCCTGCCCCCGGTCTTCGGCGACGTCTACGAGGCGCAGGACCGCATGCGCGGCCACCTGAGAAGCGCCACCACGCTCATCTGTATGGCGACGATGCTCCACTCCATCGCGGCGGGCAACATGACGCCCTCCTACCGCGTCCTGCCCGACGGCACGGTGCGGCAGGTCTACTTCTACTGCGTGGACGTGTCGGAGTTTGTGATCAACAAGCTCGCCGACCGCGGCAGTCTCTCCGCCCGCGGCATCGTCACCAATGTCCAGGACTTCGTCGTCATGCTGGCTGATAAGCTCTGCGGGTGAAAATCGAATACAAAAGAAACGACAGCTCCCCGTCCTGATGATGCATCGGACAGTGGGCTGTCGTTTTATTCTTTATCGTATGTCATTTTTCGCGCGCCGCGCTCTCCTTTTTCAGCATGTGCCGATAGAGCAGGATCGAACCGACGAGGACGAGGACTCTCGCGGCGATCGCGGCGAGAAAGACCGGGGAGGTGAAATCCGCGGCGCTGTCACCCAGGAGGGTAAACGGGATCATCATGGGCAGCAAACCGAGCACAGAGCCCGCCATGTATTGGGCAAAATCGTCCTTACGCGCGCCGAAGTAGACGCCGACGACAAAGACCGGCACGCCCACGCAGCGCAGGAGAAAGGCAAAGAAAAAGACGCCGCGCGCCTGCAGGTTTTCAAGCTTCCGCAGCTTGGGATACCGGTTTCGGATCAGCGCCAG
>CADAPH010000176.1 GCA_902789745.1 Oscillospiraceae bacterium | reverse complement strand
CCTGGTGCTGAACGCGCTGTACTCGGCGCTTTGGATTCAGCTGAGGGATGCGCTCCGGCTGAGCTCCGTCTACTTCATACCGTTTTCGCTGTTTCTCTCTCTCCTGCTGATCTTCACGTTTTACTGCACCATCAACCTCTCCGTATTCAAGGCCAGGAGCGCGGAGCAGGCAGTAGAGCTTGCCCTGATGCGGCAGAATTACGACCACATTGAAGAGAACATCGGGCAGCATAAGCGCGCCCTGCACGACACCCGCCAACTCCTGCGCAACATCTCTACTCTTGCAAAGGACGGGACGAGGGAGGACCTGCTGAAATACATCGACGAGGCCATGGAATATACAACGGTCTCAGACACGTAATTACTATGCCGGGCTCTCCGAGGCGCAGGGCATTGGCTTTTCGGCGCGGGCCGTCTGCGACCGGCTGCCCTTCTCCGACGCCGATATGACGATCCTGCTGGGCAACGCGCTGGACAACGCCGTCCACGCGGCATCTGAATTCGGCGAGGTGCAGCCGGATCCAAAGCCGGAGATTCGATTCACCGCGGACACAATCAACGACCAGTTCGCCATCCAGATCGAAAACCCCTGTCTTTCTGTAACCTGGGCAGAGAGCTTTCCGCGCGGCAATCAGGACTGGCTTCCCGCGGAAGCCTTCGTGAGCACGCAAGGCAGCGGCTACGGACTCAGACGTATGGAGATGATCACCGAAAAGTATGGCGGACGCGCATGGTTCTCGTTTGATGCGAAAAATCGCGTCTTTGTCACGCGGCTGATGCTGCCTGTGAACGAGGTGTGAGTATGCGCATTGCGATATGTGACGACAACAGCGTCGATTTGAAGGCCATGCGGGAGGTTTTCCGCCGCACGGCCCCGGAGCATGCCGTGGAAGTCTACTCCGACGGCAGGAAGCTGCTGGACGCGATTGCCGGGGGCAGGGTCTACGACCTTTTGTTCCTGGACATCATCATGCCCGGGATCACCGGCATGGAACTCGCCCGGGAGGTCGGCAGGATCGCCCCCGATATGCCGGTCGTGTTCCTGACAGACAGCAAGGCCTATGCCGTGGAAGCATTTGACCTCAAGGCGCTGCACTATGTCCTCAAGCCCATGACGGAACAGGCGTTGAGGGAATGCCTGAACCGATTGGAGGAACGCCAGGGCGCGCGGCGGCGGGTGCATATCATCAGCTCCTCCGGCATCCAGCAGATGCTCTTCGCGGACGAGATCCAATACGCGCAGAGCAGCGCGCATTACTATGACCTGCACCTGAAGGATGGAACGGTCATCAAGGTGCGCATGACGCAATCGGAGATCCGGGATACGCTTGGCGATTCGTTTCTTCCCGTCTCCAGGGGCTTGGTCGTCAACGTGGAATTCATACGCCAGCTTGGCCCCAAATCCTGTGTTTTGAAGGACGGGCGGGAAATCCTCCTGAGCCGCGGCAACATGGAACAGATCCATTCCGCCTATGCAGCGTATGTCTTTTCCCAGCTGTCCAAGCTCGACGGAGCGTTTCCGGAAGTGACGAAGCGATAATACCGAATGATTGTTCGATTTGGGAGATCATATCTCTTCACGGTGTTATTGATGCTGCCATAAAACACAAGTTTTCAAATTGCTCATGACACAGACTGATCCGTATGTGGTTCAACGAGTTTTATGCCCGCGATACCAGACCAAAATCTTGAGCTGTTCATTGAGCGTGTCCAGAAATATGCCGAACTTGATGAACTGACGCCCTGCGCCGCACATGAGCCGATCAAGGCAATCTATGCAGGAGCGCCGGACAAGAGCAGCGGCAAGCGCCGCCAGAGTGTATATATCCAGTACGATCTGATCGGCTTCATCCCGCTTGATGAGCTGATGAAGCAGGAAACGGCATGACCTAGGCCATGCCGTTCCCAAAATACGATAAAACAGTTTTACGGGTGGCGGCCTCCCCGGCGGCCCGTGCGGTAAAAGACTAAAATGATACAGAAATCCCGGGCAAGTTCGCAGCAATGTACGAATTTGCCTGGGATTTTCACTGCTTTTTCGTTGTAACGCCGGGCCGCCGTGGGGCGTTGGCCCCTACGGTAAGTCCGGCATTTCCGGGCTTTATCAGTCAGTTCATCTGTTTTGATGTAGAGCTGTTTTTATACGATATACCCCGCTTTTTTCGCCTCGAACAACAACTGATCACGGTAATCGGGGTGCGCGATCGCGATGAGCAGCTTTGCCCGCACATCTACGGGCTCGTCCTGGAGATCTGCTGCGCCGTATTCGGTGACAATGTAATGTACGTCCGCGCGTGGGGTGGTGACGATGCTGCCGGTCGGGAGCGTCAGACTAATGTTCGAGCGGCGCTCGCCCTTCCTGTCCGTGAAGACGGAGGGGAGGGTCAGGAAGCTCTTGCCGCCTTTGCTCCACCTTGCGCCGCGGACATAGTCGAGCTGCCCGCCCGTGCCGGAGAATTGGCGGAAGCCGATAGACTCCGCGCAGACCTGCCCGGTGAGATCGACACACAGCGCGCCGTTGACGGAGATCATGTTGTCGTTTTTTGCGATGTTGCGTGGATCGTTCAGCCAGGCGCAGGGATGGGCCTCGAGAGCCGGGTTCCGATCCATGAAGGCGTAGAGCTCCGAACTGCCGAGCGCGTTGGTGAAAACCGTTTTGCCCGGACAGAAGCTTTTGCGGCTGTTGTTGATGACGCCCGCCTTCATGAGCGCCATCAGCGGATCGGTGAACATCTCCGAATGGCAGCCGAGATCCCGCTTGCTCATCAGCGCCTCACCAATGGCGGCGGAGACACCCCCAATGCCAAATTGGACGCAGGCTCCGTCGGGGACGCGCTCGACGATATGTCCGGCGATGCGGCGCTGTTCCTCCGTCGGCGGCGCAAGGCGCATTTCGGGCAGCGCCTCATCACAGGCGACGAGACAGCTCACACGCTCGACCGGGATCGTACAGTCTTCTCCGAAGACGAAGGGCATGTTCCGGTTGACCTGGATGATTACCGTCTCACATATATCCAGCAAAATGGGATCAAAGGGCGCGACACCGAGACTGATCCGCCCGTTTTCGTCCGGCACACTCCCGGCGGCGACAAGGACACGCGCCCGATGCTTGCCGAGGCGGTCGTCATTGATATTCGCAAGGTGCATGGACTGATAGGAAATGTCCGCGCCAGCCGCGATCGCCGCGCGCTCACAGGGGCCGAGAAAGCAGCTTCGGACCGCAACATGTCCGTTCAGGCGCGTGTCGGCGATGCGCGTCTGCTTATAAAAACCGGCGAGATAGAGCGTGACGTCCTCCAGACGCTCCGCCGCGTAATCGGCCAGCGCGTCCAGAAAGGCATAGGGGATGCTGCCGCCGAAATTGGACGCGACGACGTCGCCGGAGCGGATCAGGGCCACAGCCTCTTCCATCCCGACGAGCTTGTCCTTGTATCTCTCTTTCCAATCCATGCGCGGCGTCTCCTCTTTACGTATCAAAATATCAAGCTTTGTCGATCAGCGCGTTGAGCTCCTTCGCGGCCTTCTCCGCGTCGTCGGTGCAGATCACCGTGTCGCAGAAGCCTGCCGCGGCTTTTTCCTGCGCGGCACGATCCATGCGGGCTGTGACCTCGAAGGGGCTGCGCGCGGTCGCCTCATAGCGGGCGCGAAGCTTTTCGGCGCTTGACGGCGCCATGTACACGCAGACAGCCTCGGGCATGTTCGCCTTGAGCTGCGCTGCGCGCTCGACCTCAAGATTCAGCACCACGTTTTTGCCCTTGTCAAGCTGCTCCTGCACGAGGCGGCGCGAGGTGCCGTAGTCGTTGCCTGCAAATTCGGTTGTCTCCAGCAGCTCGCCGGATTCCTTCATGGCGTTCCAGCCTTCCAGATCGTAAAACCAGAAGCTGACGCCGTCCTGCTCTCCGGCCTTCATCTTCCGCGCCGTGACCGGCACCACGTTTCCGATGTCGTCCCGGCAGTCCAGCACCGCGCCGATGATTTCACGCAGCCCGGCGCCGCTGGGGCCGCAAACTACGAACAGCTTACTCATNTCCTTTATTGCAAGCGCGGAGCAATCGCAAACTGCGGTGACTTTTTTCTTGCGTCTTAAATAGTAGTTTGGTATAATAACACAACTTGTTTTTAAAATCGCTTTCACAAAAGAGATCGCAAGCCTGTCGGAAAGCGAGGGAGAAGAACTGGTGAGAAAACGAAAATCGAAAGAAACCTTTGCGGAAGCGCTGCTCACCCTTGCCCGGACAGAGCAGGCAGATCACATCACGGTCAAGCAGATCGTGGAGGCAAGCGGTCTGTCCCTGCAGACCTTCTACAATCATTTTCGAGATAAAGAAGATCTGGTGCTCTGGATCCACCGCCGGGGCGGAGAACGCGCCCTCGCCAGATTGGAAGGGAAGCGCTGTACCTTTCACGATCTCACAAACGAGAGCATCCGCTTCTTCTCACAAAACGCCAATTATCTGCGCGTCAGCATGAGCGGCGGCATGGTGAACGCTTATGCGGAGATCAGCGCCGAAAGCGCTTACGATTTCCTGAGCGCTTTTATCTGCCGGCGGCGGCAGTTTACGGAGCTGCCGGAGGAGCTGGCTTTTTATCTGCGCATGTATGTCTATTCCTGTCTGCATATCTTTGCCGACTGGTCGCTCAAGGGCTGGGATCTGCCGGAAGAACGCCTTGCGCACTATCTGGAACAGGGGATGCCGGAAAAGCTCAAGCCCTATCTGCTGGGGTGAAAACGAACTACATAGAATGGGGCTGTCTCAAAGCATAAGCATACGATTCGTAGGGGCCGATGCCCTCATCGGCCCGCCGTTGAACGAAGTATTTCGCTGATCGGCGGGTCGATCTGGGGATCGACCCCTACGGTAACGTATAATCATGCGTTTTGAGACAGCCCCTTTTCATGATGCATGGCGCCCTTTCCGGTTCCTACAGCCGGATCGAGAGGTTGTTCAGGCCGAAGGAGTTGAGGTAGCGCACATCCTTCGCCATGCTGATGACCAGGCGGATGCCCATGTGGGCTGCCGGATTGTCCCTGCGGTGCAGTTCGAGATAATAGACCGGATCAAAATGCGCGCAGTTGTCGCGGATGCGGAGAATACTCTCTTCGTCCCGAAAAACCAGACGCACGTCTACGCTGTACTTATCCTTGCCCGGTACGAAGCCGTAGCGGACAATGTTGCCGGTCATTTCCTCGATGCACAGGGCAACCAGGACGCTCATGCGCTCACTCTTCCCATGGCTGAGACAGAAGCGCTCCGCGCCGCCGGAGGCTGCCACGGCGTCTTCCATGCTGTGCACCGAATACTCAAAGCAGTCTTCGGGCGCCGCGCCGAAATCAGCCGGGAGCAGGGAAAACGCCTCCGCGCTGAGACTGGGACGGCCATACCGTCGCCAGACATAGAGGCAGATCAGCAGCAGGGCAGCGCTCTCTCCGCAAAGGAAGGAGAGCCACACGCCCGTCGTACCGAGAAAAGCGCACAGCAGCAGCGCCGCCAGTGCGGGCAGCAGGAAGTTCTGCCCCACGGAGATGATCTCCATCAGCCTGACCCGGCCGATGCCCTGACAGTAAAACTTGTAGCCCGTATTGAGCGCACACGGCACCAGACACAGGGAGAAGAGCCGCAGACCCTTCACCGCAAGCGCCATGGCCGTCGGATCGTCCGCCAGAAACAGACCGACCAGCGGCCTTGCCGCGAGCAGGACGAGGAGGGTTACCGCCGAAAGCACGGTTACCGCGTAAAACCGCATGGCGTCCAACAGCGCATAAAGGGAGGAGCGATCCTCATCCACCGCGAAGATGGCGGCCAGCATGAGCGTCACAGAGGAGATCCCGCCGCTGAAGGCGTAGCAGATATTGCTGACCGTGGAGATGACAGAATAGGCCGCAACCGCAACATTGTCGCCGACAATACGCAGGATGTGGTTAAAGAGAAGTACCAGCAGCACGAGGCTCAGTTGATTGATCACGGTGGGCACGCCTTCGGACAAAATCGCGCGCAGCATATCGGGGCGCAGCCCGTCGCGGCGGAGATGGAACAAACAGTTTTTCCTGAAGAAGTAACCGAGCCCGACAATCACCGCAACGTAGTAGCTCAGGCTGGAGGCGAGACCCATCCCGAACGTGCCGCCTTTGAAGACGAGGACGTTGAGCAGGTCAAAAACCACATCGGCCGCCGTCATGAGCAGCACCGCGATTACAAGCCGCTTCCGGCTTCCGGAGAGCTGCATATAGGGTACCATGACCTGCGCCGTAAGAAAGGCCGGCACGCCCAGAATAAAGCCGCGCAGATAATCCCGCGTGAGATAGAATACGGGATTGCCGGGTTCCGGTTTCCCGGCGCCCAGCAGGGTGGACAGCGGCGAGGCAAAGCACAGCACCAGCAGAAGGCCAAGCGCGGAGATCAACGCCGTCAGCGCCGCCGATACGGTAAAGCAGGCGTCGCTGCCCGCATGGTCGCCGCTGCCCAGGGTCTTGCTGCACACCACCTGGATGCCGGCGGAAATCATCGCGCCCGGCGCGGCAAAGGCCAGCAGCACCGGCGTGCAGAAGCCGTAGGCAGCCATGGCGTCCGTACCCAAAAAGCGGCCGATCATGATGCTGTCGATCAGCATGCACAGCGTAACGGTCATGGAGGAGACGATCTGCGTCACCATCATTTGTCTGAACAATCTGCGAATCATAAAGGACGCCTCCGGGAGAGCGGATCCGAAAAGAAAGCGGGATTTCTCTGGAAACCATATTTTATCAGAATCGCTTTTTGTTGGCAATCCCCGAAAACTATGCTATCATTAGCATAAAGAATCGAGCGAAAGAGAGGGCGATCGACCGTGGAACAGACAATTGCGCCGTGCCCGCTGTATAAAAAATGCGGCGGCTGCCAGCTTCAGACCCTGCCCTATGACGAACAGCTCAGGCGCAAGCAGGGGCGCGAAATTGCCCTGCTGGGGAAATTCGGACATGTGGAACCGATCATCGGTATGGAAAACCCCACGCATTACCGCAACAAGGTCTGCGCCGCCTTTGGCCTGGACGCGAAGAAACGCATCGTCTCTGGCGTCTACCAGCCGGGGAGCCACCGCATCGTCCCCGTGGACGACTGCCTGATCGAGGATGAGATTGCCGACCGGATCATCGTGGATATCCGCAGCATGCTGCGGGATTTCAAAATCCAGGTCTTTGACGAGCGCAGCGGACGCGGTTTCCTGCGCCATGTACTGGTGCGCCGCGGCTTTCAGAGCGGGGAAGTGATGGTGGTGCTCGTCGCGGCCTCGCCCATCTTCCCGACGCAGAAGCCCTT
>CADAPH010000175.1 GCA_902789745.1 Oscillospiraceae bacterium | reverse complement strand
GTGGGCTGCACGACAAGGATTTTGACGCCGTTTTTGATCGCGCGCTCCAGCGCGTCATGGACGTTGTCAATGATCTCGCCGTCGCGCTTTGCCACATGGTCAATGATGATCTGGCTCGTAAAGGCGCGGCGCACACTCCAATCCGGGCATGCCTCCTGCAGCGCATTCTCGATCGCGCCGATGGTGAGTCGGCGGTTGTCGTTATAGCTCGTGCCGAAGGACACGACCAGCAGCTCCTTTTCGCCGATGCCGTCCTGGTTCAGGGGATCATCCAGGGAGGCGTCGCCGGTGTCGTAGTTTTCTTCGTCGTCTTCCTGTTCCTCCGCAAACGCTGCGCCGATCCAGCCGACAAAGAGCGTCGAGAGCAGACAGAGTACAAGAAGCAAGGCCAGAATCTTTCTCATGTGTTTTCTCCTTATAAAGATTTATTTGCAGCGCGCAGGCGCGTATTGCACATTCGGAAAACAAAAAGACGTGCTTCTCGAAAAGCACGTCAAAAGCAGACGCCGCAGGCGTCCGTCAACATGCTTCCGGTTCCGGCAGAAGCAGCTCCCTCTTCCATGTATCTGACTTATCCTCCGTTCTGGAGGCTTCACAGTGACCGACTCGCCGGGCTTTGCACCCGATTCCATGTGCCGCATTCCGCGGATGAAGGGGGATTATTTGATAGTTTATATTATATAGGGAAAATCACTGCGCTGTCAAGCGCAGGATACAATGTGCGGACAAACCTCCACGCCTGTCATTCCGAGCCGGTGCTGCGACACGGCAGGCATGGAAGGTCGCATGCTTCCCGCGCGTCGCTGTGCTCGGAATGACGGGGAGGCAGACTGAATCGCTGCGGCATTTTTTGTTCGTGCTGTACAGCGGGGGAGGGGTGTGATATAATCAAATCATCGTACTGAATCCCTCGCAAGCGGTTCCTGAGGCCGGTAAACCCTGCCCTTCGGAAGAGGCGATGAATGTCGGACGAACAGGAGAATAAACAGCTGTTTGAAGATGCTCCGGTACGGAAGGCTGTTGCAGCTTTGGAGGGGACTGCGTAAACAGATGGAACAAAAGCCGATTCAAAAAGACAATGTGAACAAAAGAATAACATAGGAGGATACCGACATGGAAATTGTCGACGTTGAACAGACTGTACAGCAAACCCGTGAAAATCTGAACACACTCACCGGCAATCTCGCCCTCAACACGATCATCTCCGGCCTCATCACCTTCCTGATCTGCGTCATCGCCATCCGCATCGTCAAGGCTGTGCTGACCAGAACGCTCAACCGAATGACCCGGCTCGATCCACCCATCCGGAACCTCATCATTAAACTCGTCACTACGCTCATGTGGGCGCTGACCATTATCATCGTGGCCGGGGCTTTTGGCATTAACGCGACCTCGCTCGTGGCCGTGCTCAGCGTAGCAGGTCTTGCATTGTCGCTTTCGGTGCAGAATCTGCTGACAAATTTCTTCTCCGGTATCATGCTGCTTATCAACAAGCCTTTCAAGGAGGGCGACTTCGTGGAGATCGGCGACAAGGTGGGCACCATCAAGAACATCGGCTTCTTCAGTGCTGTCCTCCTCACGCCTGACAATGTCTCCATTGTGATCCCCAACGGCGATCTTACCGCTGCGGCAGTCAAAAATTACAGTCGCGAGCCTAATCGCCGGGTCGATCTCACGTTTTCTGCTTCCTACGACGCGAGTACCGAAACTGTCAAAGCGGCGATCCAAGAGGCAATCGACATGGATTCTCGCATTCTCCCCGACCCTGCACCGTTCGTACGTCTGCTGTCCTATGATGCGAGCTCGATCAAATACGTTACGCGTGTATGGTGCAAAAATGCGGACTACTGGGATGTGTACTTTGATCTTAGCGAACATGTCCGAGAGACCTTTGTAAAGCACGGCGTTGAAATGAGTTACGAGCACATCAACGTCCATATGATGGAGAAGTAGCGAAAGAACACAGGCGCTTTGACGCTTCCAACCGGAGTTCTTGGCGCTGCCGGCGTTTTGCCGTGAAAAATGGCAATGAAAAGACCGCTCGAGAGTGTTGTTATTCTCTCGGGAGGTCTTTTTTCGTACATAGGGACAGAGAGCCGGCCCCTGTCCCAGTATCTTCGGGACTTACAGGTTTAAGCGGATTTCGGTTTCTTTGAGGCAGCTTCCGTCACGTTTGCCGCCGGGCCGGTTCTGATTTCCGCCGCGCTCACCGCCGGATCGGCCGCCGCCGGGCTGGCCCTGGCTGTCGCTGCGACGGTTTTGACCCCGGACGCGGTCAGAGTCGGAGACGACGCGAACATCACTGCACAGAATCTCTCCGCTGACGGCGTCGATCTCGCTGGAATAACACCGGCCATCGGCGGTGAAATGCACGCGGTAGACGATGCTGCCGTCGGAGTTCCCGGTCACATGGACGGTGACGTCTCCGGCCTGCCCGGCGCTGATCCCGGCTTCGGCAAGCGCCTTGGCGATCGCAGCATCCTTGCCGATGGCATTCTCGGGCTCCTCAAGATCCATAGGGTAATTCCGCCCGGGCTTCACTGTGTCCGAGGCGGACGCTTTTGCGCTCTCCGCCGAAGCAATGCTCTCCTCCGCGGCCAAAGCGCCAGGCGTCAGTGCAGCGGCAAAAAAGACAGCGCTCAGAGCAAGGGCAAAAATGTTTCTCAGCTTCCTGCTTTTCATTGAAAGGTTCCTCCTTGTTATGACGGCGGGCTTTCCCGCCCTTTGTGATTGCATCATAGCAAACAGAGGGTTTGGAAGTCTCCGAGAAACGGCGGCGAAATGTACGAAAACCATACGAAAGCCTTCGTGCGGGTTGCGGCAGAGCGCGCCCTTGCTTTTCCGCATCCTCAATGCCAATATGAATGCATACGATACCGGAAAGCCGAAAGAACGGGGAAAGCGCGCTGCTCCGTTCCGAGCCTGCCGACAGAACAGCTCTGTCGGAAAACATGAATGCGGGGTACAAGCCTTCAAAGTTTCATTCTGACGTATTTGGTACGGCTTTTGCCGGGCGCAGAGAATTTCCACTCCTGCGCATCCTCAGGCGTTTCGTTTTAACCGGCGGATGGCATAAATCTGCCGAGCCTGCCGCCCGGCTCCCTGAGACCGTTCTTCTCCGCTATGGCATAGTACCAATCCTGCATGGCCTGCGCATAGCTGATTTCGTCGTCGTACCACATGGCCTGGTAGAGATTCTCAGTCTCGCCCGACACCGAACGGACATAATTGCCGGGGGCGAAGAAGAAGTCCAGACGCGTGTCTTCGTCCGGGAAACGCAGAACCACGTACTCTCCGTCCGGCGTCTCGGCGGAGTCCGCATAGCTGAACCAGCCCTGCATCACAAATTCGGCATAGGGCGCGGCGTCCACGCCGGCAATGTCCAGGGGCCCGAATTCCGTGGTGCTCAGGGTGGCGTTCACGCCGTCCTGCCAGGCGGCGCGGGCCAGATACATTTCCACCGCCGAGTTGCCGAAGGCGGCGTATTCCAGACCGTTCAGCTCCCGGAGCTTGTCCTGCATGCCGACTGCCCACTCGCAGAGCATGGACCACCGGGCGGCGTCCCGCTTCATCTCCTCGACGCTGGCGCGGTCCGTGGGATGGTAGTAAATGTAGTATCTGCCGCTGCCGTCCTTCGCGAAGACCTCCGCGCCGGACATGTCAAAGCACAGCATCTCATGGAGCTTCTCTTCGCTGACCGTCCCGATGGAGAAGAGCCAGCCCGCGCCGTCATGTCCGCCGGCCTCCATGGAAGCCGTCTCGGAAACGGTGAAGAGCTTGCCGTCCTCGTTGTTGTCATGGGTTTCCACGGTGACGAGCTCGTTGTACTTCGGCTGTATCTCCATGCGCAGACCGCCGTTTTCATACTCACCCCAAAGCTGCGGGGGATAGCTCACTTTGACGGCGTCCTGCATCTCGGGTCGGGCCGCGTCCAGCTTGTCCATGCTGTCCGCCTTCCGCAGGCTGAAGCTGAGCGTCAGATTTTCAAAGCCCTTGAGCTTCTGAATATCGCCTTCAAAGCACAGGAATCCGGCGCTCAGCTTTCCGGGAGCGATGGCTTCGCCATAATAGACGTAATCGCAGCCCGCGCCGTCCGCCTCGGCGCGCTCCGCCGCAAGGCCGAGAAAGCTGTCGGTCTTGTTCTCCGCATACACATAGACCATGGGGCCGAGCCAATCGTCGTAGTCCTGCGGCCCGATCACCAGACGCAGCTCATCATTGTCCAGAACAAGCGTACCGAGCGAGGCAATGTCCAGGGCCTCAACGGTCTCGCCGGTCTCGATGACGACGGGATCGGAAGCGTAGTCCGGCCAGGAAAATTCGTCCTTCGCGGTGGTGAAGCAGAATTCCAGCCTGGAGAGCGTGTCCATGTTCACGCCGGGAACGCGCCGTTTGTAATAGCTCAGGGCGCAGCGGACCGTGCTGTTTGCGGGGATGCTGCGGTCAAAGCTGTAGTCAGCGCCGCAGTACTGCTCACCCTCTTTATAGAAGTCCACCAGTACCACATCGCTCATGATACCGTTAACGGAGCCGCCGGTAACGCCGAGCTGCACGTCCCGATCCGAGCTGTTCTCGATGTCCGCCCAGATGATGGGAAGATGCTCTTCATCGGTGGGATCCTGATCCAGACCGGCGGTGGTGACTTTGACGCCGTCCTTCTCAAAGATCACGCTTCCCTCCGGAGAGGAAGCTGCGGAATCCGCTGCGGCCCATGCGGAGAGGGAGAGGGCCAGGAGCAGCGTCAGCAGCAGGCAAAGTGTTTTTTTCATATACATCGTCCTCACTCAATTTTTTTGATTGGTGGAATGCTTCTATTTTAGCAAAACGAAGCGGAGGTTTCAAGATGCGATCGGCCGACGCAAAACAGACATCCCTGCCGCCGCATCTCGCTTTTCATGGGACATAACATGAAAAGGCTCTTGCCATAGCCTGCCGACCGGTATATTATACATGGCAGGCAGCCAAAAACAGTAATGACAGCTCCTGTGCGGATATCCGGGAGGATGCCCGGGATGTGTCCGAAGGCCATTCTGACGGACTGCATTACCCTCTATGTCGGCACCGCAAACAAATCCATGCTTCAGGAAATTTCATTCCGGCTTTTGCGAAGCTGCTCATAGCGGGCAGAGAAAAGCCGCGGGGCGGCATACGAACCGATCCTGCACAGGGATCATACGCAACGATAAAGGAGAGAAAAATATGCAGGGAAAAATCGCACTGATCGCTTTGCCCTCGGCCGAGAAGATCGGGCGGCGAGTCAACCAAATCCTGTCCGAGTGGCGGGACGGCGAAGAGTTTCTGATCCCGGTGGACTGCCCGCGCTTCAGCAGCGGGGAGGCCAAATGCGTCATTCAGGAATCTGTGCGGGATCGGGACGTCTATATCCTGGTGGATGTCTGCAATACGTCGCTGTGCTACCGGATGTTCGGCGAGACCAACCGCATGTCCCCGGACGACCATTATCAGGATCTGAAACGGGTCATTGCGGCCTGCGGCGGCACCGCCGGACGGATCACCGTGATCATGCCCTTCCTGTATGAGGGGCGGCAGCATCGAAAGACCACCAGGGAATCGCTGGACTGTGCGGTCATGCTGCGCGAGCTGGAGAATATGGGGGTACACAGCCTGCTCTCGTTCGATGTCCACGACCCGAGAATGCAGAATGTGATCCCGCTGATGGGAATGGAAAACATCTCTCCGGCGCTGCAGTTTACGCAGGCTCTGCTCGCGGAGTATGAGGATTTGATCCCGGACAGCGAGCATCTGATGTTCATCGCCCCGGACGAGGGGGCGACGGAGCGTGCGATTTTTCTGGCCTCGCTCTTCGGCGTGAACATCGGGATGTTTTATAAGCGGCGGGACTATACGCGGATCGTAGACGGGGCAAACCCCGTGATCGCCCATGAATTCTGCGGCGGCTCTGTAGCCGGAAAAGATGTGATCGTCGTGGACGACATGATCGCCTCCGGCGGGAGCATGCTGGATACCGCGCGGCAGCTCAAGCAGATGGGGGCAAAGCGCGTGTTCCTGTTCTCCACCTTCGGGCTTTTCACATCCGGGCTGGATAAGTTTGACAAAGCCTTCGCGGAGGGGGCTTTTGACCGGGTCTTTACGACCAATCTCATCTACCAGAAGCCGGAGCTGCTTGCCAGAGAATACTATTATTCGGTCAATGTGGACCGCTATATCGCGGCACTGGTCGACACGCTCAACAGGGGAGAGCCGATCCATGACCTGATCAAGCCGGCCGGAAGGATCAGGAAAATGCTCGAATTGTACAAAGGCTGAGGAAGCCCCGGCAAAATCAAAACGCTTATAAGCCGTGCCGCTGCGGCTTCTTTCCGGTCAGGTCGCTGAGCTTCTTATCATAGGGCAAAAATGTTCCGCATCCGAAATCGCATCGCGGAGGACGGAACGGCGGCGTCCGATTCCTGATACCGACCTTCTGACGGACAAAAAACAAACCAGGCTTGAATCCTTCGATTCTGCCTGGTTTGTTCGCATCCATGCGAGGATTATCCGCCGTTATGCTGCGGCGGCCAATTCGACGTCTTCGCCGTACGTTTGAATCAGCACGTCATAGGCGTCAATGGCGTTCTGGAGGCATCCCAGCACGTCGTCCAGACGGTAATATCCGTCCGCGTTGCGCTCCAGGCCGGGGAGATCAATGTCAAAAGACACGGGAGGATTGTCCAGGGAAAGGGGGGTCATGCCGCGCAGCTGTTCGGTGCTCTGGTAAACCAGGCGCACCTTGGCGCAAGCCTCGCCGTCCTTTGACGACCATGTCTCAAAAACGAGCTTCATGCCGATGGGCGTTCTGGGCTCCACGGTGTCGGGCAGCTCATACTCTCCTGCGCCGAGCGCGGCGAGCACGCTTGCGATATTGGAGTCATGTCCGCACAGGAAGCTGAACTTCCGCCTCTCCGCCGTCAGCTCGGAGCGGATCTCCTGAAGCAGCGGATGCGCCACGTTCACGGCAACAAGCGGGGTTTCAAACAGCATCCCGGTATAGGTGTCCACAATGCTGTGGAGCTTCAACCAGTCATCTCGGGTCAGATCGTGGCCGAAGGCGGCCGCCTTGTCGTCGGCCATCTCATAGTATTGGAAGGTGAGGGCGTCCGCCACCGACGTCGCGGTCTTGATGGGGCCGGATATGCCCGGTTCACTTTCGGGTCCAAGGATGAGAGTCGTCCCG
>CADAPH010000174.1 GCA_902789745.1 Oscillospiraceae bacterium | reverse complement strand
GGAGAGGTGGGGCTCAAATATCGGTTTTTGCCCAAAAAATCCGCCAAATCATTGACGGATGAGCGAATATGTGTTAGAATGCGGCAAGCGTGGAACCAAACATATTATGAAGTAAAAAAGAAAGGTGTTGACCATGATCTGTTTGAATTGCGGCAAAGCGATCGACGACGATCTGAAGGTCTGTCCCTTCTGCGGAAGCATGACCGAAGGCTATAACGCCGCGCCGTCTTACGGCGGGGGCGCTCCCGCCGATCTGCCAGCAGCCGATCCCGAGCCCGCCCAGGCCTTCGATGACGACGGCCAGGATTTCTTTGATGAAAACCCCGTTTATCCCGAGCCGCGCAAGACGGGAACACGCATGCGCCCGGGTCTGCCCGCGCTGATTCTCTCGGCGCTGGCCTGCGTGTTCAGCCTTGCCTGCCTGTTGATGATGGTCTCCCTGCGCAGCACCCTGCGGGAGCAGAACAACGTCCTCACCGGCAGCATCTCTGAAGTGCGAAACGCCGTCAACGCCGTCAACGACAGGCTGTATGAGCTGGACGACACGCTCTCCCGCGTGCAGTCCGAGGCTTACAACCAGCTGGCCAGTCAGTCCATCGCCATCACGAAGGACATCACCCCGCTCACCGGCCCGGTAGAGGTGGACAGATATAACCGCATGTTCATCATCAACGCCAAAGGCAACCTGAGCGTGAACAGCTCCTTCGACTGGCAGAAGTACAACGAGTCCACCGGCGGCT
Organism: Oscillospiraceae bacterium; assembly: GCA_902789745.1. Lineage (GTDB taxonomy): Bacteria > Bacillota > Clostridia > Oscillospirales > Oscillospiraceae > Limivicinus. The sequence continues at coordinate 6,521 of CADAPH010000174.1, read as the reverse complement.
GGGTTTCCGTGGTCTTCACGGGCGACGCCACCACCAAGAGGACACCTACACCTCCATCCTCTGGGCAAACGGCATCAAGCCCGAGGCCAGCGGCACCTACCGCTGCGTCATCACCGACGCCACCGGCATCAACAAGACCAGTGCCGAGGCGACTGTGAGCGTCGCTTGATTACATCGGCAAAAGCAAAACACGGACGGCATTTTCTGTCGTCCGTGTTTTTTGCTTTCGGCTCAGAGATAACGACCGTCGACGCAGCCTTCGCAATAGGCCGTATAGACGTGGTACCAGAGCGTGCCGCCCGACCACTGGGTCTGCCCGTCGGTGGTAAGAAAGTCGCCCATATACAGGGTGACGAGCACAGGGCCGTTGGGGTAGGCGTGTACGGGAACGGGGATGTTGCCGATGCTGTATTTCTGTCCGCCGCTCACCTCGTCGAGCGCATTGTCATTCAGCTTTTCAAACTCAGCCATGAGGGATCCCTCCTGTATGGTATTCTTTCGCCTGTTCAGCTGTCTATAGTATAGCAAACAACTGCGGCGCATGCAAATGAAGATTGCTTAAGATTTGGATTTTTGGTTTAAATAAACCAAAGCAGAGTGCCTGACCACTCTGCTTGATTTAAGAAGAACTTGCGTTCCTTATGAAGTTCTTTCCTGCTTGCGAGTATAGAATACCAAAGAGATGTTTCGTAAATAATATATATTTTGTTTCATGTTTGTAAAATCAAAAAAATTATGTTTTCAATCGAACGATAAATTCCACACGCAGTCGGCGGGGATGCTGCCGGGCTGGGCGGCGATGTAGGATTCCCCTTCCCGCGCGGGCAGATAATACACGGTCTTCATCGCGCCGAGATGCTTTCCCACCGAGGCGGCGATCGTCGCGCAGTCGGCCGGTGTATTGGTGATCAGCTCCTTGATCACGCACACGTCCCCGTCCATCTCCGCCGTGCAGATCCCGCTGCCGCAGGCGTAGAGACCGCCGCCGAAGAATTTGCAGAAGCGGCGCGTGAACTCCATCATGGGCGCGGAAGGGCGCAGATAGTTTTTCCCCTGCAGAAGCGACTCCCGCCAGTGCAGGTACTCGGTGGCGCTCAGTTCTCCCACGGGCTCCAGCGCCTGACAACCCACCTCGCACTCCTTCCGGTGCAGTACGCACTCAAAGCCCAGCAGCCGGTGATACCAGCCGTAGAGCGGCGCGTCCGCCGGGAGGGTGCAGAGAAGCTTCGACTCCCTTTTTTTCGCAAGCGCCGCGGCTTCCAGGGTGAGCGCTTTGCCGATGCCGAGACTGCGGTATTCGGGCGCGACCATCACGGCGTAGATGTAGCCCACGATCGGGTGCTTCCTCCGCTTCCCCACGAGCTCGAAACCGTTGAGCACATGGGCCGCGCCGATGAGCTTTCCGTTCATCTCCGCCGCCACGGGCAGGGCGTAGAATTCCGCCGTAAAGCTCAGCGGATCGCCGAACACATCCCGCCAGAGAAACGAGAGCGCAGGCACGTCCCCGGGGGTGTATTCGCGTAGAGTATAGTCAGCCATTATCATCTCTCCCGCATGATAAAACATGAAGATTCAAATCCGTTTTTGCCGTAGCTTTGCCACGGCAAAAACACCCTGAGCCGAGCAAAGCGAGGCCTCGCCTCGACCAAACACGGCGTGTCACGCACCGCCGTGTGCGATAAAGGCGAGTCTCTCGATTGAAAACCGTGTTTTCAATCGACTAAGGTCCACTGTGCCGCGTATTGTCCACTGTGCCGCGTATTTTTTCAGAAGGTACGCGGGCTTGTAGCTCTCCTTGGACTTGCGCAGGGCTTCAAGGCCCATGTCGTCCTCACGGTTGATCCAGACGAGCCCCGGATGCTTATTCAGGAGCATGCGGACAAGCTCCCTGCATACCATGGGATAGGCGCCGTTGACATCCGCGGCGGCTTTTTCCACGTGGACGTTGAAGGTGTCGGAGTTGGTCATCTCCCCGAAAGAGAAGCCCATCAGCTTCCCGTCGGCAAAGAGAACGCCACCCTCAAGACCAAGCGGCTCGAAATATTCAAATGCCCGCTCGATGGCCTCGTGCTCATAGATGATGCTGTCGTCCAGACGCTCGGCGTTTTCCTCCGTCCAGGCGTCAAGCATCTCCCGGCAGGCGGGGATCAGTTCCCACGTCAGCGGGACAAAGCGCCAGTCATGTTCCGCCTCGAAGCGGTTGCAGTGGTTCTTTTTCCCGTGCAGCGCCTTGCCGGCGTAGGTGGCGAGCTTGGCGGCCTCATAGATATAGTCTGCGTACTTCTCCTCCTCGCAGAAGGAGAAGCAGCCGGGAAATTCCGCCTCCAGCAGCGCCTTGTGCTTTTCGGTGATGCCGCGCAGCAGGAAGGGGTAGCCCTTGTACGCCGCGTACTCACGCAGGGATTCGATCGCCGGGCGCAGCGGGCCGCAGCCGATGGGATAGACGAAGGCGGGCTTGCCGTGCAGGCGCACCTTGGTCAGCGTCCGCTCGCCGAGATCGCACACCAGCTGGCGGTAATGCAGATCCCAGATAAACATATTGCCGAAGTTGAAGTCCGCGCTGGGGGAATCCTCACAGGCGAGGTGACGGTCGATCCATGCCTTGTCCTGCAGGGAGATTTCGTGAAACACAATCATAGATACACGCTGTCGCAGACAGCCCTGATTTCCTTTCTCAAGCTGCGAAGATCCATAAATGCCTCGGGCCGCTTGCTCATGTCGCGGAGCAACGCTGAGGGGTGGTAGGTCGCCATCACGCGGCGGCCGTCGATGTCGTACCAGACGCCGTGCTCGCGCGTGATGCGAAAGTCCGGGTCGATGAGCGCCTTAGCCGAGATGCGGCCGAGGCACACGATGATTTTGGGGTCGATCAGGGCGATCTGCCGGTCGAGCCAGCCGCGGCAGGCGTCCTGTTCAATATTCTGCGGGTCGCGGTTTCCGGGCGGACGGCACTTGACGACGTTTGCGATATAGACCATGCTGCGGTCGAGGTCGATCATTTTCAGCATGTCGTCCAGAAGCTTTCCCGCGGGGCCGACAAAGGGCTCACCCCGGAGGTCTTCCTGCTCGCCCGGCCCCTCGCCGATGAGCATGACCTCCGTCTGCTCGTTGCCCACGCCGAAGACCAGCTTGTGCCGCGTCTCGCAGAGGGAACAGGCGCGGCATTGGGCACATTCGGTTTTCAGAGCCTGCCAGGAATCCATTGGCGATCCTCCAACGAGCCGCCGGCGAAAGAGGCACTTGCAAGTCACCCGGCGGCGTATTATAATAATCGAAACAAAAATACGATTGCGGGTCTGATTCTACCATTATTTATGCAGGTCTGCAACTGCTTTTCATGCGAAATTCAAGCAAGCAACGGAGATGTAATATGGCTGAATTTGAAAACTTCCTGTCCCCCGGAAGAAAGGGACATCTGATCGGCATCGGCGGCGTGTCCATGTCCTCGCTGGCGGAGGTGCTGGCCGGCATGGGCCTGAGCATTACGGGTTCGGACATGAACGAGGGCGCGAACGTCGAAAGCCTGCGCCGCAAGGGGATCCCCGTGCTCATCGGTCATCACGCGGAGAACATTACGGACGATATTGAATTCGTCGTGCGCACGGCCGCCGTGCATGACGACAACCCCGAAATCATCGCTGCCCATGAAAAGGGCATCCCGGTCTTTGAGCGCACCCAGGCCTGGGGCGCGATCTCCAAGGACTATGCCAACGCCCTGTGCATCTGCGGCACCCACGGCAAGACGACCACCACCTCCATGTGCACGCACATCATGATGGCCGCCGACAAGGATCCCACCGTCATGATCGGCGGCACCCTGCCGCTTTTGAAGGCGGGACACCGCGTAGGCCACGGCAGCACCATCATCATGGAGGCCTGCGAGTACTACAACTCCTTCCTCTCCTTCCACCCCACCGTCGCGGTCATCCTGAACGTGGAGGCCGACCATCTGGACTTCTTCAAGGATCTGGACGACGTGAAGCATTCGTTTCATCTGTTCGCCCAGCGCGTCCCGGCGGACGGCTATGTGGTGGCAAACCTGGACGATCCCAACACCATGGACGTGGTGCGGGACGTCAAGGGCCGGGTGATCACCTTCGGCCTGAGCAAAGACGCCGACGTCACCGCCGCGAACATCGAATTTCTGGGCGCCAATTCCCGCTTCGATATTCTCTACAAGGGGAAGCTCTTCACCGACGTGACCCTGCATGTGCCGGGCATCCACAACGTCAAGAACGCCCTGGCCGCGACCGCCGCGTGCATCAGCCTCGGCGTGCGCCCGAACGCGGTCAAATACGGCCTTGCGGGCTTCAACGGCGCGGGGCGGCGCTTTGAGTTCAAGGGCAAGTACAACGGCGCGGACGTGTACGACGACTACGCCCACCACCCGGGTGAGCTGAAGGCCCTGCTCGACGCGGTGGAGCAGCTCAACTACAAGCGCACGGTTCTGGTTTTCCAGCCGCATACCTATTCCCGCACCGCCGCCCTCTTCGGGGATTTTGTCGCGCAGCTCAAACGCCCCGACGTGGTCTTCCTCGCGGAGATTTTTGCGGCGCGCGAGAAGAACACGATCGGCATCTCCTCGGCGGATCTGGCGAAGGAGATCGACGGCTCCATCTTCTGCCCGACCTTCGATGTGATCGAGGACGCCCTGCGCGCCATCGCCCACCCGGGAGACATCGTCCTCACCGTCGGCGCGGGCGACGTCTACAAGATCGGCGAGCGGCTGGTGGAGGAAAAGAAGTAAGCTTGCCTGCACACCCGGCAGATACGGTTTCTGCCGGGTGTTTGTCCGTTTATGGCCTTGTAAAACAACGTTCTGTCTGATAAAATCAAAAAACAGAAAATCAAAGGCTTACAACATCATATTCTTACCGAGGAGGAATGCCCCATGAACGAAGTGCTCCATACCCTGTCCAAGATCGGCATTGTGCCGGTCATCGCCATTGACGATCCCAAGAAGGCCGTGCCCCTTGCCAGGGCCCTGGTCGCGGGCGGTCTGAACGCCGCCGAGGTCACCTTCCGCACCGCCGCCGCCGAGGAGGCGATCCGCGCCATCGCCGCCGAGGTGCCCGATATGGTAGTCGGCGCGGGCACCGTCACCAGCCGTGAGCGCCTTGACCGCGCGCTGGCCGCCGGTTCCCAGTTCATCGTCACCCCCGGCTTCAACCCCGATACCGTGAAGTACGGCCTTGACAAGGGTGCACTCATGCTCCCCGGCACCGCCACCGGCGGCGAGATGGAGCAGGCCATGACCCTCGGGCTCGAAGTGGTCAAGTTCTTCCCCGCCGAGGACAACGGCGGCGTCAAGAAGCTCAAGGCCCTGGCAGGCCCGTACCGTGAGCTCTCCTTCGACCAGATCGTCGCCTGCGGCGGCACCTGGATGGTCAAGAAGGATCTCATCGAGGGCGAGTGCTGGGACGAGATCACCGCCATCTGCAAGGAGGCCGTGCGCGTCATGCTCGGCATCGAGCTTGCCCACGTCGGCGTCAACTGCGGCAGCGCCGAGGAGGCCGAGCGCCTGGCAAAGACCGTCAGCGCTTTCTTCGGCTACGCCCCGCGCGGAACCGGCAAATCCTGGTTTGCGGGCAGCGCCATCGAGTACATGAACCAGCCCGGCCCCGGCACGAAGGGTCACATCGGCTTCAAGACCAACAGCGTCGAGCGCGCGATCTACCACCTGGGCCGCCAGGGCGTCGAGTTCGATGAGAGCTCCGTCACCTATAACGAAAAGGGCGCGCCCAGATTCGTCTACCTCAAGGGCGAGTTCGGCGGCTTCGCGATCCATCTGGTGAACAAGTAATTGCATACGACGCCCTCGGAGGGGGAGCCATTACACAATGACCCGGCAGGCCGTGCGGCCTGCCGGGTCATTGTTTTTATCGGGAAATTATGCGTTCTTTTCCTTGATATATTTGTCAATCGACTGCGCGCCCGCCTTGCCTGCGCCCATGGCGAGGATGACGGTGGCTGCGCCGGTCACGGCGTCGCCGCCGGCGAAGACGCCCTCGCGCGCGGTCACGCCGCCCTCGTCGGCCTCAATGCCGCCCTTGCGGGTGAAGGTCAGGCCGCCGGTAGTGTTGCGGATCAGGGGGTTGGGGCTGGTGCCGATGGCGATGATGACGGTGTCCACATCCAGCACCCACTCGCTGCCCTTGACGGGGACGGGGGAGCGGCGGCCCTTCTCGTCGGGCTCGCCCAGCTCCTGACGCAGAAGCTCGATCCCGGTGACGAAGCCGTCCTCGCCCGCGAGGATGCGGGTCGGGTTGTTGAGAAGCTGGAACTCGATGCCCTCGGCCTCGGCATGCTCGACCTCTTCAAGACGGGCGGGCAGCTCGTCGCGGCCGCGGCGGTAGCAGATGTACACATGCTCCGCGCCCAGACGCTTGGCAACTCTGGCCGCGTCCATGGCGACGTTGCCCGCGCCGACGACGGCGACACGGTGGAAGTGCTTGATGGGGGTATCGTAATCGTCGCGGTAGGCCTTCATGAGGTTGACGCGGGTCAGCAGCTCATTGGCG
>CADAPH010000173.1 GCA_902789745.1 Oscillospiraceae bacterium | reverse complement strand
CGGGTGGTGGACAGGCCGCCGTCGTTGGCCGCGTAGTAGGAGCCGGTCGGGGTCAGGATGATCATGAAGCGGTAGTGCTTGGCGGGCAGAACGGAGAAGGAGACCTCATCGCCGAAGATGAAGGGGCGGATATACAGCGCCGTGCCGGGGGAGCTGGGGATCCAGTCGCGGTCTTCCCAGATGACGGCCTTGACCGCCGCGAGGAAGAGATCGCCGGGCAGATCGGGGATGCACATACGCTCGTTGGTGCGGGCAATACGGGCGATGTTCATGTCGGGGCGGAAGAGCTGGATGGTGCCATCGGGGGTCCGGTAGGCCTTCATGCCCTCGAACATCATCTGCGCATAGTGCAGGACGCAGGAGGCGGGCTCGATCTCGATGGGGGCATGGGGAACAACGCGGCCGTCATGCCAGCCCTGACCCTCGTCCCAGTCCATGACGAACATGTGGTCGGTGAAGTACTTGGCAAAGCCCAGCTTGCTCTCATCGGCGGGCCGGGGCTTGGGGTGCGTGGTACGGGTCACGGGGAAATTGTATTCCATGATGCTTCTCCTTTTACAGTTTGTATAATTCGGGGCGTCTGTCCCGGAAGACGTTGATGCTCTCGCGAATCTTCTCCTTGACCGAAAAATCGCAGTCGGCGAGAATAATCTCCTCTTTCGCGCCGGCCTGAGCCAGGATCTCGCCCCAAGGGTCGTAGACCGCGGAGGAGCCGCCGTAGACCGTCTCCCCCGCCGTGCCGCAGCCGTTGCAGCAGGCCAGGAAGATCTGATTCTCGATGGCGCGGGCGCGGTTGAGGGTCTGCCAGTGCGCGACGCGTACCGCGGGCCACTCGGCCGGGACAAAGAGCAGATCGGCGCCCTGCAGGACGAGGGAACGCGTCAGCTCGGGAAAACGCAGATCGTAGCAGATGATGAGGCCGCATTTGACCCCGTCCAGCGTGAAGGTGCACAGACGGTCGCCGGGGGTGAAGTATTCATGCTCGCCCATCGGGGTGAAGAGGTGCGTCTTGTCGTAGGAGGCCACGCATTCGCCCTCGCGGTCGAAGACGTAGGCGGTGTTGAAAACCGTTCCCTTGAATGTGGTCAGTGGAATTAGACAATTATCATTTTGTTCAACGGAAATCTTCCCTACGCTTCTTATCACGCTGCCCGCAACAATGTTAACGTGAAGTTCCTTTGCCAGAGCCGCGAAAGTATTCTTGACCATTTCACCATTGAGGTCGTCAATAAAAACAGCGTTCTTCGGAAAAAAGCCAAGATTCCAGGTTTCCGGCAGCATGATAACATCTGCCCCCGAAGCCGCAGCCTTTCTGACCAACTCCAATGCGTGGTCAAAGTTACATGCCGCGTCTCCCAGGCGCACATCCATCTGACAGCAGGCGATCCTCACGGCCGGTAATCCTTTCCGGCCTGGATGGCCTTGAGGTTGACGTCCATGAGATTCATCTTGCGGGCGGGGATAACGTGCTTGAGGGCTTCCTCAACGGTCTCGTCCTTGATGCAGCCGGTCTCGCGGATGACGGTGCCGAGCAGGATCATGTTGGCGAGATTGCCGAGCTCCATCTCCTTGGCCATATGGGTGGCGGGGACGTAATACACGTCCACGTCGTCGCGCGCGACCTTGCGGGAGATAAGGGTGGAGTCGACAAAGATCTTGCCGCCGGGGACGACGGCGCTCTCGTACTTGTCGAGGGAGGGGGTATTCATGACGATCAGCACGTTCGGGTGCTGCACGATGGGAGAACCCACGGGATCGTCGGAGAGGATGACGTTGCAGTTGGCGGTGCCGCCGCGCATCTCGGGGCCGTAGGAGGGCAGCCAGGAGAGCTGGCGCTTCTCCACGAGGCCCGCATAGGCCAGCACCTTGCCGATGAACAGGAGGCCCTGTCCGCCGAAGCCGGCGATTACGATTTCACCGGAACACGCCCAGCGGGTACTGGGGGATCATGGCCTCGTCGATCCACTGGAGGGCCTTCTGCGGCGTCATGCCCCAGTTGGTGGGGCAGGCGGAGAGGACTTCAATGAAGGAGAAGCCCTTGCCGTCGATCTGGTTCTGGAAGGCCTTCTTGATGGCGCGCTTGGCGTTTCTGACGTTCTTGACATTGTTGACGGTGACGCGCTCCAGATAGGCGGGCGCGTCGAGGGTGGCCAGCAGCTCGCACACGCGGATGGGGTAGCCCTGGGTCTTGGGGTCGCGGCCGTAGGGAGAGGTCTGCGTGACCTGTCCGATCAGGCTCGTCGGGGCCATCTGGCCGCCGGTCATGCCGTAAATCGCGTTGTTGATGAAGATGACGGTGATGTTCTCGCCGCGGGCAGCGGTGGAGACCGTCTCGCACATGCCGATGGAGGCAAGGTCGCCGTCGCCCTGGTAGGCGAAGACGATGTTGTCGGGCATGGCGCGCTTGACGCCGGTGGCGACAGCGGGGGCACGGCCGTGGGCGGCCTCGATCATATCGCAGTTAAAGTAGTTGTAGGCCAGCACGGAGCAGCCGACCGGCGCGATGCCGATGGTCTTGCCCTCGATGCCGAGCTCGTCGATGGCTTCGGCGACAAGGCGGTGCACGATGCCGTGGGTGCAGCCCGGGCAGTAGTGCAGAACGGTGTCGGTCAAGGCATGGGGCTTTTCAAAAACGATCATGCGTCATTACCTCCTTCTGCGATCTTTTTGATGGACGCGAGCACCTCGTCCGGGGTGGGGATCATGCCGCCGACGCGGTTGCAGAGGGCAACGGGCTTTTTGCAGCGGATCGCGAGCTCCACATCCTCTTTCATCTGGCCCATGTTCATCTCCACGCACAGGAAGGCGTTGACCTTCTCGGCCGCCGACGCGAGGGCCTTCTTCGGGAAGGGCCAGAGGGTGATGGGACGGAGCATGCCGACCTTGATGCCCTGTTTTCTGGCTTCCACAATGGCGTTGCGGGAGACACGGGCGGTAATGCCGCAGGCGACGATGCAGATATCCGCGTCGTCCATCAGGTACTCTTCCCACAGGGGCTCGGTCTCTTCGATCTTCGCGTAGCGCTCGAAACGCTCAAAGTTGAACTTTTCCAGCTCGTCCGGGGAGAGGTACAGGGAGTTGACCACATTGTGGGGGCGCTTCATCTCCGTGCCGGTGGCGGCCCAGGGATTGTCGTCGCCGAAGGCGTTGCAGGGCTCGGGCAGGGTGACGGGCTCCATCATCTGGCCCATGGTGCCGTCAGCCAGCACCATGGCGGGCATGCGGTACTTCCACGCCAGATGCAGGGCACGGCCGGTGAGGTCGGCCATCTCCTGAACGGAGGACGGCGCGAAGACCAGCACATGGAAGTCGCCGTGGCCGGGGCCGCGGGTGACAAAGAAGTAGTCGGACTGGGAGGGCTGGATGCCGCCGAGACCGGGGCCGCCGCGCTGGACGTTGATGATCAGGGCGGGCAGGTCGGCGCCGGCGAGGTAGGAGATCCCCTCAGCCTTCAGGGAGATGCCGGGGCTGGAGGAGGAGGTCATGGCCGGGTGGCCGGTGGCGGCGACGCCGTAAACCATGTTGATGGCCGCGATCTCGCTCTCGGCCTGGAGGAAGGTGCCGCCGATCTTGGGCATCTTCTTGGCCATGTACGCGGCGACCTCGGTCTGCGGGGTGATGGGATAGCCGAAGTAGTGGCGGCAGCCGGCCAGAATGGCGGCCTCCGCGAGGGCTTCGTTCCCCTTCATCAGAACGGTTTCACTCATAAGCCTGCTCCTTTCTTATCGCTCCACGGTGATGACGCAGTCGGGGCACATCATCGCGCAGCTTGCGCAGCCGATGCACTCCTCGGGCTTTGTCAGCTCCACGGGGGAATATCCTTTTTGGTTGAGTCTGGTTTTAGAAAGGGCAAGAATCTGTTTCGGACATGCCGCGACACAGAGGCCGCAGCCCTTGCAGATTTCCTCTCTAAAGGTTAATTTTGCCAAGGCTGGTCCCTTCTTTCTCCATGTAATATAGTTGCATGATCTGTATAGGAAAGAAATTGCTCACTTTATCTTGAAGCTCATCGCTGAGCTTTTCGGATGCGCAGCTCATCTTGACGGGCAGTCCCACGCGCTTTGCCACTTCTTCGGCGAAGCGCTCCCCCGCGATCACGTCCTCCGCCTTTGTCAGCGGGCCGAGGTTTGTATTGTTCACGATCGCGGTGAAGGGCAGGGCGCAGGCGGCCTCGATCTCATAAAAGACCTCCAGCGCGTCGTCCACGGTTCTGGTCAGGGGGCGGGCTTTGTTGAGGACAAAGAGCATCTCATAGTCCCCCTCCTCCCTGATGGCGGGCACATAGCGTCCCAGCGCCAGCGCGCCCCGGTCGTCGCCCCCGACGTCGATGACGCCGCAGACGCTCCTGTCGTCCACCAGCGAGTAGGCCTCGCCGGGCAGGGCGGGCAGGTCGACGTTGGAGTTTGCGTACTCCGAGGAGATCAGGCGCACGCCCGCCTGCTTCAATTGCTGCTCCCCGTCCTTGGTACGGAAGTAGGGGTTGACAATGTCCAAATCGGCAACCGTGACCGGAAGGCCCTGCTTTTTGAGCCAGAGCGCGTAGTTGAGGGCAATATTGGTTTTTCCGCTGCCGTAGTGTCCGGCAAAGAGGGTAAGGCGTTTGTGGTTCATCATAATCATACCTGAATCTCAGCCCCCCCCTTTGGAAAAAAGGGGCTCAATGTGTAGACAAACCCTGGTACATGTCATCTCGAGCGAAGGCGAAGCCGGAGTCGAGAAATCTAAAACGTTGGAAAACGTCACTTGATAGATCTCTCCACTCGCTTCGCTCGGTCGAGATGACACGGAAACGAACCTTGTCTACGGTCTGAGCCCCCTTTGGAAAAAGGGGGCTCCCGCGAAGCGGGTGGGGGATCGATCCCTCCGCCCCTTCGGGGCACCTCCCTTTTTCCAAAGGGAGGCAGATGCGTTGTTCTTTACAGCTTGTTTCTCATGATCTTGCCGCTGATCGTCTTGGGCAGCTCGTCCTTGAACTCGACGATGCGCGGATACTTGTACGGCGCAGTGTGCTGTTTGACGTAGTTCTGGATCTCCTTCTTGAGCTCGTCCGTGCCCTCCTTGCCCTTGACGAGGACGATGCTGGCCTTGACGACTTGGCCGCGGATCTCGTCCGGCGCGGCAGACACGCCGCACTCGAGAACATAGGGCAGCTCCATGATGACGTTCTCGATCTCGAAGGGCCCGATGCGGTAGCCGGAGGACTTGATGACGTCGTCCACGCGGCCGACATACCAGTAGAAGCCGTCCTCATCACGCCAGGCCTCGTCGCCGGTGTGGTAATAGCCGTCGTGCCAGACCTCTTTGGTGCGCTCCTCGTCCCTGTAGTAGCCGAGGAAGAGGCCGCATTTCCGCGGGCCGCTCTCGTCGGCCTTGATGACGATCTCGCCGCTGATGCCGTCGTCGACGGGGTTGCCGTCGTGGTCAAGAATGTCCACGCCGTAGGCCGGGACGGGCTTGCCCATGGAGCCGGGCTTGATGTTCTCGCCGGCCAGATTCGCAATACCGAGGGTCATTTCGGTCTGGCCGAAGCCCTCCGCCACCTTGAGACCCGTGAGCTTTTCAAACTGATAGAAGACCTCGGGGTTGAGCGCCTCGCCGGCGGTGGTGGCGTGCCTGATGGAAGAGAGATCGTACTTGGAGATATCGCTCTTGATGAGCATGCGGTACATGGTGGGCGG
>CADAPH010000172.1 GCA_902789745.1 Oscillospiraceae bacterium | reverse complement strand
CGGCTGCCGCTTCGATGTGCAGCAGGCGCGCGCCCTCTGGGATGCGGCACAGCCCGGCGACGAGGTCAGAATCCCGTTGGAGATCATCTGGCCCAATGTAACCGGCGAACAGCTCCGCAGCGTGCTTTTCCACGATTTGCTGGGCGCCTGCTTGACCAAGTTCCCCAACTCCGGTGAAAACCGCCGCAGCAATCTGGCGCTGTGCGCGTCCAGGATCGACGGCTATATCGTCAACCCCGGCGAGGTCTTTTCCTATAACGAGGTCGTGGGCGAACGCACCGAAGCGGCAGGCTTCAAGCCTGCCCCCGCCTATGTCGACGGCGCGGAGAAGGACGAGATCGGCGGCGGCGCCTGCCAGGTTTCCAGTACACTGTACGCCGCGACCGCCTTCGCCTTCCTTGAGACGGTAGAGCGCGCAAACCACGTATTTAAGGTCAGCTATATGCAGCGCGGCACCGACGCCACTGTCACCATCCCGGCTGAGGGCAAGGTGATTGACTTCAAGTTCCGCAACAACAAGAGCTATCCTGTTATGATCAAGGCCGACTTCAACAATGAGGAGAGCACCATCAACGTGGAGGTCTGGGGCACGCTGGAGGAATACGACTACATGCCGGTGGAGTTTGACAATACCTACGGCTGGGAGCATGACTACGACCGCGTGATCGCGCCCGCAGATCCCAACCGTCCGGGCTACAAGATCAAGTTCCAGGTAGATACCTACGGCTTTACGGATGATTTTTCCTCCGGTTACCGCACCATCACGCACAGGCTCGTGATCGGGTGGAAGATCAGGTTCTGAATCCGGGTACGCCGGGCAATTACGCGATGGATACCTACTATCAGCATCCGGAATAAGAAGGGGAGAGAATGTGAGAGAACTCCTGTTTGCAAAACTGCGCGAGGGCGCGGTGATCCCCTCCAAGCGGGATGAGGATTCGGACTATGACCTCTATGCCTGCTTTGAAGAGGAGGAATTTGTCATCCCCGCCTTTTCCACGCGCCTTATTCCCACCGGCCTGATCAGCGCCTTCGACGAGAACCTCGGCGTGAAATTCGAGGAACGGGGGAGCAATACCAAGTGGTGCGGCATTGTGCAGGCCGGGGTCATCGACAGCGGCTACCGCGGGGAATGGCTCTGCGCCATGTACAACGGCAACCCCGTCCCCGTGCATATCAGCAAGGCTGTACAGGAGGTTGAACGCCGCGAGGATCGCGTCCTGGTTCCCTATACGAAGGCGATCTGCCAGTTTCATGTGCGGGAGATCCTGAAAACCGCCGTGCATGAGGTGAGCCCCGATGAGGTCATGGCCCATGCCTCCCAGCGCGGCGCGGGCAGACTCGGCAGCAGCGGGAAATAGAGAGATCAACAAAACCATAGAGAAAAGCGAGACCGGTTTTTGCCGGCCTCGCTTTTCTCTATCTCGCTTCGATTTCCTTGATGTTGTATTCGTTTCCGGTTACAAGGAAGGTGTTCCCGCTGTGACAGTAGGGACACTCCTTGCCGTACTGCATCGTGGGGTAGGTCTGTTTGCAGTTCTGACAGTAGGTGACGGCCTTGAGCTCCTCGATCTTCAGCTCGGTATTCTGAAAATGCTCGGTCTTGGCCCTGGCCCACTCCCAGAAATCGGTCAGATAGCTCGGGATGATGCCGCTGACCTCGCCGACCTCCAGCGTGATGGAGCCGACCTCCTTCAGATCGTTCTCCACCATCAGCTTCTCCACGGTTTCAATCACATAATAGATGGTGCTTAATTCGTGCATTACTTCTTGAAGATGATTTTCACGCTCTGCTTGGCGGCATACTTGAGCATCGGGCCGACCTTGTCCTCGCAGCGAACCATGTTGGAGGCCTCGGGCACGTCGCGCTGCAGATGAATGGCGTCGAACATGCACCTTGTGGTGCACAGGCCGCAGCCGATGCAGCGGTTGGCGTCCACCACGCTCACGCCGCAGCCCAGGCAGCGGCTGGCCTCGGCCTTGACCTGTTCCTCCGTGAAGGTGAGGCGGTCATGCTCGAAGGATCTGGCCTTGGCGGGATCGTGCAGGATCTCCTGACGGGCGGGTCTGTCGAAGCTGTCCACGCCGAGGACGATGTCGTCCTTGTTGAGCTCGTAGAACTCGCGCAGGTTGCGGCCGCGCGTGAGGCTCTGCCCGTCCTGAACGAAGCGGTGCAGGGACTCGGCGCCCTCGCGGCCCGCGGCGATGGCGTCGATGGCAAACTTCGGGCCGGTGTACACGTCGCCGCCGACGAAGATATCGCTCTGCGCGGTCTGATAGGTGACCGCGTCCGCGATGGCGTTGCCCTTCTTGCCGGTCTTGAGTTCGCCGACGTCGAGCGTACCCCAGTCGATGACCTGCCCGACGGCGGAGAGGACGGAGTCGACTTCAATGGTCTCAAACTTACCGGTGCCGACGGGGGCGCGGCGGCCCTTCTCGTCAGGCTCGCCCAGTTCCATGAGCTCCACCTTGAGACCGGTGACCTTGCCGTCTTCGCCGAGGATTTCCACGGGCGCGTTGAGGAAGCAGAACTTCACGCCCTCGGCCTTCGCCTCGGCGACTTCCTCTTTATCGGCGGGCATTTCGGCCTCGCTGCGGCGGTAGATCACACAGGTCTCCGCTCCGAGACGCACGGCCGTGCGGCACACGTCCATCGCGACATTGCCGCCGCCGATGACGGCGCACTTTTTGCCGATTTCGGGCTTGTTGCCAAGGTTGACCTCTCGCAGGAAGTCGACGCCGCCGAATACGCCCTTGAGCTCCTCGCCGGGGATGCGGAGCTTCGAGCTCTTCTGTGCGCCGATGGCGATGTAGAAGCCCTTGTATCCTTCCTTGCGGAGATCCTCAATCGTGACGTCCTTGCCGACCTCGGTATTCATCCGGAACTTGACGCCCATTTTCTCAAGCACCGCGATCTCCCCCTTGAGGGCGCTGCGGTCGAGACGGTAGCTGGGGATGCCCATGACGAGCATGCCGCCGGGCGCGGGGTTGCGGTCGAAGACGGTGACGTTCAGATAGCCCATGCGGGCGAGGTAGTAGGCGCAGCTCAGACCCGCGGGGCCTGCGCCGATGATGGCGACCTTTTCCTCGTAGGGCTTGTCGATGGGACGGCGGTAGAGCGGCGCGGGGACGTAGGGCTCCTCGCTCTTCAGATCCTGCTCGGCGATGAACTTCTTGATCTCGTCGATGGCGACGGCCTTGTCAAGCTTCCCGCGGGTGCAGGCGTCCTCGCAGCGGCGGTTGCAGACGTAGCCGCAGACGGAGGGGAAGGGGTTGTCCTGCTTGATGAGCTTGAGGGCGTCAAGATAGCGGCCTTCCTTGGCCAGCTTGATGTAGCCCTGGATGGCGATGTGCGCGGGACATGCGGTCTTGCAGGGCGCGGTGCCGGATTCGTGGCAGTTCTTGCGGTTGTCGAACACATAGTTGGGGTTCCACTTGTCCTCGCCCCAGGTGAGGCCGGAGGGCAGCTCCTGCTTGGGATACTGCACCTCGCCGTTCTTGGTGCAGAGCTTCTGGCCGAGCTTGACGGCGCCGGCGGGACATACCTCCACGCACTTGCCGCAGGCCACGCAGTTGTCCTTGTCGACATGGGCGCGGTAGGCGGAGGCGGAGAGGTTCGGGGTGTTGAAGTACTGGCTGGTGCGCAGGGCGAAGCAGACGCCCAGATCGCAGTTGCACAGGCCGAAAATCTTGTCCTGGCCGTCAATATTCGTGGTCTGATGGACGTAGCCGTTCTCTTCGGCGCGCTGGCAGATATGCAGCGCCTCTTCCTTGGTGATGGGGCGGCCCTTGCCGGTCTCGATCAGATAATCGGCAAAGTCGCCGAGACCGATGCAGCAGTCGTCCTGGATTTCGCCGGAGCCCTCGCCGTACAGACGGCGGGCATTGCGGCAGGAGCAGTAGCCGACGGAGAGCTTGCCGTCGTACTTATCCAGCCAGTGGGAAATATGCTCGATGGAGGCGGAGACGCTTTTGGCCGGAATAGCGCTCTCCACAGGAATGACGTGCATGCCGATGCCGTCGCCGCCGGGGGGGATCAGGTGGGTCTTGCCCTCAAGAGGCAGGAAGGTCATCTTGTCGAAAGCATCCGCAAGCTCGGGATATTTCTCCACCTGCCAGAGAACCATATTGGTCATCTCCGCGATGCCGGGGACAAAGAGCTGGACATACCACTGCTTCTCGTGGGCGGGGTTCTCCCAGTGGTACTCCACGATACCGTGCTCCGCCGCGTCGGTGAGCAGCTCCGTAATCCTCTCCTCGGACTTGCCGGTGAGCTTTGCGATCTCAGCCGTGGTCTTCGGCTTGCGCAGGCCCATCTTCAGCATGACCTCCGCAATCTCATCGTTGGAACATGCGCGGTCAAGAATGATGTATTCGGGGTCATTCTCTGTCAGTTTCTTTACGCCGAATTTGTAGGGAAGGCGGTCCGTGATCATTTTGCCGAGTTCAAACAGAATCTCTCTTGCCATGTCATGTCTCCTTTCCGGAACGATATATTTGAAGAAAACAAGCATAGAATGCTTATCATCAGACTATCACAAAAATGTGATTATTTCAACTGATTTTCTGTGATATTGCCGATTTTTGGACAGACGCTTCCATTTGTACAAAAAGACACTTGTCTTTTGCTCGCGGACGGGTTATGATGCAAACGGAAGGAGGGGAGCGCGTGCTGGATCAATATCTCATTATCCATAAGAGCATCCTGCCCGAATACTACGAAAAGGTGATTGAGGCG
>CADAPH010000171.1 GCA_902789745.1 Oscillospiraceae bacterium | reverse complement strand
GTTTTCATAATAGCCTACCCGCACCGTGTTCGGTCCTGTCTCCGCGCAGGCCCTGACGGGCAGAAAGGCCGTCACGAGGATCATGACGCAGGCAAAAAGTGCGACCCGGTTCAGGAAAAGTCTGTTATATCTGAAGGATATCGGCCTCATCTCTGTTCCTCCCCCGTTAACGTCTTTCGCTTCCGATGCCGTTTCCGCGATCGTAATCTCCTTTAATTATACGGGATAAGCCGTTTCTTTTCAATATAAAACAGCAGGCCGCCCCAAACGGGACGGTCTGCTGCTTTGTACGGCCGGCGGGGATGGGATCCCAAGCCGCCGGCATCGGCGGTCTCAAATCTCGTCTTTCACCGCCCGCACCATGAATAAGGGCGTGGAAGAAAAATTCAGCTTTTCCTCCTCTGACCAAAGCCGCTGCCATATCTGCTCATCCGCCCGGGCATGCAGGCCAAGGCTGCGCAGCTCCGTCAAATCCCATGCGGGGCGTCGGATGCTGCTGAGCGGAACACGGCGGGCGATGTTCTCCATCACGCCGAAGTTTTCGCCGACGTTCTGATCCCATACGCCCTGCTCGGCGCTGTTGATTCGATCCTGATCATAGGCGGCCTGTGCTTTCTCGTCTCAGGAGAAGGCCGCCGGGCTTGAGCACACGCACCCATTCGGCGTATGCCGCGTCCGGGTTTGGCAGGTTCCAGGTCAGGTTGCGGCTGATCACCACGTTGAAGGAGGCGTCTTCAAAGTCCAGAGACTCTGCGTTCATCTCCATAAATCGAATGCTGCCGGCCATTTCGCCTGCATTTTTCTTTGCTTCCTCAAGCATGGCGGGGGTCAGGTCGATGGCCGTCACATCATACCCCAGCTCGCAGAGCAGGATCGCAAAGAAGCCCGGCCCGGTGCCGGCCTCCAGGATATGCAGCTGATCCGCCGCCATTCCGGGAAACTGCTGCGTGATCTCTCCGCGCAGGCAGTCGCTCCACTTCTGCCGCTGCCCGGTCTCGAGCTCGGCCTGATTGACCTCAGAATACCCGGAGGCGCGCCCGGTCCAGTAGGCTTTGTTCTCAGATAGGATTGTCTGCCGCGACTCCATAGCTCACCATCGGGCCTTTCTCAATAATGTTCAATGACGCGCACTGATACAGCAGCACGCCGTCTGTGGGGGCCGTTTCCGTAAAAAGACTGCGTCCGAAGTAATCACGGATCTCACCCAGCTTTTCACCCTTGCTGAACCGGTCGCCCGGCTTTCTCTCCGGATACCAGCACCCTGTGCACGGGGCATCGTCGTTATACTCCAAAAGCTCCTGCTTCGGATATGCCGTCCAATCACCGTCCAGTACGCCGAGGCAGCGAAGAATGTTCCGCACATCAGCCTTGTCCGCCTCGATCTCCTCACGGCTGAAAAGGCTCAGCTGCCCGCGCTCAATGAGAACGCTGGGGATGCCGTGGACAGATGCCAGGTTATAGGCACCGCCGGTACGGCAGCGCGAGCGCACAACGTATTTCACATTGACGCATTCTGCCATCCGCTTTGCCGTTTTCTCAGCGGGTGTATCACCCAGGTAGTAGCAGAAAGGGATAAGCGTCTCGTAGCCGTCGCCGCAGTGCAGGTCAATATAGGCGTCTGCTTTTTTTATAAACACCTCGAACAGCATATGGGCAAGCCTGTCGGCCTCACTGCCCTCGCGGTTGCCGGGGAAGACCCGGTTCAGATTCTTCCCGTCCTCATAGACACGGGACATGGTTCGGTTTTCAAAGCCGGAGCGATTGGCAAGCGGCAGAATGATGACGTTGCCGTGCAGGTTTGTCACGTCCAGCTCGTTGGACAGCTCAATTGCTGCCTGGATCCCCACATACTCGGCATTGTGGATCCCGGCGGAGATCAGCACGGTCGGCCCGGCCTGTTCACCGCACAGCAGGACATGCGGGACATGCAGCTGCGTACCTTCCACATGAATATGGTCTTTGACGGTTTTTCCGGGCATGAGCTCATGTCCGGCGATCATTTTTACGCTCATAGCAAGCTCCTTGCGCCTGGTTTCTTCATACCGTATCACAGGCGCTGCACTTCTCACAAGCCCCCCGGGGGGATATTTGAAATATTTTTTGAAAATGACTCTTTGCAAAGAGCCTGTAAGCAAGCAGAGCCCCTTGCTGTGCAAAAACACAGTATAATACCATCTTCGTGGGCTGCCCCATGTGCTGTGCTCGCCGGGCGCACGAATAATGTGCCTGGAACCATCTGTTCAGGATGATTCCAGGCACATTTTGCATTTCAGATCAGATTTCAGATTACTTTCCCGCTGCTTTTTTCCGCAGACTTGCCTTAACAATGCCCTTGGGATCCTTGATGAACAGGATCACGAGCCAGAGGATCAAACCGAGTGCGACAACAGAGAAGCCGAGGAAGGCATCGTTGAGCATATCCTCAGCAGCTGGCCGAAAGTACTCTGCGCCGAGCTCGGCGTACTCAAAAATCGCGTCGCCGAGCCACATGAGGGAGGCGCCCCAGAACAGCACGCAGGGGACGCCAAGCATCATGCTGTCATCCTTGCGCTGATACCACTTGACCGTTGCGATGATTGCCGCGAAGACGCAGATAAGAAGTGTCATGTCCTGTTCTCCTTACGCGGCAGCTTTCTGTGGCTTCGTGTCCGGGCGTTCCATGATCCTGTCCGCAACAATCATCATGATTGCCCAGGTGACGGTTACTATGATTGCCATGGTGACGCCGATGGTACTCATTTCATGCAGCATCTCTTCTGTGTCTCCGGGATCGTTCATCGCCGTCAGGAATGGGAACCATGGAACGACTTCACCGTGCCAGATGTGCTCAAAGCACAGCAGGAATGCACCGCCCCACAAAAGCTGCGCCAGGATCATGAGCTTCTTGCTCCAGGGGAGATGCTTTTGCTGCTCGGTCTCGGCGGCGGCTTTCTTCGCCAGCTTCTGCGAGTCGGCCTTCATCTCGTTTTTCTCCACAATTTTCGCGGCCGCGGTGACCACAATGGCCTCAGCGGTAGGAACCAAAAAACATGCCATATACTGTTCCTCCCAGATGGTTTATATTTGCAAACGGCAGGTGCCGGTATGCACTATTTTCTTATCGCGCGGTTAAGCTCTGCCTGAAAGGCATCGATCAGCGCCGTATCTCCGGTCTTGCGGTATTCCTCGGCAAAGCTTTCGGCGTACTCGGCCATGAGGTGGCTGCAGATACTGTCCAGCTCCCCGCGCACGGCGGCAAGCTGTATAAGAACATCGGCACAGTCCACATCGTTCTCAACCATGCTGCGAACGAGCTTGATATGACCGATGGTGCGGGACATGCGATTTGACACATAGTGTGCGTCATACTGCACAGGCTTCCTCCCGTTGTCCATTTGCGGCAAGTTCTCTCTTTTCATATTATTGTTATTTTAAATGCATCGGGTGCAGCCCACAAGCCCGGTGGGGGGATACAAAATCTCTCCGGAAGTCATCCCCCCACCGGGGTTAAATGAGCAAAGTGACAAAGATGAGCAAAGAATCTTCAGCAAAATGCCGAAACAAAGACGGCGATCTGCAAAAAAGTTGAAAGCCAGACGGGAAACTCAATCCGAAAATCGTCAAAATGCCTGAAATTACCCCGGTGGGGGGATGCCGCAGCAGCGCCGGAAAAGCAAATGTGCATCCCCCTGGGGGGCTTCCGCTCAGGAACCTTTTCTGCTATGCTTTTATCGGATCAGATGCTGTGCGTGCTGAGGTTCCCCTCCTCAGCGTGCTTTTACACCTCTCTGCACGCTGCATGTACGGCAGTCAAAGATCTCTCTTCCTAAAAGCCCTCCGTGCCGGTCACACGGAGGGCATTATACTGTACTTTTCTTCAAAAATAATCCCCCCCGGGGGCTTGTGGAGCCAGTCCCGAGAGGATATCATATTCTCATGAAAGTGCAGTCTGATCTGACCAAAAGCAAAAGACGAAACCGGACGGCGCTGATCCTGCTTTTCGCGGCGGTGATCGCGCTGGCCTTTGTGTGCCTGTTCGTGGGTTCTTCTCATATGACCGTTGCGGAGTGCTTTGAGGCCCTCGCCAAAAAAGGGAGCGCCGCCCAGGTGCGCATTATCTGGAACATCCGCATTCCGCGCGTGCTGGCGGCGATCATCGCGGGGGCGGGCCTCGCCGTCTCCGGCCTCATCATGCAGACTGATCTCAATAACCCCATGGCCTCACCCTCCACCCTGGGCGTTTCCAACGCTGCGGTGTTCGGTGCAAATCTCTCCATCATCGCCTTTGCCGGCGGCTTTCTGGACACGGGGAACCATCTGTCAAGCTATACCGTAGGCGCCAATCCTTACGCCACATCCCTTATGGCGTTTCTCTTTTCCGCTGTCTCGATTCTGCTGATCCTCGGTCTGTGCCGCCTTCGGGCCTTCCAGCCGGGCGTGGTGGTGCTGGCCGGTATCGCCATCGGCTCCGTGTGGACGGCAGCGACGGCCATACTCCAGTTCTATGCCACCGACGTGGGTCTTTCCGCCGCCGTGATCTGGACCTTCGGCGACCTCGGCCGCGCCACCTATCGCACAGACTGCATCATGGCGGTCACGGT
>CADAPH010000170.1 GCA_902789745.1 Oscillospiraceae bacterium | reverse complement strand
TACTTGTTGGTGGCAATGCCGCTGACGGCCTTGAGGAGATTGTTCGGAATATTCTCCCAGGTCAGGTAGTAGCCGAAGAGGTTGGCCGCCACGATGATCAGCATGACCGTGCAGGTGCCGGCAATGGTCTCCTTGAAGATGATGAGGAAGTGCTCCTTCCTGAGACCCTTGTAGACGAATTTGCCGATCAGGAAGCAGTAGAGGATGCCGACACCGCCGGCCTCGGTCGGGGTGAAGAGGCCCATGCGCATGCCCATGATGATGCCGAGCGGGAAGAACAGGGCCCAGAAGGAATCCAGCGCCTGCTTTGCGATCTGTTTCCCGCTGGCGCGCGTGGTGCGGCTGGGGGCGTAGCCGCGCTTTTTGGCGATGATATGCACGGCGACCATCAGCGCCCCGGCCATCAGGAAGCCGGGGATGTAGCCCGCGGCAAAGAGCTTGCCGACGGAGGCGCCCGCGATCAGGCCGTAGACGATGAGGTTGATGCCGGGCGGGATGATCGGCGTGATGCAGGACGAAGCGGCGGTGATGGCCGCGGAGAAGCCCTTGCCGTAGCCGCGCTTTTCCATCTCAGGCACCAGCATCTTGCATTCCATCGCGGCGTCCGCGTTGGCGGAGCCGGAGCAGCCGCCCATCAGCATGCTCAAAAGCACGTTCATTTGCGCAAGCCCGCCCTCGGAGTGGCCGGTCAGCGCGTCGGCAAAGGCCATGAGTTTGTCGCTCATGCCGGAGTAGTTCATGATGGAGCCGGCCATGATGAAGAACGGGATCGCCAGCAGCGGGAAGGACTGCGTGGCGGTGATGAATTTCTGCAGCAACAGATAGGTCTTGGAGGTCGTGTCCACAAAGCCGAAGTAGTACAGCGTACCGGCCATCAGCGCGTAGGCGATGGGGATGCCGGTGAAGTACAGGATCAGGGCGATGATAATGGGAAGATACATGACCATGTCAGCTCTGTACCTCCTTTCTCGCGTCGGACATCTTTTTTATGTCCTCAATGCAGTGAACCAGCGAGTAGATTGCCATCAGCCCGAAGCCGATCAGCAGCGCCGCGTACAAATAGTTGACCGAAATCTTCATGATGGGCATGGTCTTGGCCTTGGAGGAGCGCATGAACAGCACCGCAAGATAGGTGATGTAGCAGTTCAGGGCGAGGATGACAATATCCGTCAGCAGATGGACGATCTCACGCGCCTTCTCCGGCAGGCGGTTCACCAGCAGGTCGACGCCGACATGCTGCCTCGTGCGCAGACACCAGGCAGCCCCGATAAACACGGTGTAGACAAAGCAGCTCGTTGCCAGCTCTTCGGTCCACGCGAAGACATAGTTGAAGATGTAGCGGGAGAAGACATTCACAATGACCAGGGTCATCGTAACGGCAAACAGGGCGCCCGCTGCGTAGGCGTCGAGATTTCTCAGAATGTGCTTGCCTCTCTCTTTCAAGCGGAGGACACCTTCTTTCCTAAGGAAAATTGGCAGACGCCTGCCGCAGCGTAGCCGCGGCAGGCGGTCTTTTCAGATAACGATACAGTTTTCAGAAGCCGCGCGGATTCATCAGGCGGCGGGGTGAGCCTCGTCGTACTCCTTGACGAGAGCCTGGAGCGCGGGGATGAAATCGGGATCAACGCCGTCCTCGGCAACGAGGCGGTCATACTCGACCTGCATCACGGCGCGGAAGGCGTCCACGTCAACATCGTTGAAGTGGCAGCCCTGCTCCTTCTCGAGCATCTCCATGGTGGACTGGAAGTTGTCGTCGGTGAACTTGGTCAGCTCGGCAGCGCCGGCGGTGAACTCCTCCTGGATGATGTCGCGGTACTCCTCGGGCAGGGAGTTCCAGACGTCAATGTTGATGTAGGCGCCGCAGGTGCCGATGAGGTGGTTGGTGAAGGACATCTGCTTGGCAACCTCGGCAGAGCCGTTGGTGGAGTAGGCGTTCATGTTGCCCTCAAGGCCGTCGACAACGCCCTGCTGCACAGCGGAGATGGTCTCGCCGAAGGGCAGGGGAACAGGGGTGCCGCCCATGGCGTTCATGAGGTTGATGTACATGGAGGAGTTGGGAACGCGGATCTTCATGCCCTTCAGGTCTTCGGGCGTGGTGATGACCTTGTTGGTCTGCATGCAGCGCAGGCCGACGTTGAAGTCGAGCGCGAGAACATGGATGCCGTAGTTGTCCTCAATGTCCTGGCAGAGCGCCTTGACCAGGTCGGACTGGCAGACATAGGAGTACTCCTGGAGGTTGGAGTAGAGCATCGGTGCGATCAGAGCCTCAAAGTTGATGTTGTAGTCGGCCAGGTAGGAGGGATCCTCGCAGGCGATCCAGTAGGAGCCGTCGACGACCTGCTGGAGGTTGTCCTTGTAGACGGCGAGCTGGCTGGAGCCATAGGTCTGAATGTCGACGGCGCCGTTGGTGCGCTCACGGATGCGGTCGGCGACCATTTCCATTTCGACGGTGAGCTGCTCGGTGGGTGCAAAGACGTGGCTGAGTTTGAATACATACTTGTCTTCCTTTGCAAACGCGGCAGGCGCAAAGGTGCACAGGGCCAGGATCATGGTCAGTGTCAGAACCAGTGCGAGTACTTTCTTCATGTCTGTTCTCCTTTTTCAGTTATTGTTCGTTTTTTGGCTGCCAATACCGCGGTCTCTTTCCGAAGCAGGTAAAGCCCTGTCTTCAAATACCGAATATTAACAAACCATGAAGACACCACTAAATTACACCATCATGCACGGAATTGTCAACATTAACGGCTTTTTCGGGCGCTATTTTGGCAGGATTCACAAAAAGCACTTGCGATTTTTGGAGAAGATATTTCCTTGACAAGCGCCTCAAAAAGCACGGCTCCGCTCCCCTTTCGGGGAGCAGCGGCGTGCTTTCCGGCAGGTCGTCTCTGCTGATCGCATGTTCATATATCAATATACTCTTTCTCCATTTCAAAGAATCGTTCCCGCCGTACAATTTTTGTATAGCATACTTCTCAAAGACTTTTATTGGCAGGGATTGCGCCGCAAAGCAACCCCAGTGAA
The DNA here is from genome assembly GCA_902789745.1 of Oscillospiraceae bacterium. Classification (GTDB taxonomy): domain Bacteria; phylum Bacillota; class Clostridia; order Oscillospirales; family Oscillospiraceae; genus Limivicinus. Next base: position 1,287 of record CADAPH010000170.1, on the reverse strand, counting down.
AAAGTGGAAGCCCCTTGGACGAATCCGCAGAGCTTCCGGAGGAAGAGAAGAGAGAAAGCGCCGGGGGAAGATCCTTCTTCCCTCCGGCGCAATATGTTTGCGGTAACAGTGCTTTACAGCGCTGCCTTCCAAAGGCCGTGCAGGTTGCAGTACTCGTAGGCCGCGACGACCTCGTCGCCATCGGTCAGCGCAAAAGCGGCGACGGGCTTTTCAGCGGGCTTCAAGGTCTTGCGCTGGCGGCCCTGTTTGGTTTCGAGCAGAATCCACTCGATGTAATGGGCGTCCAGCATGGGATGTTCGACCGCGCCGACGCTGACCGTGACGGTTTTGCCGTCGACCGCGATGACGGGCACATGCTTCTCCCCGGCCGCGTCGGTGGTGTTCGGAACCAGGGGCTGCATCTCCTCGCCGCAGCACTGGCAACGGACGCCGGAGTCATGGATGTAGGCGATGATGTTTCCGCAGTGGGCGCATTTGTAAAAGGTCATGTTGATTATCTCCTTTCGATTTTTTGATCCTGCCGCTCGCGGCAGGAATTATGCTTTCATGTTTTGATTATATCGGATTCGCGCATCATCGTCAAAGGTTTTTGCTTCCTCCTCACCAATTGCACCGCAAAACAAAGAGAAAGCGCCGGGGGAAAGATCATCTCTCTCCTCCGGCGCAAAATACAGAATCGGGGCTGGCAGAAAACCCAATAACTCAGTCGACGAGCCCGCAAAGCGTTGGGGCGTCCTGGCTTCCGGTTTTTGGCCGGTGGGTCTTGGAGCTGCTACCCAGATTCGAACTGGGGACCTCATCCTTACCAACCGACTGGAGACCTTGACAGGGAGTATCTGCTCATCCCAACTGATCCTAAAAAACCAAGTGATACCAACGGTTTGCGGGTTTTTAATTACTGATCTGCTTTGAGGGAATTCAGGAATATACTGGTAAAAATGACCCCAAAATCACCCCTAAAAAAGGCCTTTGCCGGAAAATTGTAGGAAAAAGCCTTGGTTTGGATCTCATTCCAATCTCATCCTGACAGTTCTTGACTTCTTAAAAATTCAAGCTGATTGTTTGCCCATTTCAAGCAGATTTTTGCTCGTTGTAGGAAAATTGCAGGAAAAGGCTCGGGATGAGGTCGATAATTCGGTAGTATCTGATCTCATTCCGACCTCATCCTGACAGCTCGTGGCTTCTTTAAAAAATCAAGCAGATTTTTGCCCGTCATAGGACGATTGCAGGAAGCTTGAAGGAAATATCCCCCGCCGACAGTTCAAAACACCGCCGGCGGGGGATATA
>CADAPH010000169.1:4104-5859 GCA_902789745.1 Oscillospiraceae bacterium | reverse complement strand
GAGTTCTTCTGCAAGCCCGGCACCGACCTGGAGTGGTTTGCCTACTGGAAGGACTACTGCAAGAAGTGGCTGCTGTCCCTCGGCATCAAGGAGGAGCACCTGCGGCTGCGCGACCATGAGCCCGCGGAGCTGGCGTTCTACTCCCGCGCCACCACCGATATCGAGTACGCCTTCCCGTTCACTGACTGGGGCGAACTCTGGGGCATCGCCGACCGCACCGACTACGACCTCGGCCGCCATCAGGAGGCCAGCGGCAAGGATCTGACCTATTACGATCAGGAGACCAACGAGCACTACATCCCCTACGTCATCGAGCCGTCCCTCGGCTGCGACCGCGTCGCCCTCGCCTTCCTGTGCGAGGCCTACGACGAGGAGGTCGTCGGTCAGGACAAGAAGGGCAATCCCGACGTGCGCACGGTGCTGCACCTGCACCCGGCCCTCGCCCCCTACAAGTGCGCGATCCTGCCGCTTTCCAAGAAGGAAGTCCTCACCGGCCCCGCGATGGAGCTCTACCGCGAACTCTCCAAGGAGTTCATGTGCGACTACGACGAGACCGGCTCCATCGGCAAGCGCTACCGCCGCGAGGATGAGATCGGCACCCCGTTCTGCATCACCTTCGACTTCAATACCGTCGGCACCGAGACCGACGTCGCCGACCACTGCGTCACCATCCGCGAGCGCGACACCATGCAGCAGGTCCGCATCCCGATCTCCGAGGTCAAGGACTACATCGCGGAGAGAGTGAAGTTTTAATAGAGCGGCCCCCTTTACCTCCCTTTGGAAAAAGGGAGGTGCCCGAAGGGCGGAGGAATCAATCCCCCAGTCACTTCGTGACAGTCCCCTTTTTCCAATAGTGGCTTGAATCAAACGAAAGACAGGTACATTCTGTGAAAAACGGATTTATCAAAGTCGCCGCGGCCTCGCCCGTGATCCGGGTGTGCGACTGCGACTATAACGCGGACAGAGTCATCGCGTGCATCGAGAAGGCCGACGCGCTCGGCGTGAAGGTGCTGGCCTTCCCTGCCCTGACGCTGACAGGCGTAGAGTGCCGCGACCTCTTCCGGCACCGTGTCCTGCTCGACGGGGCGGAAAAGGCCCTTGCCAAGGTGGTCAAGGCCACCGAAGGGAAGGATATGCTGGTACTGGTAGGGACGCCTGTCTCCCTCGGCCACGCGGTCAACAGTGCTGCTGCGGCGGTTTCAAACGGCAAGCTGCTGGCTTTTATCCCTCAGAGAGCGCAGACCGCTCAGTTCATCGGCGATGACGGTCAGCCCAGCGCCATCGACAACGAGCAGATCGACTTTGACGCCGTGCCATACAGCGCCGATTCCATCATCTGGTGCCAGGGCCTGTCGGCACTCGGCATCGCCGTGGAGCTGGGCCCCGATACGGACAGCGTCTGGTCCCGGGAAGCCCGCAACGCCCGCGCGGGCGCCACGCTGATCGTCAAGATGGCGGACTTCCCGCAGACGGTTTACTCTACCCGGAATGCGGAGCTGAGCGCGCAATATGAATCCCGCCACAACACCGCCGCCGTTGTGCTTGCCGCCCCCGGCAAGGGCGAGAGCAGTACCGACAATTCCTATTCCGGCCTCTGCCTGGTTGCCGAAAACGGCGACATTCTTGCCGAGACCGAGGGCGAGGACAGCTTTTCTGTTACGGAGATCGATGTGGAATACCTCGAAAATCTCCGCCGCCAGAGCGGGGACTTCGACTGGATCGACGAGAATTATACCGCCATCGCGTGGGACTGCG
>CADAPH010000169.1:0-4015 GCA_902789745.1 Oscillospiraceae bacterium | reverse complement strand
ATCCAGGTTTCCGGCCTCGTCAAGCGCATGACCTACGCCAATCTCGACCACTGCGTCGTCGGCATCTCCGGCGGCGTGGATTCGACCTTGGCTGTTATGGTCTCGGCCATGGCGGTACGGCGCATGGGGCTTCCCTCCGCCAATGTCATCGCCTGCACCATGCCCTGCTTCGGCACGTCCAGCCGCACCAAATCCAACGCGGTCGTCGTCGCCGAGCAGTGGGGCTGCGACGTGCGCGTCATCGACATCACAAAGGCCGTTTTGCAGCACTTTGACGACATCGGCCACGCCCATGACGACTACTCCCTCGCCTTTGAAAACGCCCAGGCGAGAGAGCGCACGCAGGTTTTGATGGACATCTCCAACAAGGTTAACGGCCTCGACGTCGGCACCGAGGATCTGAGCGAGTTCATTGACGGCTGGTGCACCTACAACGGCGACCACACCAGCATGTACGACGTAAACCTCGGCCTGACCAAGACTCAGGTGCGCGCCAACGTCAGCCACATCGCTGCGACCACCGGGGACAAGGTGCTCAAGGCTGCGCTCTACGATGTGCTGGACTGCCCCGTGACGCCGGAGCTCCTGCCCATCCACGACGACATGATCGAGCAGAAGAGCGAAGACGCGGTCGGCTCCTACTCGCTCCAGGACTTCTTCACCTGGCACATCCTGGTCAACGGCTTCGCGCCGTCCAAGGTCTTCCGCCTGGCGAAGGCGGCCTACGGCGACGAATTTACGGATGAGGAATTGAAGCGTTGGCTCGAGAGCTGGTGCAGGCGCCTGTTCTCCCAGCAGTTCAAGCGCTCCTGCCTGATGGACGGGCCGGCGGTCGGCGCCTTCACGGTCTCCCCGCGCACCGGTCTGCACCTGCCCTCCGACGGCGAGGCGACGCTGTTTCTGAAGGATCTGGAAAACATCTGAATCACACGTTTTTGGCACGGGAGGGGCTGGCCATCCCACAGACTGTAGACGAAGTACCCTTTCCGTGTCATCTCGACCGAGCGAAGCGAGCGGAGAGATCTATAAAGAGAGGGTTTCTGACGATTTAGATCTCTCGACTCCGGCTTCGCCTTCGCTCGAGATGACATGTACCGGGGTTTGTCTACGCATTACAGCATGGGAGGGGCTGGCCCCTCTCATGCTTTTTCATAATTCATGAATTTTCAGTTGAACAATTCCGATTGGAAGCGTAAACTATCACCAGCATGTTTTTCTGCGCTATCGAACCATCCCCCGCAAGTGAATGGAAAGGAGATTTTTCATGAAAAAACTGCTCAGTATTCTGCTGACCCTGGCGATGCTCGCGTCGCTGACCGCCCCGGCCTTCGCGGACGAGCCGGACTACCGAACCGGCACGCCCTGGCTGTGCAGCGACCTGGAGGGCAACGTGACCGGGGACACGGAAACGAACCTCAAGGACGACTATGTCCTCGCCGTCAACAAGGACAAGATTCTCGCGCTGGAGATCCCGGAGGGCTATCCCACCGCGGGAACCACGATGGACGTCCAGCTGAAGCTTTCGGATGACATCAAAAACATGTTCCTCGGCGACGCGCCGGAAGAGCATGACGCAAAGCTGGCCTATGACCTGTTCAAGCTCATGATGGACTGGGACAGCCGCAATGCGCTGGGCGCCGCGCCGCTGAAGGAGCAGGTGGATGAGGTCGAGGCGCTTGACTCGCTCGATGCGCTGAGCGCGTATTTTAACGAAGTACCGCCCCTGGATCAGTTGGCCGGCCTCTGGAGCAGCGGCTCCACCGCCGATTTTACAGATTCCACCCGCTACGTTCTGTCGGTGGGCAACTGCGGCCTGCTGCTGGGCGACTCCGCCGAATACAGGGAACTGACCGATTACGGCGCGATCAAAAAGGAAGCGATCTCGGAGCTCGCGCAGAAGATGCTGGTCAAGGTTGGCTATGCGGAGGATGAGGCGCTGAAGAAGATCGAAAACTGCTTCGCCTTTGAAGCCATGGTCGCTCCGGCTATCCATACCAGCGAGGAGCAGCAGAAGCCGGATTACATCTCCCGCATCACCAATTACTATACGCTTGACGAGACGCGTGAGGCGCAGGGCAAGCTGCCCATCCTTGAGAATCTGGCGGCCTGCGGATTCCCGGAGGCGGACGTCTATATGGTGACGAATCCGGAGTTCCTCACGAAAATCAACGAGCTCTATACCGAAGAGAATTTCCCGCTGATCAAGGACTATCTCCTGGTGCACGGCGTTGTCGGCGCGGCGGACAGCCTGGACCGTGAGTGCTATGAGTGGAACTACGCGTGCAACAACGCGATCTCCGGCGCGACGGGCATGCTGGACGACGAGACGGTGTTCTCGAGCAGCGTGGCAGGGACGCTGGCCTGGCCGGTCGCGCGGCTCTATACCGAGACCTATCTGAAGCAGGAGGACAAGGACCGCATCTCCGGGATGATCGACGAGATCCTCGACGCCTATCACGGGATCATCAATGAGGCGGACTTCCTCTCCGACGAGACCCGCGCGAAGGCGATCGAAAAGCTGGACGTCATCGACAAGCGCGTGCTCTACCCGGACAGCTGGGAGAAATACGACTGCGCGGAGCTGAACTTTGCCTCCGCGGAGGAGGGCGGCACCCTCTGGGACGCGTACAGGGCTATTGGGGCGTATTACCTCGCAGAGTCCGTAGAGGATTATTCCAAGCCGGTGGACAAGGAAGAATGGGGCATGACACCGCAGACCGTCAACTGCTTCTACGACTGGCAGCAGAACAACATCACGATCCTGGGCGCTTTTGCACAGGGCGGGATCTACAACAGCGAGATGAGCGACGAGGAGCTGCTCGGCAAGCTCGGCGTCGTGATCGGGCATGAGATCTCCCACGGCTTCGACTCCAGCGGCGCGCAGTTCGACAAGGACGGCAACATGGCCGACTGGTGGACGGAGGAGGATTACGCCGCCTTCCTCGCGCGCAACGAAAAGATGGAGGCTTACTATAACGCCATACACCCCTGGGAGGGCCAGGATCTCTACGGCAGCATCATGACCGGCGAGGCGTGCGCCGATATGGCGGGCATGAAGGTGGCGCTGCGCGTGGCAGCCGAAAAGGAAGACTTTGACTACGACGCTTTCTTCCGCGCCTATGCCGACATCTGGCTCGCCAAGGATACGCTGCAGATGTGCTATCGCCGCATCAACGACGTGCATCCCATGCCCTACCTGCGCATCAACTGCACGCTCCAGCAGTTCGACGAGTTCCTCGACTTCTACGGCATCACCGAGGGCGACAACATGTACCTTGCCCCGGCGGATCGCGTGAATATCTGGTAAAAGACTCCGCAAATCGTAAAAAATTCACAAGAAACGAGCGCATGTCCCCTTGAATTTTTACACGGGGACATGCGTTTTTTCTTGTACGTTTCAGGTTATTTGCTGTATAATTTCTGCATCCGATCATTAGGAGGTAAGCAAACAATGTTTAAAAGCGAATATCTCAACCGTGTGTATGCCGAGGTCGAGCGCCGCGACGCCGGGGAGCCCGAGTTCCTCCAGGCCGTGCGCGAGGTCTTTGAGTCTCTCGAGCTCGTGGTCGACAAGCACCCCGAGTGGGAGGCCGCCGGCCTGCTGGAGCGCTTTGTCGAGCCTGAGCGCGTGCTCGAGTTCCGCGTCCCCTGGGTCGACGACGAGGGCAAGACCCGCGTCAACCGCGGCTTCCGCGTGCAGTATAACTCCGCCATCGGCCCCTACAAGGGCGGCCTGCGCTTCCACCCCTCCGTTAACCTCTCCATCATGAAGTTCCTGGGCTTTGAGCAGGTGCTGAAAAACTCCCTGACCACCCTTCCCATGGGCGGCGGCAAGGGCGGCAGCGACTTTGACCCCAAGGGCAAGTCCGACGCCGAGGTCATGCGCTTCTGCCAGAGCTTTATGACTGAGCTCTACCGCCACATCGGCCAGTTCACCGACGTGCCCGCCGGCGACATCGGCGTGGGCGCGCGTGAGGTCGGCTTCCTCTTCGGCCAGTACAAGCGCATCGTCGAC
>CADAPH010000168.1 GCA_902789745.1 Oscillospiraceae bacterium | reverse complement strand
CAACTGCATCGACTCCGCCCTCGTCCACGAGGCCGCCATCGGCAAGATCGCCGGCGACCAGATCATCAAGCTCATGACCCTCGGCCTCACCGAAGCCGAGGCCGAAGAGCAGATCATCAACGGATTTTTGAAATAAACGAAAAAAACGGATTGCCACACCGGCGTGCGCGCTGGTCCGCAATCCGTTTCTTTGTTTCCCTTTACAAAGCAAGCCGCTGCATGGTAGAATACAAATAACAAAAGTATGTAAGCCGACTGGGAAAGAATCGGCCGCAAATTGCGGCGGAAAGGAGCCAGCCATGAAACGCATAATCGCAATTCTGACAGCGGCCGCTATACTCTCTGCCTTTTGCCTGGGCGCATGGGCGGACAGAGCAGAAGACGCCCGAGAGCATGGGACTCAGCTCTGTGCTCACCCTGGCGAAGGACGGAACGGGGCTTCTGTCCATGGCGGGGATGGAGGAGAAAATCTCCAAATGGGAAGCGAAGGACGGCACCGTCACCCTGTACAGTGATGAAGGTATCCCGCAGGACGTCAGGCTCCGGGACGGGATCATCGAAATGGAGATGGGCCAGGGGCTGTATCTTTACTACGCCGCCGCGGGCGTGGATACAACAGGCTTCACCCCCGCGAATCACGCGCCTGATTCAAAGCTGTATGCGGTATTCCACGGCATCGACGCCAAAAAGGGCGCGCATCTGGATTACGAGTATCACTCCGACTTCATGGATTCCACATCGATCTTTGACGTTCACGAAAAGGACGGAAAGCTCTTCTCACTGCGCACCACAAAAGCGGGTGGTTATGAACAACTCACGGCGACCGCCTTCCTGGACGGGACGAGCTACGTGCTGTATCCGAATGAGAAGCGGGGAAATATCGCGCTGTCGACTTCCTTGAGCATGCTGAAAGAGAATATCCTCCTGACCGACGAGCTCTACAAGACGCTCTATGAGCGTGCCATGCGCACGGACTATCAGACGGAGACGCGGGAGCTTGAGGGTGTATCCTATACGGCGGAGGTCTACCCCGCCCAGGACTATACCGCCGAAGCCGTTTATTACTTTGACGACGCCGGAAACCTGATCCGCATTGTCGTGGGCGCGCCGACTGTGGCGCCGCAGATGGGAGAGACGGTCTACACCGTCCACGGCATCGACGAAAAGGTGGACGAGACGCTGTTCGACATCTCCGGCTACACGATCAGCCAATAAGAGGATTATGAATAATCGGTAAAACTTTTCAACCGGGGCGAAATGCCCCGGTTTTTGTACGGATGGGGCATTGACAAGGGTGATATAATGCAATATTGGTAAATAAAACATGGAAGGAAGCAAAAAACCATGACAAGAATAGACATTTTCTCCGGCTTTCTCGGCGCGGGGAAAACCACGCTTATCCGCAAGCTGATCGCGGAGGGCTATCAGAACGAAAAGCTCGTCCTCATCGAGAACGAGTTCGGCGAGATCGCCATTGACGGCGGCTTTCTGCAGGACGCGGGCGTGCAGATCACGGAGATGAATTCCGGCTGCATCTGCTGCACCCTGGTGGGCGACTTCACCAAGGCCCTGAAAAAGGTGATGGACGAGTTTGCCCCCGACCGCATCCTCATCGAGCCGTCGGGCGTCGGCAAGCTGTCTGACGTCGCCGCCGCGGTCGAGCGCGTGGAGGGCGCGCACATCGGCGCAAAGGTCACGGTCGTGGACGCGGGGAAGGCCAAAATGTACGCCCGCAACTTCGGCGAGTTTTTCAACGATCAGGTCGCGAACGCCGATCTCATCGTCATGAGCCGCACCGACACCGCCAAGCCCGAAAAGATCCTCGAGGCCACCGAGATCCTGAAGGCCCTGAACCCCGAGGCCGGGCTCATCACCACCCCCTGGAATCAGCTCACCGGCGCGCAGATCCTCGAGGCCATGGACAAGAACGGCCTCAAGCACGAGCTGGAGAAGATGGAGCATGAGCACCATCATCACCACCATCACCACGACGAGGACGAGTGCGACGATCCCGAATGCGAGTGCCATCATCACCACGACCACGACGATGATGACGAACATGAGCACCACCATCACCATCATCATGACGAGGACGAGTGCGACGATCCGGAGTGCGAGTGCCACCATCACCATGACCACGACGATGATGACGAGCATGAGCACCATCATCACCATGACGGCGACGAGTGCGACGATCCGGAGTGCGAGTGCCACCATCACCACGATCACGACGAAGACGGGCACCATCACCATCATCACCACCACGCCGACGAGATCTTCCAGAGCTGGGGCATGGAGACGCCCAAGAAGTTTACGGAAGACGAGCTGCGCGGTATTCTCGCTCAGCTCGAGGACGAGGTCCGCTTCGGCGCTGTTCTGCGCGCGAAGGGCATCGTCGATTCTACGGACGGCGAGTGGATTTATTTCGACTATGTTCCCGGCGAGATCGACCTGCGCCGCGGTCAGGCCGCTGTGACCGGCCGCTTCTGCGTGATCGGCTCGAAGCTCAACGAAACTGCCCTGAAGGAGCTGTTCAACCTTGGCTGACAACAAGCGGACGGACATGCCCGTCTATCTGTTCACCGGCTTTCTGGAGGCCGGAAAGACGAAGTTCATCCAGGAGACCCTGGAGGACAAGCGCTTCTGCAACGGGGAGCGCACCCTGCTCCTGCTGTGCGAGGAGGGGATCGAGGAATACGAGCCCGATCAGTTTGCCTCCAGGACCGTGCAGATCCGCACGATCCAGGATCAGAGCGAACTGACGACCGAGAACCTCCTGCGTTTTGTGAAGGAGACGAAGGCCGAGCGTGTGCTGATCGAGTATAACGGCATGTGGCTTTTGGATGCCCTCTACTCCGCCATGCCGGAGAACTGGATGGTATATCAGGAGTTCATGTTCGCCGACGCCACCACCTTCCTCAGCTACAACGCCAACATGCGCCAGCTCGTCTATGACAAGCTCAAGAGCTGCGAGCTGGTGGTCTTCAACCGCTTTAAGCCCGATATGGACAAGATGGAGTTTCACAAAATCGTCCGCGGCGCGTCAAGAAGGGCGGACATCGCTTACGAAGCCCCGGACGGCAATGTGGTCTACGACGACATTGAAGACCCGCTGCCCTTCGACGTGGACGCCCCGATCATCGAGATCGGCGACGACGATTACGCCCTCTGGTACCGCGACATGAGCGAGGAGCCCAAGAAGTACGAGGGCAAGACCGTGCGCTTCAAGGCCAAGACCCTGCTGCGCAAGCGCCTGCCGCCCAAAACCTTCGTCATCGGCCGCCATGTCATGACCTGCTGCGTGGAGGATATCCAGTTCGCGGCGCTGGTCTGCAGCTGGGACAAGGCCGACACCATGAAGGACGAGGGCTGGGTGATCCTCACCGCGAAGATCAACTTCAAGTTCTCCATGGCCTACGGGCGCAAGGGCCCCGTGCTGACCTACATCAGCCATGAGGAATGCGAACCGCCCGAGCAGGCGGTCGCCACGTTCTATTGAGCCGATATCAAAACGACGGGGGGATTCTTATGTACAAAAGAACCAATATGCTGTTTCTTGTGCTAACGCTTGCGTTCTGCTTCTGCCTGTTCGCCGCGTCCGCGTATGCCGCGCCGGAGCTGCACGCCATTTCGTATCCGGAGAACTATCCCACCACCGCGGATGAAGACGGCGCGGACGCTTATGAAGGCGCGCTCAATCATCCGGATTCCCGTTACTTCGTTATCAACGACTACTACAACATGGAAAGCGGCGAAACGCTCCATATTCTCAGCAAGTTCGACACTTACCAGCAGACGACCGAGCACACCTGCGGCCCGTCCAGCGCCCTGATGGTGCTCTATCGCTTCGGCGCGGACGACGGCTATGATGAGCTGAAGATCGCGGAGATCGCCGAAACCGACACCTCCAAAGGCACCAGCGTGGAAGGGCTTGCAAAGTTCTTTGAAGGGCTCGGCTGGAACGTAGACGCCCACGCCGATACGGAGCTCCGCTTTGCCGACGTTGAAGAGGCGGAGGATTATCTGATCGAAAAGCTCGATGCGGGCATTCCGGTCATGGTGGACTGGGTGGACTGGGCCGGACACTGGCAGGTCGTGATCGGGCTGGACGGCTGCGGCACGGACGATCCCTATGACGACGTGCTGATCCTGGCCGATCCCTACGACATCACCGACCACTACCAGGACGGCTTCTACGTCTTCCCCTTCGGGCGCTTCTTCGACATGTGGCGCGAAGGCGTCTGCGCGCAGAAGGAAGTCCCCTATGAGCAGCCCTTCGTCGCCGCCTGGCCGAAGAGCTGATGCTATAAAAAATCGGCGGATACAAATGTATCCGCCGATTTTTTATAAAATTTCTTTCAAAAAGTTCTCGAAATTCTCGCCCAGTATCATCTCATTCATCATGCGCGGCCTCATACGCGCCGAAGGGGAGGGTGCTGCTGGTGTCGATATAGACGTTCGGCAGATTCAGGCACTCCCGCGCCTCCGCCCACTCGCTCCACCCGCCGCAGTGCGGCGCGATGCATCTCAGCTTTGGAAAGCGCTTTGCCACATTTGCCATGCGCCGCGGCGAGGAGTAGTCATAGCGGTAATCCCCTGTGTGGGCGATGAGGAAGAGCCCCTCGGCGCTCATGAGCTCAAACAGGGGCATGAGGCGTTCGTCGTCGAGCCGGAAGCGCTGAATGTCCGGGTGCAGCTTGACGCCGACAAGCCCGTTTGCCTTCATGCGTTTGAGCTCCCCCTCAAAGTCGGGGTAGTCCGGGTGCATGGTGCCCACGCCGATCAGCGCCGGGTTTTCGCGGCAGACGTCGCGGATGAAGTTGTTGACGATCTCCACCTGATGGGGCGCTGTTGCCGTGGAGAAGACGACGGAGCGGTCGACACCGTCCCTTTTCATACGGGGCAGCAGATCCTCCGCCGTCCCCGGCAGATGGCCGAGCGCGGCGGGCACGGGGATCTCCGCGTTGGCGCAGCCCTCGTAAAAGGCGTTGGTTGCCATCACCGCGGCGAGGGCGATGCGCGGCAGAAAAATGTGTACATGGGCGTCAATAATGCGCATGGGGTCTCACCTGATTTCCGTTTATACCCGATGAGTTTAGCCACAGAGCGTCAAAATGTCAAGATTTTTCTCATAATTACCCATGAAAAATGGTAACTTACACAGTTGACGCTGCGCCCCGGGCTATGGTAAAATCAGCGCGTCAAATGCAATGAGGGAAAATCGCCTCCGGGAGACCGGCACAGAGATTCGGCGGTCGGTGTGAGCCGAAGCGGAGATCGGAAGGCGTCTCATTCCTGAGCGGGATCTGCGAAGCCGTTGTACGATGGAGATGAGTGGATCACGGGAGGCCCCGTTACAGGCCATGGATTTACGACTTTGAATCCGAGAGAGTCCGCCGCTATCGGCGGAGAACCAGGGTGGTACCGCGAATAAACATTCGCCCCTGAGATCCCACAGGATCTCAGGGGTTTTAATTCTTTCCGAAGGAAGTGCGCGAAATGGAGAAAATCCGCGTCAGCGACATTACCATGAAACAGCTTGCCAGGCAGGGCGATCACAGCCTGAGCTTCAAGGGCAAGCTGGAAATATCGAAGCTTTTGAACAAGCTGGCCGTCCCGGTCATCGAGATCGAGGGCATACGCTCCGCCCGCGCCGATGCGCTGCGGGTCAAATCCGTCGCCTCGGCGGTGAAGGACAGCGTCGTCGCCGTCCCGGTGGAGCTCAGCGAAGAGAGCGTCAGTCAGACCTGGGAAGCCCTCAAGGGCGCGAAGCATCCGCGGCTCCAGGTCGCGGCCCCGGTGAGCACGGTGCAGATGGAGTACCTGTCCCGCAAGAAGCCGGACGCCATGCTCCAGAGCATTGAGAGCACGCTGCGCGCCTGCGCGGATAAAACCGAGGATGTGGAGTTCATCGCCGAGGACGCCACCCGCAGCGACAGCGCCTTTCTGAAAAGAGCCATTGAAACCGCGATCGCCGCGGGCGCGAAGACCGTCACGATCTGCGACGCCACCGGCGCGCTCTTGCCCGAGGAGTTTGCCGCTTTCCTGAAGGAACTGCTGGAAACGATCCCCGCCCTCTCGGACGTGACGCTGGGCGCCGCCTGCGCGAATACGATGGCGATGGCGGACGCCTGCATCGTCGCCGCCGTGCGCGCCGGGGCCAGAGAGGTCAAGACCGCCGCCGTGGGCGATACCGCTTCCCTCCAGAACGTGGCGGGCATCCTCGCCGCGCGGGAGGAGCTGTTTGGGGTCTCCTGCCCCCTGCATACGGTGGAGCTCAAGCGCATCGTGCGGCAGATCGTATGGATGTGCGAGACCAAGCGCAACAAGACCTCGCCCTTTGACGACGGGGTGCAGGACATCGAATCGGCGCTCGCCCTCTCCCTCGGCGACGACGCGCAGAGCGTCGCGAAGGCGGCGCGGGACATGGGCTACGACCTCAACAGCGAGGACACCCAGGCCGTGTGGGAGGCCGTGCAGGAGCTGCTGCGCCACAAGGAGCAGGTCGGCGCAAGGGAGCTGGACGCGATCATCGCCTCCGTCGCCCTCCAGGTGCCGCAGAGCTACACCGTGGAGAGCTATGTCATCAACAGCGGCAGCAATATCTCCGCCATGGCGCACATCAAGCTCAACCGCGAGGGCGAGATGCTGGAGGGCGTCGCCCTCGGCGACGGGCCGATCGACGCAGCCTTCCTCGCGCTTGAGAAAGTGATCAACCGCCACTATGAGCTGGACGACTTCCAGATCCGCGCCGTCACCGAGGGCCGCGAGGCTATGGGCGAGACGGTTGTGCGCCTCGTGTCGAACGGGCGTCTCTACTCCGGGCGCGGCATCTCCACCGACATCGTGTTCTCCAGCATTCAGGCGTACGTCAACGCGCTCAACAAGATCGCGTATGAGGAGGGTGAGGCATGAAGCTTTCCTTTTCCACCCGCGGCTGGCAGCACCTGAGCTGGGAAGAGCTGATTACGGCCGCCGAAGAGAGCGGCATGAACGGCATCGAGCTCTATGATCT
>CADAPH010000167.1 GCA_902789745.1 Oscillospiraceae bacterium | reverse complement strand
CGCAGAAACTGCCGCCGATGAGCCCAAGACTCAGAAATAACAGAAGCATGATCCACTTGACAAAACGCAGCGCCGCGTAGAGCTTTTCGTTCAGCGCCACGCCCTCCGTATGGAGCGCCTGCCGCAGTTCATAGCTCACGTCCTGCAGAAAGCCGAGCGGACACACAAAGCCGCAGAGGAGCCGCCCGAAGAGCAGAACGCTTCCCACAAAGCTGCCGATAAACCACAGCACCCCGCTCAAGCCCTCCTCGAGCAGCATATCCGCATGCCCGAAGAGAAAACAGCTCGCCCCGGTCAACTGCTCCTCATTAAACGGGCAGGCCAGGATCGGAAGCTGGAACTGAGGCAGGCTCGTCCCCAGCAGCCTGCCGCCCCAGATGAGTCCGGCAAAGCTGAGGATCATCATGCCCCAGCGCACAAGCTCAAAGGTCGGCGGCAAACGGCGGCGAACAGTGCCTCTGTGCCGGACCCGAACGCGGCTCTCCGACAGACCTCTCCTTTGATAAGCACGCTTTCTCAGCAGTACATCGAGCACAATGCAGAAAAGCGACACCAGTACGACCAGCAGGAAAGGCGTCGCCGACGGGGCGGGGTCGTCCTCGGCGAAGACGAAAAACGGAAACTCCGCGGCGAACCAGGCGATGAGCCCCAACAGAGCTGATGCGAGGACACGGGCGAAAAGCTTCTTTTTCCTCATGCCGGACGCGCTCCTTCCATACGGTTCTGGCGCAGCATCTCCGCGAAAGCCTCCACACGGATACGCAGCTGCTCCACATCCTGCGGCTGATAATCGGTCTCGAGACGGAAGACCGGGAGGCCGAACTCTCCTGCGATCGCTTCGATGGCGGACAACTCAAAGTCAAATTCGATCTGCCCTTTCAAAACATGGTAAACGATCCCGTCGATCTGCCGCAGTTCCAGAAGCTCCCGTACCGCGGCCTGAAGCCCCCGGTTTACCGTCTGGGAACCGGAGACGTCCAGCGTGGGAGCGGCTGCGGCGAGCTCACGCACCAAAGTGTTCACGCGCCGAAAGCGCCCCGGACGCGGTCCGGGCAGATTCATCCGGATGGAGACCGGGTCGGCCAAAGCTGTCAGGCGGAGCCCCGCGGATTCAAAGAGAAGAGGGAGCTTCACGTTTGGGAACAGCACCGGCGAACCCGCCAGCAGGATACCGGGCCGCGCGTCGGCAGGGGTGTACCGATCTTTCCGCCAGTCCCGGACGGCTTTTGTCATGTGCTCCAGCCGCCAAAGCCAGTGCTCGGGGGCCTCGGTATACCAGATGCTCTCCAAAATCAAGCGACAGAGAGGCGCTGACAGGCAGCCGGGATTGTCGGCCACGGCCTGCTCAAAGCTGCGGATTCCTTTCCGGATGCGCTGCCGCTGACGAATCGCCGTATTCAGCGCGCCGCTTCTCAGGGGATGACCGGTATGCCGCTCCATCGCCTGCGCAATGTGCAGCAGCTCCTCTGCCCGGATTTCCCGCGCTGCCTCCTGATCGCAGCCCGGCGGGATGTCCGCCGCCTCCACATGAAGACCGCTGTCACGTAAAAGGCCGACCGGTTTTCGACGGTTGTCCGAGCAGAGTGTCGTCACGATCAGGGCGTTCTCAGCCAGATTGAACCGGGTATTCAACAGATAACCGCAGGCGGAGCGGCTGACCGGGTCCGCATCACGTGGCAGCAGCGCGTCCGCCCAACGGCTTGTCTCCAGACTCCCGCCCAGAATATAATAGGGGACTGCCCCGAAAGACCAGGCGAGCTCCCAGGGGAAGTCCTCTCCCAATACGATCAGCTCCGGCTTCTTCTCTTTAAGCGTGCGGGGTGAAAAATGGGCGTATATCTCTTTCAGAAACCACTCGGCTTCCGGCACGCGCGTCTGTCCCTCGCACAAACTGCGCAGGGCGGTGGTGGTTTCACGTTCCAGATTCTCAAGCATTAAAAATCACTCCCATAGGTTTGTACATATTCCGTCTGTGCTTTTTGCGCCTTGCTGCGCCCCTTCATGCAGCGGGGATTGAACAGACTGCAGTTGTGGCGGCAGCCGCCGCATCGCAGGGAGGACAGAAACTGTGAAAGCGTCGGCGGATCACCGGACGCCTGCTCACGCGGAGCGGAATTGTCATGGTCGCTCTCCTTCTCCCCGGCGGCCGTCTTTTCCTCCTCTTCGTTGTCGCTCCCTCTCGGGTAAGAGAAGGCGGACCTTCCCCGTCGGCTGCCTTTGTGGCCGTTTCTGCCATGTCCATCGTTGGAGTCAAAGGAAATCTCGCCCTGCCGATCAGAAAAACGCGACTCAAACGCCTCGGGTGTTGGTACGGCGGTCTCGACAGCGAGAGCGGTACGATCTGTCCACTCAGCCATGGCAGACTCGCCGCGGATGCTCTGCATGGTCAGCGCATAGCAGATGCAGATACTGCATGTTCCCGCCGCCAGACGGGTAAGGCCTTTTCCACGCATTCTGTCCACTCCTTTCACGGGATGACGGCCCCGGTGTTTGCGCAAAGTATAGCAGGGCAGGTCTGCTGCCGTCTCCGAGAAACGGCGGCGAAATTTACGAAAACCATACGAAGGCCTTCGTATGGATTGCGGCAGAGCGCACCTTGCTTTTCCCGTTCTTCAATGCTAATATGAAGCCATACGGGAGAAAAGGATGAAACAAACATGGGGGAACAGAAACATATTTATATCGCGGACGATGACGACAACATCCGCCAGGTGATCCGCACCTTTTTAATCAGCGACGGATATGCGGTCGAGGACTTCCCAACAGGTGACCTGCTGCTGGAGCGCTTTCGGCAGCTTCCCGCGGATCTGGTGATCCTCGATGTGATGATGCCGGGCTCCGACGGCTTTACCGTCTGCACGGAGCTCCGCAAGAGCAGCACGGTCCCCATTATCATGCTGACGGCCCGCGACTCGGAGAACGACTTCGCCATGGGTCTCGGCCTCGGCAGCGACGACTACATCACCAAGCCCTTCTCCGCGATGGCTTTGCTGATGCGTGTGCGGGCGATCTTCCGCCGCATCGACTTTGAGAGCCAGAAACACGCAGCGCCTGCGGCAGAGTGCGTCACCGTCGGCCGCCTCTCGCTGGACGAGGAGGGGCGGCACATCCTGCGGGAGGGAAAGCCCCTCACCCTGACGCCGACGGAGTACGAGGTGCTGAAATATCTCATGCTCCACGCCGGGCAGGCCGTGTCCCGCGAAGAACTGCTCAATCAGGTCTGGGGCTTTGAGACCGCCGTGGAGACCCGCGCCACCGACGACACGGTGCGCCGTCTCCGGCAGAAGCTGGACGGCTGCGGCGTCACGATCGCGGCGGTCTGGGGCTTCGGCTTCCGGCTGGAGGAAAAGGCATGAATCGGCAGCGGCATATCCGGACGCATGTTCTCCTGACGATGATCACACTGACCTGCGGCATCCTGCTGGCGGTCGCGCTGACCTTCAACCTCTCCATCCACAGCTATATTCGCTCCCGCGTCTCATCGCAGCTCTCTTCGGTAACGGAGAGCGCGTCGGAGACCTGGCGGGGCGGGATGCACGGCAAAGGTCAAGGCTCGGGCCGCTTTGACGGGCGCCCCGACCGTGTCACCGGTACGCGCGGCAGCGCCGTCGTGCTCGACGGGAGCGGGCAGGTCCTCTCAGCGCTGCGCGGGAATGACGAAGCAGGCCGCGAGCTGGCAGCCTACTTCTGCAGCCGGGAGCTCAGCGCTGAGATTGAGAATGAGACAGTGACGCTTGAGAGCGGGACCTATGCCGTCTCCATCCGGCAGTACCCGGACGAGAGCGATCATTATCTGCTGGCCTACGTCGACATGACCTCGATCGCCGCCTTTTCCCGTCAGGTGAACACCGTGCTGGCGCTGATCGTGCTGGCGGCGATCCTGCTGTCCGCGCTGCTGAGCCGCCGTTTTGCGCGGGCGCTCTCCGAGCCGGTGCAGAGCCTGTCGGATTTCGCCTCCGGGATCGGCGGGGGAGAGCTTGAGACGCGCGATCTGCGGTTTCAGGATGTGGAGTTTAACCAGCTCGCGGACTCCATGAACCGCATGGTGACGGAGCTGCGGGATGCCAGGCAGAAGCAGGAGACCTTTTTCCAGAACGTGTCGCACGAGCTGCGCACGCCGCTCACGTCCATCCGCGGCAACGCGGAGGGCATCGTCTGCGGCATCATGGAGCCGAAGGCCGCGGGTCGGGTGATCCTCTCGGAGTCGGACAAGCTCGGCGGCATGGTGGAGGAATTGCTCTATCT
>CADAPH010000166.1 GCA_902789745.1 Oscillospiraceae bacterium | reverse complement strand
TCCAACGCCGCGGCCATCGCCCTCTACGAGGCCCTCCGCCACACGGGCTATGCCGGTCTTGAAAAGCAGGGACATCTGCACCGCCTTTCATGGCCTGCTCCCTGACTGCGGACGCAGCTGCCAACAGACATGGAAAAAGGATCGCAAATGCGATCCTTTTTCCATGTCTCAGCTTATCCGGTGCTTACAGATGCTGGTCGCGCTTCACCTTGTTGTCATAGACCCAGGTCAGCAGCGGCTCCATTTTCGCAGTCAGCTTCATGTCGAGATTGAAAAAATAGACGGCAAACAGCAGCGCCGCGCCGATCACGCCGAACAGGCAGAGCTTCAGCAGCATACGCAGCAGGCCGGAGAAAAAGGTCTTCATCATCTTTCAGTGCCTCCTTACCAGGATTCCTCATCGTTGAGGATTTCAAGCGTAGGATCGACGGGTTCCTCGTTCATGACCGTGCGCATGTAGCTGTTGACCTGATCGCGGACGCCCTGGCGGGAGATCACGCGGGGGTCAAACAGGTCGTGAGAGACCCAGACAAGGTGAATGCCCTTTTCCCTCGCCTTCTCCTCAAACTGGCCGTGCATGCCGTCCAGCGCCTTGCAGCTCATATGCTCCCAGAGGATGACCATGTCGGCGTTGAATTCCTCCACGAACTCCCAGAGCTCGTCCAGCAGGACCTTGTATCCGCCGTGGGTGCGGTTGCGCATGATCATGTTTTCGGTCAGCCATGCGATGTCATAGATCGCCTGCTCGCGGTTCTCCGGGGTGTCGGTGTCCGCGATCATCCTGGTATTGACCATCGAGAGCATATCGGTCAGCGGCACAATCCCCCAGCAGTTGAGCAGCCAGACCAGGAAGTCCATATAATAGTGGGACTGCACGCCCCAGATGATCGCACGGTGGCGGTACTCGTTGGCAGCCATCTTCCTTTTCTCGAACGCCTTTTCCGCCAGAGCGGTGATTTTGCGGTCAGCGTCCTCAAAGACCTTGAGGCGTCCGCTGATGGCCATATAGTTTGTCTCGGTATAGAGCGCGAGGTTGGAGCCGAAGACCTGCGGATACTCCGTGCGGTTCATCTCGAGCCACTCCAGGCGGCACCTTGTCGCGTAGTTCACGCGTTTTGCGCACTCAAAGTAATGTGTCCAGTCCCACTTTTCGCCGGTGTGTTCCTCGATAAAGGCGATGGCGTTGCGGATTTCCTGGGCCGCATATTCCTGTACGTCGTCCTCTCTGTGGCGCAGCGGCGTGGCCAGCTGGAACACCGGGATGCCGTCCTCCTGCTCCAGGCGCTTGGAGATCAGACTGTTGCCCATGAGCGAGCCGTCGCAGGTCGTGTTGCACTGGACGGCGCAGCATCCGAGCACGGGCGCGTCGTCGTCGATGGAGACACCGGCCTCCGCCTCGGGCATGGGGCAGACGTCACCGGCAAGGCCGTATTCCTGCGCGACGTCGATGTAGTGCAGCGCCGCGCGCTGGTTCAGAAGCACGGGGATATAGGTAGAGGCGATCTCGCGGCTGAGGGGCACGACGGTCGGGAAGCCCATCATCACGGACTGCATCTCGTTCTCATCCACCAGCACGACCTTTTTGGAGAACTCCTGATCGTTGCCGATGCGGCGGTCGCCGCGGAACAGCTTGTCCAGCAGCTTTGCGACATCTTCCACGATCAGGTCCTGCTCGGCATGGCAGATGCGCAGATGCTCATCGCGCAGGCCCTGGGTATGGCGGTCGATCATCATCGGGACCGCCAGATAGCTCGCCATCCAGCGATAGCGGAACAGGGCTTTGATGTTCCGGGGCTTCACGAGCACGACACGGAACATGGTAAGCCAGTTGTAGAGCCAGCGGGAGAAGTCGTAGGCTGTGTCCCTGACACCGCGCCACTCACGGCGGTTTCTCACCCGGCCGGACGTATAGAACCTGCCGAGGTTTTGGGTTCCGATTCTGTTTTCGTCTTTCATCATGAACCTCCGTGAATCTTCTTGATTTCCACGCTCTCAATAAAGGCCTGAATGCGGGTGCGGAGCTGGCCGACACCGGAGACGGTATAAGGGCGGTCGATGGAGAGCACGGGATAGCCGTACTCGTTGCGCATGATGTGAGAGCCGAGCATCCGGTCATAGGCCCAGGGGTCACAGAACTTGACCTGCTCGTAGATAATGCCGTCGGCACCGTACTCTTTGGCAAGCTCGTCCACATAGCTGCGCCGGTCAAGAAGCTTGGCCGTGTTCATATAGCGCGGGCACTGTCCGCGCATCATATACTGACGGCAGATCTGGGTGAGCGCGTCCTCCTCATCGGTAAGCGTGATGGGCTCTCTCCCCGGGAAAGAACCGTAGCAGTAACGGTCAACGCAGACATACGCGCCGGTCTCCTCCACGAGTTTGATAAAGTCGGGATCGTCGATCTCCGAGCCGACCAGGGCAACGCGCACGCGGTACGGGCTTTCCTCGTCCGGCTTGCGGGTTTTGAGCTCTTTGAGCGTCTTTTCCAGCCGGTCGATAAGCAGATCCTTCGGTGCGGCGTAGGAGGCCATGGTAATCACGCTGAACTCATAGCCGGTGATTCTGGGTTTGTCCCCCTTTCGGAATTCGCCGATGGCCCGGATCAGCTCGCAGATGCGGTTGTGCTCTTCCACGGCTTTGCGGATCGCCGCGTCGGAGACGTCAATGCCGAAGTGATCCCTGAGCGGATTGAGGATATGGTTCCTGCACTGCAGCACATAGAG
This sequence comes from Oscillospiraceae bacterium, assembly GCA_902789745.1. Lineage (GTDB taxonomy): Bacteria > Bacillota > Clostridia > Oscillospirales > Oscillospiraceae > Limivicinus. The sequence goes on along the minus strand of CADAPH010000166.1, from coordinate 1,558 downwards.
GTTCAGCCCGTTGTCGTCCGCCTTCATGGGGATTTCCATGTGCTCATAGAAGAAATGGTCCTTTCCCCCGTCCATGGTATGCAGCAGCTCCATGTTCTCCGCGCAGCGGTTGATCATGCTGCAGCCGTCCGGCGCAATCAGGCAGTCGGCAAAATTGAAGCCTCCCTCAATGGCGCGTTCCAGCAGCGCACGGCTGTATTCGCAGAGAAAGCTGGTCAGGTAATAGGTCGCCATCTCCATCGAGCCGGTGCGCGGCGCACGAAGGCGCACCGAGAAGCAGCCGGGCAGATTCAGAAGCGGCTCCGGCGTATTCTCGCAGATATAGGCAGCGCATTTTCTCCCCTGTTTCAGTCCCTGCGAGATCAGCTCGTTGTTTGCGTCCTGCAGGAGATCTTCAAACCAGGTCAGATTTTTGAGATCTTTCATTCTTTCGTCTTACCCTTCCGCAGATCGCGGCCTATCCGGCCACGATCTGCTTGATGTTCATTTCGTTGCCCTGCTGCAGCCAGGTTTCCCCGCTGCCGCAGTAAGGGCAGGTTTTTCCATACTTCAAAGTCGGGTAGGTCTTTTTGCAGGCATTGCACCAGGTGACGGCGGGAATGGTCTCGTACAGAAACTGGGCATGCTCGATCAGGGGTGTCTTTTTCGCATACCAGTCCCAGCAGCTGCGCAGGTATTCCGGTTCGATCCCGGAAACCTCACCGAACTCCAGCGTGACCGATTCCAGCTCTTTGAGATTGTTTTTCTCCATAATCTCCTTCAGCTGGTCAATGACATAGGTTACGATTCCAAGCTCGTGCATCTTGCCTTTACGCTTCGATTCCGGCTTTCTTCATGATGATCTTGACCTCACGCTTGGCGGCATAGGGCAGGATCATCTTGAACTTATCCTCCGCCGGTACCATCTTGCTGTTCTGCGGGCGGTCGCGCTTGAGGTGGATCGCGTCGAACTCGCACTTGGTGGTGCAGATACCGCAGCCGATGCACTTGTTGGGATCGACGACGCTGCGTCCGCAGCTCAGGCAGCGGGAAGCCTCAGACTTGATCTGCTCTTCCGTGAAGGTGACACGGTCATCCTTCATTGTGCGGACCTTCTTCTGATCGATGACCACAGCGCTGCGAGCGGGCTTGCGGATCTTCTCGGGAGGAAGCGTGATGCTGCCCTTGTCCAGCTCCTTGAACTCGCGGAGGTTGCGGTGGATGGTAAGCGTCTGGCCGACGTTGACAAAGCGGTGGATGGACACGGCGCCCTCACGGCCGGTGGCAATGGCGTCGATGGTGTACATCGGGCCGGTTGCGCAGTCGCCGCCGACAAAGATGTCGGGCTCCGCCGTCTGGAAGGTCACGCCGTCATGGCCGATGAGACGGCCGTCCGGTGTCTCGGCCTTGGTGCCGGCCAGCACGGCGCCGTAGTCGGAACGCTGACCGATGGCCACCAGCACGTTGCTGCAGGGGACGACCTTTGTCTCGGTCTCATCATAGACCGGGGCGAAGCGGCCCTGTTCGTCACGCACCGAGACACAGCGCATCAGCTCGACGCCGGTCACCTTGCCGTCTT
>CADAPH010000165.1 GCA_902789745.1 Oscillospiraceae bacterium | reverse complement strand
TAGTGCGCCCGGCGAGCGCACGTTCTAAAGGGTGAAAGTCCCGAGACCGCCCGGCAGCGGGAAGGTCATAGCCAAAGCCAAGGGTGTTCGTCGCGAGGCGGAATCTGAAGGAAGGCGGCGGCAAAACTCTGGCCCGACGAACAGGAATCATGTCAGGCTGTAAGCGAGGGTAAGACTGCTATACAAGTTAAAGCCCAATAGCTGCACGGAATCGCTTGCGGTAAACATGGCGGGTATAAGAGCGAAAGAATGTGTGAGTACCCGGGGAGGTCTCACAGGTGGCACGGGCGGATGAATAAAAACGCTATCCTGGTGACAGCAATGAGCGACTGGGAGCCGAGCCATAGTAACAACGAACTGTGAGAAGTCAGCAGAGGCCATAGTACCTCAAAAAAATGAGGGAAGGGCCGAACAATCGTAAGTCCGAAGAAACGGAGGAAGGAGGTCAGCATGAAGAAAGCAGAATACCCCGGCAACGGGGGCTGCCCGCAAAGGGATAGTGCGGAACATGAAGAATATGCGGGAGCGCGGAGTGCTGACAGACGGGAAACCGAAGAAACGGACGGTGCAGATCTGCTGAAGCGCATCCTGGACAGGGACAACCTGAACAGGGCGTACAAGCGGGTAAAAGCCAACAAGGAAGCACCCGGCATCGACGAAATGACGGTGGAGGATAAGGAAATGGAGAAGACGCTGACCCGCGTGCTACGCAGCGACAGGCGCACAGCGAGAAAAATCCTGTCGGCCTATCTGAATCTGCTGACCGTCTATCCCGATCAGCCCTACGCGCAGCCGCCCATCCTGCACCCGATCGACGGATATCCCATCGTTACGCCGCCCGATCTCGCGGACTTTGACACGAGCTTTGCCAAGGAGGAGAAAACCCTTGAGATCGTGAAGGACAAGGTCTCCCAGGGCGGGCGCGTCATCGTCTATACAAGCTGGACACGGACGGATTCTCAGGACAAGCTGTTGAAGCTGCTGAGGGAGGCGGGTATCCGCGCCGATGTACTGCTGCCCAAAATCACGCCGGAAAAGCGTGAGGAATGGGTGGAGAAGCGCGTGAGCGCAGGCCTGCAGGTGCTGATCACCAATCCGAAGTGCGTGGAAACCGGCCTCGATCTGAACGCCTTTATCACGCTCATCTTCTACAGCATGGGATATAACCTGTTCACGCTGCGGCAGGCCTCGCGGCGCTCCTGGCGCATCAACCAGACCGCGCCACGGGTCGAAGTGTATCTGCTCTATTATGCCAACACCATGCAGGCCAAGGCCATGAAGCTCATGGCGTCCAAGCTCGCGGTGGCCGGCATCATCGAGGGGACCTTCTCCGATGAAGGGCTGGCGGCCATGAGCGATGTGAAGGATATGACCTCGCAGATGGCGAAGGAGCTGATGCAGGGCATCAACGCGCGTTTGCCGGATTCTGCGATACAGACGAGACGGAATTGGATACACGGGCGGTTCCGATCGTGACAGTGTTCTGCTCGGAACCTGGCGTGATTCCTGCCGTGCCGTGATCGGCTCGGTTCGCAATGCCGGGGCTGTCAGACTCCCGTGGGGAATAGCGCGCTGTGCCGGGCGGCGTCTGCTGCGTTGTCGGCCGGGTTCCTGCCGGCGCCGTGCCGGGCGTGCGTTGGGCATTGACCGCGCTGCCGCTCTGCTCGATGCGTCCCGCGTTCTGCACAACATGTTCGCCTGACGCGGCGGGTGTTCCTGCCGTGCCGTGCTGAGCCGTATTGCTCCTGGCCGTAGTCTCTGCTTTGCCGACGGGGCTTTGCTGCACGGCGGGCCGGATATGACTCGGCGCTCTGCGTGTGCCGAGCGGCACCGCGCTTTTGTGCGCGCCGGTAAAGGGATTCGACCAGCGGCTGTCGGGTGCGTTTGCAGAGATGTTTTCGTTGACGCTGGTCTGCTGCGCGCCTGTCTGCACGTTCTGGCTCTGCTGGGTAGCGGAGCTCTGGGTGCTGCCCATGCTCCTGCCGCCGGCGCTGTCCGGCCTCGGCGGATTCGGTCCCGGCGGGATCGTCCCGGAGCTTGGGGCTGCCGTGCCCGGATTCCTGCGGCTGTTTTGCGCGCTTCCGCGCCCCGCGCTGTGCAGGACGCTGCCCGCCAGCGAGCGCACCACCATATAGGTCAGCGCGCCGGGGAGTCTGCCCAGAGAGTCGCCGGTCATGGCCGGGTTCAGCCCAATCCGCGCGACGATGGAATCCGCCTTTTTGGCGACCTTCACCACCGTCAGCACCAGCACCATCCATGGCAGCACGTCCACGCCGCTGGGATAAAAGGAGAGCACCGACAAAAGCATTTTGACGAACATCACATTCAGAACCGTCAGCAGACACATGGAGCCGTACATCCGGCACCAGCCGGAGAAGATGTCCGATGTGCTGCGGCTGCCGCCCATCCCGAAGGCGAGCGGCGAGGTGACGGTCAGAACGGCAAGGATAAAGTACCGCTCCGCCATTTCCAGAATCAGCTTGAGGGACTGGAACATCACGATGACGCCGCAGATCACAACCAGGAGCCATGAGGCGCTCAGCCCCGTGAAGCTGGCCTCGTCCGCGAACTTGATGTCCACCGCGTCCGGCACCTCCAGAATGGAGATAACCGTCGAGGTCATGTTCAGCGCGATGTTGCAGATCTGCGGGATTGCCACAAGCAGGAAGGAAAAGACAAACGTGCGCGAGAAAAGCAGTTTGGGGTCTTCCGCCTCGAAGCCGAGACCGGTCATCATGCCTCTCACGGCCTGAAACACCAGATTCCCGATGAGCAGCGCCCAGCCCAGGGCCAGCATGTCTGCATGATCGGCTGGATGACGGGCATACGCTCCTTCAAATACGCGAAATCCATGCTCATGACGTTTAAGAGCATGGATGAAAAATACTCCCAGCACTCCAGAATCAGACCGTAGGTCCATTCGATGAAGCCCTGAAAGATAAGCTCAAGCAAGCTACGGCCCTCCTCTCTGCCCGGGCTCTGACATTACGCATCAGGGACTGATGGTAGCCAGCCCGCTGAACAGAGGCGCAACGTAGGCGATGAAGGCGCCGATGCCGTTGATAATGGCCCAGGCGATCCAGATGCGTTTGAGCCAGTCCCAGGCCTGATCGACCTTGTGCTGGTTGTTGGAGAGCTTGGCGCCGATGACCGCGACGGCGGACATGAGGCCGGCCAGCACCGTGTTGATTCCTGCAATATGGGTGTATACGTCCACGATGATCCTGTTAGCAACCGACCACATATCTTCCACCGCATAGGCGGGGACGATGAACAGCGGCGTCAGCACCAGACAGGTCAGCAGACAGAGGTACAGTTTGAAGATTTTTCTCGTAAGCATTCCTCCTTATCGTTCAGATTGTTTTGGGCATTGCCCCGTACTGACGAAGGGGCAGAAGCGCCCCTCCGCCTTGCTTTCAAAATTTTTGCTACATAGGCATCCCTCCTCGTTTCAGGCTTTTATTCGATCAGGCTGCTACATACCACCACCTCCTTCGCGGAAATCTTCCTTTGCGCAGAGCTCATTTAAGTGATGAACGAAGCCCCGAACAAAGGGCGCAAGCAAAGCGTCGTTCCCTGAGATCCACCAGATGACCTCCGGGATGGGCTTTGCGATCGCGTCGTACTGGATGGAGATGATCAGCAGCACCTGCCGGTCAGTGACCTGCGATGCCTGCGCGGTAATGCGGCGGCAGACCTTGATCGCGCCTTCCCAGTCTCCGCAGGAGTCGAAAATCTGGGAGAAGAGCAGACCCGCCTGCACAACGCTGATTGCCTCAACGATGCTGTTATTGACTTGATGATCCTCGGTGAGAAGCCCCATCCGCCGCAGGCGGATCGAGGCAGCGGGATCAAAGGGGCTTATGATTTGCGGCGCCATGTGTGTTCCTCCTTCCTGGCAATAAGAAAGGCCCGGCACTTTCGTGTCGAGCCAGATTATGGACATTTTAATATATATGGTAAAAGCTTTTCTGTGTGCTATAATAACATAACAGGATAATGTATCGGCACCTTATCTGAAAAGGGGATATTTGTTAATGAGAGTGTATCTCAATATATTAAGATCAAGTTAGTCATACCCATTGAATTTGTTACAGAAACGGAGGGTGAAGAATGATTCCGAATACTGTTGATATTATGAATTGTGGGATGGAGTGTCTTACGGAGGCTCTCGGAGTGCTCGAGGCGGAGCAGTTTATTTCTATCATTATCCGGGAAAAGTTCGATTACACAAAATGGCAACGGAAACACTTCGATGCGATGGAGCCAGCCGAATTCCGTCAGAAAGCATTGGAGTACGCCAAAGCACATCCGTATACCGGAAACGCTGAGCGGCTATAAAGAAATATCGCCAGAAGGAGAGACGCAGTCGAGCAATCTCTCCTTCCCTGTGTATTCGATAAAAATACACAAGCGAGGCGGCAAGCACACCTCGCTTGTGCCGGATAATCTGACCACAATTTTGACCACAAATAGGTTATACTATAACCTGATTAAAAAGATTGTATTTCACCACTTTCTATGGTATAATGAATGAAGGTGATGAAAGATGAAGAAGTACACTTTTAGTGACGAAGA
>CADAPH010000164.1 GCA_902789745.1 Oscillospiraceae bacterium | reverse complement strand
CTCTGCTTGACTTCGATGATTTTGAATTCTGACATAGTACACCTCTATTGTTTTACAGGACTAAAAGGCCTGTATTATACGATTTCCGTAAAGGACACCTCTCATTTATTTATCATGATATTATAACGCCCTCCGTGTGACCAGCACGGAGGGCTTAGCAAGAGAGATCTTTGATTGCCGTTACGCGCAGAGAGGTGTAAAAGCACGTTGGGATGAGGGAACCCCCGGCAATCACATAGCATCTGATCTGGTATGAGCATAACAGAAAAACGCTCTGCGCGGAAGCCCCCCGGGGGGATGCAAATTTGCCTTTTTCGATGCTGCTGCAGCATCCCCCCTCCCGGGTTATTTCAGGTATTTCGACGAATTTGGGCATGAATATTCAACTTGAACTCCGGCAATTTTGCATATCGCCTCTTGTGCTTCGGCATTTTGGCAGAGAAACTTCGTTCATTTTCGTCACTTTGCTGCTTTAACCCCGGTGGGGGGATATCCTCGGGCAATAATTTGTATCCCCCCACCCGGGTTGTGGATTGGCACTGATGAGGTTAAAATAGCTTTAATATAGAAAGTGAGAATTGCCTCAAATGGACAATGAGAAAAAGTCTGCGCAATATGACGCCCGTTACATGGCAAACCGTATGTCCCGCACCATCGGCCATATAAAGCTCGTGCGCAGCATGGTCGAGGATGGTGTGGACTGTACCGAAGTCCTGATACAGCTTGCCTCCGTGCGAGGACAGCTTGACAGCATCTGCAGCAGTTTCATGTCTCAGTATGCCGAGCAGTTTGCGGAGGAATACCGCAAAACCGGAGATACGGCACTGATCGACGCCTTCAAGGCAGAGCTCAGCCGCGCGATAAGAAAATAGTGCATAGCGGCAGTCAGCCGTTTGCAAATAAAACCATTTGGGAGGAACATAGTATGGCATGTTTTCTGGTTTCCGCCGCTGAGGCCGTTGTGGTCACTGCGGCCGCACAGATTATAAAAAACAACGAGATGAAGGCCGATTCTCAAAAGCTGGCGAAGAAAGCCGCTGTCGAGACCAAGCAGGAGAAGCATCTCCCCTGGAGCAAAAAGCTCATGATCCTCGCACAGCTTCTGTGGGGCGGCGCGTTCCTGCTCTGCTTTGAGCACATCTGGCACGGTGAAGTCGTCCCATGGTTCCCGTTCCTGACGGCGATGAATGATCCCGGAGACACAGCAGAGATGCTGCACGAGATGAGCACCATCGGCGTCACCATGGCGATCATTGTAACCGTCACGTGGGCAATCATGATGTTTGTCGCAGACAGGATCATGGAACGCCCGGATACGAAGCCGCAGAAGGCCGCCGCGTAAGGAGGAAACGACATGACACTTCTTATCTGTGTATTTGCGGCGATTATCGCAACGATCAAGTGGTATCAGCGCAAGGATGACAGCATGATGCTGGGCGTCCCCTGCGTGCTGTTCTGGGGCGCCTCCCTCATGTGGCTGGGCGACGCGATCTTTGAGTACGCCGAGCTCGGCGCAGAGTACTTCACCCCCGCCGCTGAGGATATGCTCAACGATGCCTTTCTCGGATTCTCCGTTGTGGCGCTCGGCCTGATCCTCTGGCTCGTGATCCTGCTCATCAAGGATCCCAAGGGCGTCGTCAAGGCCAGTCTCCGCAAGAAAGCAGCAAAGTAAATACCAACCGATCGGAAGGCCGCGACGGATATATGCCGCGGCCTTTTCTTTGACTGGAGCAGGCCATGTTAGCCCAGAGCTCCCGGCGCATGAAGGAGGACAATCATGTTTAACAGAGACCGACTAAACCAATGGCAGGAAACGGAATGTGTCCGCCTGCTGCGTGCCTGCGGTATTCGTGCGGGAGATCATTTGATCGACTTTGGCTGTGGCCGGGGTAACTACGCCTTCGGTGCCGCGGCTGCTGTCGGGGCAGAGGGGATCGTTTATGCTCTGGATACTGATTCTGATGTGCTCAGCTTTCTGAAATCTGAGGCCGAACAGCGCGGCGTTTCCAATCTATACCCTATGCCCTCCCACGAGGATGCCTCTATGGACTTTCCCGACGCTTCGGCAGATGCCATCCTGATATATGATCTGATCCATGTTCAGGCACTTCGCGCCCGCTTTCTGGCGGAGAGCCGACGGGTTCTGAAGCCGGGCGGGATCCTGTCCGTTTTGCCCTTTCACATGACGGAAGAAGAAATCCAAACGATGCTGGCTGAGATACGGCAGGCTGGCTTTTCTTTATCCTCCTCTCTGGAAAACGAGGGCCTGCACTTCGATCTTCATAAGGTGTTCAGTCCTGTTGAAGAGAGTCTTGCTGAACTTGAGCGCGGAACGATCTATAATTTCATCCGTCTGTAAAGACTGCCGAAGCACAAGAGCCGCCCGTCCCAAAACAGGTCGGGTGGCTCTTTTTTCCCGCTTATGCTTTCTCTGCGCAGTCAAGACAGACGATCTCACCGTCCATGATGCGCAGGTAGGGCTCGCTGCAGCTTTCACCGCAGCGGGGACACACTCTTGAAGGCCTGCGAACGAAGGTGTCGGGTGGGGCCTCAAAGTGCACCGGTGTCTGGCCGAACACCTCGTCCAGCGGCGCAGTCAGAATGAACTCCGTCAGCTCCTCCCGGCTCAGACCCTCCGGCCAGCTCTTTGCAATCAGCCGGACGCTTTTCCCCGAACTGCGGTCATAGAAGTTAAAGGCTGTCTTGCCCCGCTGCCTCAGCTCCAGATTGCCGTCTCCCAGCGTCGTGCCGAAGACCACCTGTATGCCGTCCTGGTAGCAGGCACGGTTCTCGGCGATGCAGTAGAGCGGAAAGCCCTTTTTCTCAATTTCAAGGATCCGCAGCGCCTCAAAGGCGGCACGCACGCCGATGGCAAGTCCCGGGCAGTAATGCCCGTGCAGCTCGCCGGCTTTTTTATACAGCTCATGTATCATGTGTGTTCCTCCGTTTTCCACCAGATCCAGGCGACTCTGGTGTTCACATTGTCAATGACTTTCCCCTCTGCGTTTGCGTGCTGTTTTGCCAGCCGCAGCGTCTCGCGCGTCAGCGCGTCCCGGTTTTTATCCTCGGCAAAATAGGTTCGGTCCATATAGTCTGCCATCTGCTCCGGCGTGCGGGGGTCGGCCCAGTTGTAATCCACATAGCGGACCCGCGGTACAAAGCCCGCCTCGCATACCGCCCGGATCATGGCCGCGCAGTCGCCCTGCAGATCGTCGAAAACCCGCCGCGGCTCCATTCCGAGCTCTCTCATCAGCCTGTCCCGATATGGCTGTGCCCAGTCATAAAAACGGGCCAGGAAGCACCTGCCCCGGGTCATGGCGCTCATCTTCTTTACCGTCGCCGCGTCGTGGATGGCGGGCGACATGGTGGAGATGGCCAGATCAAAGCCCTTTTCAAAGACCGGCTCCGTGCCGGTGGCCTCGTTGAAATCGCAGCGGTACACAGCCCACGGAGTTTTATATTTCGCCATGTTTGACTCGGCGTGGCGCAGCATCTCACCGGAGATGTCCGTCAGCGTCACGTCGTACCCAAGCTCGGCCAGATAGGTGCCGTATTTCCCCACGCCGCAGCCGATATCGATCACCCGCGCGCCGGGAAAGAGCATTCCCTCTTCCTGCCAGAAGCGCAGGAGAGACGCGTTATAGTCATTGAGGCCGAGCCGGAACACATCCTGGTAGTTTTCCGCTGCCTTGTCCCAATTCTCTTGTGTGTTCTCCATACGCCCTCCTATGTAACGATGACGAATTTGCTGCCGTGCAGCTCGGTAACCTCTGCCTCAACACCGTAGACTGTGCGGATGGTGTCGGGAGTGATGACGCTGCTGTCCCCGTAACAGAAGGCTTCGCCCTCGTGGATCAGCAGAAAGCGGTCACAGTATTTAAGTGCCAGGTTCAAATCGTGGATGACCACCACGACGGTGATGCCGTCGTCCTTTGCGATCTGTGAGACGATGCGCATAACCTCATGCTGGTTGCGCAGGTCGAGACTTGCGGTCGGCTCGTCCAGCAGCAGGACCTTGGGCTGCTGCGCGATGGCCCGGGCCAGCACCACCTTCTGCAGCTCCCCGCCGGAGAGCTCGTCGATGTAGCGGAGCTTCAGGCTGTCCAGCTGCATCCGGGCAATGGCTGCATCCACGATGGCGTAATCCTCTGTCGTTGGGCCGAGGCGCATGTGGGGTTTGCGTCCTAACAGTACTGTATCATACACGGTCAAGCGGCTGACGTCGGTGTGCTGCTCCACATAGGCAAGCTTTTTTGCGATCTGGCCGCGGGGCGTGTTCCGGATCTCCATTCCGTCTACAACAA
>CADAPH010000163.1 GCA_902789745.1 Oscillospiraceae bacterium | reverse complement strand
TCTCAAAGAAATCTTTATAGTCATTTCTGACTTTTAAGAACCCTTTTCTTGGTGCTTATTTTTGCATAAGCTGTTCTTACATTGTTCAATTTTCAAGGTGCTCTCTGCGTCTCGCCTCATCAGCGTCAGCCTGTTTATATTAGCACAGCTGTTTGAGTTTGTCAAGAACTTTTTTCAATTTCTTTTGAAATTTTTTGAAGCTCTTTTTCGACTCGCTCTTCCGATCTTTGGGTGAGCAGCTTTGTTATTATAACTCGGTCGCTTTGCTTTGTCAAGAACTTTTTTCAAATCCGCCAGGATTTTTTGGAAGTTCTCTGTTGACTCAGCCGCCCTTCTCACGAGCGCTCGGCTAATATAGCACCGTTTATTCCAAATGTCAACACCTTTTTTTGTTTTTTGCAAAAGATTTTTTCCAGCCAAAATATTGCGGTTTTTTCGGGGGATACTACACAACATGATGAAGAACACAAACACCCACGCGGCGGCGCTGCACCCGCGCCGCACGGCGGAATATCCCGTCCTGCTCACCCTCGCCGCGCTGGAGGAGATCTTTTCTTCCTGCGCGGATTTTCAGGCGCGCCCCCTGCGCCTCGGCCTGGAGTCGGAGCGCCGGGTCACGGTCTGCTGGCTGGACGGCCTGGTCTCCGCCCGTATGCTGACAGAGGATGTGATCCGCCCGCTCACAACGATCTCACGCCTTCCCGAGGGTGAAAACGCCCGGCAGAGTCTGCTGCGCATCCTGGCGGGCGCGGTCTACAACTGCTCGGCCCGGTACCGGGAGACGACCGACGAGGCCGTGGAGGATCTGACTCACGGCTGCTGTGTGCTGCTGTTTGAGGGGACAGGCCAGGCCGTGAGCTTTGAGGCACGCGGCGAAACCCAGCGCGCGGTGGCCGAGCCGACGCTGGAAAAATCCATCAAGGGCGCGAAGGACGCCTTTGTCGAGACGCTGCGCGTAAATACCGCGCTGGTGCGGCGCAGACTCTGTACCCCGCGGCTGAAGCTGGTGGAGTCCTCGGTGGGGCGCACGACGCGCACGCGCGTGGCGATGCTGTACCTTGAGGGTGCGGCATCCCCGGAGGTCACGGAGGAGCTTGCCCGCCGCCTTGACGCCCTCGATGCGGACGCCCTGCTGGCGACGGGGCTTTTGGAGGACAGTCTCTGCGACGCGCCCCGCTCTCCCTTCCCGCAGCTTCTGCACACGGAGCGGCCCGACCGCTTCGCGCAGTATTTAACGGAAGGGCGCGTGGGGCTGCTGGTGGACGGTCTGCCCATCGGCCTTCTGGGGCCGGTGAGCTTCGCCGACTTTATGCGCGTGTCGTCGGACAGCTCCTCGAATACGCTCATCGCCAGCGCCCTGACCCTGCTGCGCTGGCTGGCCCTGTTCCTGAGTCTGCTGCTGCCGGCGCTGTATGTGGCCATCGCCCTCTACCATCAGGAGATGCTCCCGACGCGGCTTTTGCTGAGCGTGATCGAGGCCAAGCAGAAGGTGCCGTTTTCGACCGCGCTGGAGGTGATCGGGATGCTCCTGTCCTTTGAGCTTCTGCAGGAGGCAGGCCTGCACCTGCCGAACCCCATCGGCGACACGGTCTCCATCATCGGGGCGCTGATCGTGGGCCAGTCGGCGGTGGAGGCACGCATCGTCTCCCCCATCGCGATCATCGTGGTGGCCTTTGCGGGCATCGCAGGCTACACCCTGCCGAGCCAGGATCTGGGATCGGCGGTGCGGCTGCTGCGTCTCGGCCTCGTGATCGCGGCGGTCACGGCGGGGCTCTTCGGCGTGGGGGCGGCGCTGTGCCTGCTGCTTCTGCACCTGGCGGAGATCGACAGCCTGGGTCTCAACTACACCGCGCCCCTGTCCGACGGCGGCGCCGCGCCTCTCAGCCGCCTGCTGCTGCGCGGGCCAAAGCGGGAGGCCGAGACAAGGATCACGGACGGAGGGCGCGAGACATGAGGAAGCTTTTGGCGCTGCTGCTGTGCGCCGGGGAGCTCCTGCTCTTCGCGGGGCCGAGCGGTCTGCGCAGAAACTACCGTGAGGTGGAGCAGCTTCAGGTCATCCAGACCATGGGGCTGGACGCACAGACGGGCGGCGTGACCCTCTCCCTCGCGGCGGCGGGCGAGGACGGCGGCGGCGTATCGCGCATGGAGGCGGACGGGGTCTCGATCACCGCCGCCATGGATCGCATTCGGAGCTATTCCTATGAGGAGGAGCTCTTCTGCCCGCACATCGGGCGGCTCCTGCTGGGCGAGAAGCTGGCAGAGCAGGGCGTGGAGAGTACGCTGGCATATATCAGCCGCTCGCCGGAGCTGCGGCTGGACATGCCGCTGTTCGTGGTCAAGGGCGGCACGGCGGAGGATACCGTCATGGGCGTGGGCGACGGAGATCGGGGCATCTGCGACGTGATGCGCATCGTGGAGCAGGACGTGAAGCGCCGGGGCGAGAGCGGCCTGACCACGGCGGCGCAGATTCTCCGTGATACCGCGCGCTGCGGCAGCGCCCTGATCTGCGCCCTCGAAACCGGCGAGGCCAGCGAGAAGACGGACGCGCCCGGCGAAGGATCGGGCGACGCCCCGGCCGGGCGCAGTGTCGCGCCCATGGGCTACGCGATCCTGCGCGAGGGCAGGCTCTGCCGCTACCTCACGAAGGAGCAGGGCATCGCGGTCGGCTTTCTCAAAAATCGCGTGGGGCGCTCCACCGTCGAGCTGCGCGACAGCTACGGCAAGCCCGCCGTCCTCGAAATCAACGGCGGCGGCAGCCGCATCCGCCCGGTCTGGGAGGACGGGACGCTGCGCGGCCTGCAGATCGAATGCGACGCCCGGGCAAGCCTTCTTGAGCTCGGCGGGCGCGGCGCGCTCCGGGGGACGGAGGACACGGACTATCTCACCGCCCGGCTCGAATCCCGCCTCGCCGAATACCTCAGCGAAGCCCTGAAGGCGTCAAAGGAGCTCAAGGCAGACTATCTCGGGCTTGCCGAGAAGGTGGAGCGCGCCGCCCCCACGGCCTGGCGTAACCTGGAGCAGGACTTCGTGGATCTTCTTCCGGAGCTGGAGCTGGAGATCACAGTCCGTGCGGAGCTCAACCAGATGAGCGATATGAAATAAAGTGGAAATTGAAAAGTGAAGATCCGTATATGGTGTGCTTCACGCAATTATAATCGTCCGCGAAGCGGACACTTTAAACTCCGCTTTTCACTTTCCACTCTCCACTTTTTATCAGGAGAGGAGGTGACCGCCATGCAGCAATTCTTCAATACCCGCCAGCTTTTGAGTCTCGGGGCGGTGATCGCGCTGGCCCCGGCGCTGCGGCTTTTCCCCGCAAGGGCGGCGGCGATCGCGGGGCGAGCCGGATGGCTCACAGCGTTCGCGGCGCTGCCGTTGGCGGTTCTCTGGGCAAAGGGCATATCCCTGCTGCTGGCGCGCATGCGGCCCGGGGAACAGTTGCCCGACCTGCTGCTGCGTCTGGGCGGAAAGCGCTTCGGCAGACCGGCCCTCGCGCTGTTCACGCTCTGGTGCCTCGTCTACGCGGGCTTCGTGCTGCGCTCCGGCGCCGACCGGCTGGTCGGGACGGTGTATCCCGGCGCGTCCCCGCTTCTGTTCAGCCAGCTCATGGGGCTCATCGCCCTGGCAGCGGCGCTGTCCAGTCCCCGAACCCTCGTCCGCATGGGCCGGATGCTGCTGCCGCTGCTGTTCGGGGTACTGGGGGTGCTGCTGTTTTTCGCCCTCCTCAAGGCCGATCCCGGCAATCTCCTTCCCGTGGGGCCGGAAGCTGTCCTGCCGCTTGCGAAGGCTCTTCCGCTGCCGTTGGATATCTGCGCGGGCGCGGGTACGGCGCTCTGCTTTCTGGCGGGCGGGCTGCGGGAAAAAGGGCCGCGCTTCCCCGCCCTCGCCGTGTGGACGGCAGGGATCTGCGCGCTGCTGACCCTTGTCTCCGCGGCGGTGATCGGCCAGCTCGGCGCCGATCTCACCGCGCAGCTCGCGCGTCCCTTCTTCGTACTGGTGCGCACGCTGGTCTTCTTCCGCACGGTGGAGCGCGTGGAGGCGCTGGTGGTGATGCTGTGGATCTTCCCGGACTTTTTGATGACGGCGCTCTTCTTCTGGGCGGGGCAGTATTCCCTGCGGCTTCTGTGCGGCTATCGGCCCGACACGGCGCTGCATCCCCGCTTCGATTTCGGCGAGGGGCGCGTGCTGATCTGGGCCTTCGGCGCGGCGGCGACGGTGCTCGCTCTCTTCCTTGCCCCGCAGCCCGCATCGCTGGAACGCTGGTCGACGCTCTATATCCCCGCCGCGAATTTCACCTTTGTGTTAGTATTTTTGCCTTTATTGTATATAATCGGCACCTGGAAAAAATAAAGGCCGCCCGGGCGGGCGG
>CADAPH010000162.1 GCA_902789745.1 Oscillospiraceae bacterium | reverse complement strand
ACTGCGGTGCTTTCTGCATGCCCCATCGCGCCTGCAAGGCTTGCGGTCAGTACAAGGGCCGGACAGTCATCGCTGTTGAAGAGAGCAAGTAAAGCTGCTTGAGGAGGAGAGGCTTCGCACCTTTCCTCCTTTTGCTTTTTCCTTACTGCTCAGAAATCGTTAACTGCGAAGATCAAGACCCATTTCTCTTTTCGGCTCTTGCCCGAAAAGAGAAACGGTTCTTGGACTCCAAAGAGAAAAGGGCCGCTCAGACGCGGGTGACATTTGCAATGTCTTAACCTTTCTCGCGCGGATGATGAACATGGCGTATCTCCGGTCATAGGAAGAATAGTTTGATCGCGCATCCGTCCGCGGAAGGCTTCGCTTACGCTCGCGCCGCTGGCCGGTTCGTGAGTTGACATTTTATTATTGTGGAGACGATTATTCGCGCGTCGAGTAAGAGGCAAGATGGAGAAATACACTTTCTTTGTGAATGATAGTAATACACCTCATTTGAGAGAAAAGACGATCATTCTGGGGATGGCGTATTTTTTCTCCGGGCTGAACCTTATCGCGTGCGGGCTGCTGAATGCGGCAGATCGTGTGATAATTGAAGATATCCTCATTGGAATCGTCTTTGTGCTTATGTCATTCATAAGCACAAGAGACAAAAGACAGGAAAACCGGGGCACGCCGGCGGTTGTTTTGACTTTCATTTTGTACGCTGCGCTCTGTGCCGGATTGTCAGTTGTCGTTTCATCATGGTGGCTTCTCGTTTGCATTTGCGAAGTATTATTGTGTATGGCTGTTCTTGCTTTTACAAGACACCCGCAAAGCAAAAAGAAATGAACCATGCAGCGCCGAGCGCGGGCGGCTGCGCATCAAAGGCATCGTCCTTTTGACCGGAGATGTACCCCGTGCGTTATCCGCGAGAGAAAAGTTTGGACAAAGGAAAGAAAACCCACGTCTGAGCGGCCCTTTTCTTTCTTACACCGGGCGCGGCGCGTTCTTTCTTTTCGGGCAAGAGCCGAAAAGAAAGAATGGGGGGCGCATAAAGCAGCTAACGTCCTGCGATCACGTGAGATAGGAGGGACCCCGGATGGAAGACAACTATATAAAGTCTGTCGACCCGACGAGTCCTCTGTTCGGGCGCGTCTGCGTCGGGGACACGATCGTCTCCATCAACGGCAATGAGATCCTCGACGTGCTCGACTACAAGTTTTTCGCCTATGACCGGGTTTTGGACGTGACGCTGCAGAGGCCGGACGGCACGCAGTACGCGCTGCACGTCAAGAAGCCGGAGGGCGGCGACCTCGGGCTCGACTTTGAGAGCTATCTGATGGACGCGCCGCGGGCCTGCTCCAACGCCTGCGTCTTCTGCTTCATCGACCAGCTCCCCCGCGGGATGCGGAAAACCATGTATTTTAAAGACGACGACGCGCGCCTGAGTTTCCTGCTCGGCAACTACATCACGCTCACGAATCTCTCGCCGCGTGAGGTGGAGCGCATCATCGCCCTGCATGTGAGCCCCATTAACGTCTCGGTACACACCATGAACCCGGAACTGCGCTGCAAAATGCTCAGAAATCCGAGGGCAGGGGAGAGCATCGGCGTCATGCGCCGCTTTGCAAAGGCGGGCATCATCATGAACTGCCAGATCGTCTGCTGCCCCGGTCTCAACGACGGGGAAGAGCTGCTGCATACCATGCGGGAGCTGGAAGCCCTCTGGCCTGCGGTGCACAGCGTATCCATCGTCCCGGTCGGCCTCACCCGATTTCGGGAACGTCTCTACCCCCTCATGCCCTTTACCGGGGAACACGCGGGCGAAACCCTCGATCTTGTGGAGAGCTTCGCGGAGGAATGCCGGAAGAAGCACGGCAGCCGCGTCTTCTTCTGCGGGGACGAGCTGTATATCAAGGCCGGACGGGAGCTGCCGCCCGACGAATACTACGAGGAATACACCCAGCTTGAAAATGGCGTGGGCACGCTGCGTCTGCTGGAGACGGAGTTCAAAAGCGCCGTGAAGCTGGCGGATGAGCCGGACGGGATCGACTTTGCCGTCGCCACCGGGGTCTCCGCCGCACCGTATCTTGAAAAGCTGCTGCAATACGCACGCGAGTCTTTCCCGGCGCTCAAGGGCCATGTCTACCCCATCGAAAACGACTTCTTCGGCCGCAGCATCAATGTTACCGGCCTTGTGACCGGCGGCGATCTGATAAAGCAGCTCAAAGGGAAAGAACTGGGCGAAAGGCTGCTGATCTCCCAGAACATGCTCCGCCGCGCGGAATTGGACTTTCTGGACGACGTGAAGATAGAAGAAGCAAGCGCCGCCCTCGGCGTGCCGATCTACCCCGTGGAGTCCGACGGCTTCGCCCTCTGCGACGCGATGTTCGGCCTCCTGCCCGAGGTAAAGCTCCCCGAGCGGGAGCAGACAAATGAGAAGTTTTACCGGTACAACACCTGATTGAAAGTGAAGAGTGGAGAGTGAAGAGTGGAATTCATGTGTGCCTTCGGCACGATTTGAATATGTCCGCGAAGCGGACACCGTAACTTCACTCTTCACTCTCCAATCTCCACACTGATAGAAAGGGGATTTGAATATGTCAAGACCTCTTGTGGCCATCGTGGGCCGCCCGAACGTGGGCAAGTCCATGCTCTTCAACCGCCTGGTGGGCCAGCGGCTGAGCATTGTGGAGGACACCCCCGGCGTCACCCGCGACAGATTATACGCGCCCTGCGAGTGGTGCGGGCGTACCTTTGATATGGTGGACACCGGCGGCATCGAGCCCTCCACCGACAGCGAAATATTGCTTTTCATGCGCGAGCAGGCACAGATCGCCATCGACACCGCCACCGTCATTATCCTTGTCACCGATATCCGCACCGGCGTCACCGCCGCGGACAAGGACGTGGCGAACATGCTCAAGCGCTCCCGCAAGCCCGTGGTGCTGGCCGTCAACAAGGCCGACTCCACCGGCGCGGAGGACCCGGCGCTCTATGAGTTTTACGAGCTGGGCCTCGGCGATCCCATCGCCGTCTCCGCCGTACACGGCCACGGCACCGGGGATCTGCTGGACGAGTGCCTGAAATACTTCCCCGAGGCGGAGGAAAACGAGGCGGAGGACGACTTCATCAAGGTCGCCGTCATCGGCAAGCCCAACGTGGGCAAGTCCTCGCTCATCAACCACATCCTCGGCGAAAAGCGCCTCATCGTCAGCGACATGGCGGGCACCACCCGCGACGCGGTGGACACCCTCTTTGAAAACGACAAGGGCCGCTATATGTTCATCGACACTGCCGGTATCCGCCGCAAATCCAAGGTGGAGGAGCGCGTGGAGAAGTTTTCCGTCATGCGCGCCCAGCTTGCCATTGAGCGGGCGGATGTCTGCCTCATCCTGATCGACGCGCGCGACGGCGTGACCGATCAGGACACCAAGGTCGCAGGGCTGGCGCACGAGGCGGGCAAGGCCAGCATCATCGTGGTCAACAAGTGGGATCTGGTCGAGAAGGAGACCGGCACCATGGAGAAGATGCGCAAGGACATCATGCGCGATCTGAGCTTCATGAGCTACGCGCCCGTGCTCTTCATCTCCGCCCTGACCGGCCAGCGCACCGACCGCATCTTTGAGCTCATCAACTTTGTCAACGATCAGAGCAGCATGCGCATCTCGACCGGCATGCTCAACAACGTCCTCGCCGACGCGCAGGCGCGTGTGCAGCCGCCCACGGACAAGGGCCGCCGCCTGAAGATCTACTACATGACCCAGACGGGAATCAAGCCCCCCTGCTTTGTCATCTTCTGCAACTCCAGGGAGCTCTTCCACTTCTCCTACCAGCGCTATCTGGAAAACCAGATCCGCGCCGTGTTCGGGCTGGAGGGCACGCCCATCCGCATCGTCATCCGTCAGAAGGGGGACACGGAATGAGCATCTATTGGCTCCTGCTGGGGGTCACGGCGCTGTTTGCGTATCTCTTCGGCAGCATGGATTCGCTGGTGCTGGCGTCCAATTTCGTCTTCCACCGCAATCTCCTGCGCCTGGGCGATCAAAGCCGCTGGATCTCCAACTTCCGCCGCCTGTTCGGGATTTCCGGCTTCTTCAAGCTTTTGGCGGTGGAGATCGTCAAGAATGTGATCCCGATCGCGATCGGCTCTCTGCTTCTGGGAATTCGCGGGCATGCGGACGTCGGCGCGGCTTTCGCGGGCTTCGTGCTGGTACTGGGGAGGCTTTGGCCCGCGCTCTACAGCTTCCGCGGCAGCAACGCCGTCTTTGCCATGATCGCCGCCGCCTTTACGGCCGATACCTCCGTCGGGGCCGCCGTCACGATCGTCTCGCTCGGCGTGATTGCGGTCACGCGCTATCTCTCCCTCGGCGCAATCGCCGGGGCGGTGGTTTATGCCACGGTCTCGGTA
>CADAPH010000161.1 GCA_902789745.1 Oscillospiraceae bacterium | reverse complement strand
TTCCATGCTTTTTTCACGAAAATGAGCACACCGTTTCCGATGTGCTCATTCCTCTGGAGACTTACCTCTTCGGCTATGCCTCTATCTTAATGACATTGCGCCCGTTCGGGCGGAGGCTTTTTTTCACATCAGGTTCGGCAGGGCGCTTAGCTCGGGGTTATTGGATTTGGCGCTGCGGCAGGTGATGCTGCCCGCAAGCTGCGCCAACTGGGCGGTGGCCGCGAGATCGCAGCCGCGGAGGTCGGCCCAGACGATGGCGGCGGCCGCTGCGTCCCCCGCACCGTTGGTGTTGATCACCTCGGCGTCGTAGACCGGGAAGCGCAGGAGCTTGCTGCGCTCGGCGGCGATCATGCCGTCCGGCCCAAGGCTGACAAATACGCGTCCCGGACAGAGCTTCGCAAGCTTTTGGGCGGCGCGCTCCGGATCCTTTTCCCCGGTCAGGGCCGCGGCCTCAAGGGCGTTGGTCTTGAGCGCGCGCAGATTCCTGAGCTGGGGACGCAGACGCTCCGCCTTGGCGGCGGACACCGTATCGGCGTAAACCGGCATGCGCGCGCGATTGCACAGCCACGTCAGCGACTCCGCCGGGAGGTTTGCATCCACGACCATGGCGGCGTTTGCACGCAGCTTCGGCAGCAGACTTTCAAAGAAATTCGGCGTGAGCGCGGCGCAGATATCCATGTCGTTGATGGCGCAGCACATGTCCCCGCCCGCCTCCGTGACAAAGAGGTAGGTGGAGCTGTGCCCGCCCTTCTTCACCAGCGTGTGCTGCATGTTGAGGCCGAGCCCCGTACAGGCGTCCATCAGCGCGCGGCCGATCAGATCGTCGCCCATGGCGGTGACGAAGGAGATGTCCATCCCCAGCAGGCGCAGATTGTGGGCGATGTTGCGCCCCACGCCGCCGGGCGTCATGCGCACGCTGCCGGGGGTGGAGTCGTGCATCACGAGCGCCCCGGTAGGTCTGCCCCAGATGTCCATGTTGACGCCGCCGATAACCACGGCGGCGTCTTTTTTTACGTTCAATTGATGTGCCATATGTCCTTGGCGTACTCACGGATGGCGCGGTCGGCAGCGAAGTAGCCGCTCAGCGCAGTGTTCATGAGAGACAGGCGGCCCATCTCGGAGGGATTGGAGATCCTCTGATACAGGCGCTCCTGGGTATCGCTGTACTTGCGGAAGTCGGCGATGACCATGTAGGGGTCGCCATTAAAGAGCAGGTTGGAAATGAGATCCGAATAGCTCTTGCCGTCGGAGAAGCCGTTCATGATCTTGTTGCAGACGCTGTAGAGCTCGGGATCGGCCTTGGCCATGCCGTGGGGGTCGTAACCGTGGCTGCGCCAGTGGATGATCTCGTCGTTTTGCAGGCCGAAGAGGAACATGTTCGCGTCGCCGAGGAGCTCATACATCTCGACGTTCGCGCCGTCGAGGGTGCCGATCGTCACAGCGCCGTTCATCATCAGCTTCATGCAGCCGGTGCCGGAGGCCTCCTTGCCGGCGGTGGAAATCTGCTCGGACACCTGGGCGGCGGGGATGATGGCCTCAGCCGCGCTGACGCGGTAGTTCTCCACAAAATAGATCTGCAGCTTATCCTTGCAGACGGGGTCGTTGTTCACGTCGTTGGCAAGGCTGAGGATGAACTCGATGATGCGCTTGGCAGTCTTGTAGCCCGCTGCGGCCTTCGCGCCGAAGACGTAGGTCCTCGGTACAAAGTCCATGTTGGGATTGTCATGCAGCCTGAGTTGGAGGGCGACGATGTGCATCGCGCACAGAAGCTGGCGCTTGTACTCGTGCAGACGCTTGACCTGGACGTCCATGATCGCGCCGGGGTTGAGGGCAAAGCTGTCGTTGCGCTTGGCAAAGTCGGCAAAGCGCAGCTTGTTGGCGTACTTGATGTCGTTCAGGCGCGCGCGTACGGTCTCGTCGTCTTCATATTTTGCCAGCCTGGTCAGCAGCTCCGGCTTCAGCAGATAATCCTCGTTCCCCAGCAGGTCGACGATCAGATCGTGCAGGCCGGGGTTGATCTGGGCAAGCCAGCGGCGATGGTCAATGCCGTTGGTGACGTGTGTGAAGCGCTCAGGCCAGACGGTATAGATGTCATGGAAGAGACTGTTTTTCAGGATTTCGCCGTGCAGACTGGACACGCCGTTGATCATATAGCAGGAGGCAAGGCACAGATTGGCCATATGTACCTGGCCGTCGCGGATAATGAGGTTGTGGCCGAGCCTGTCGCCCGTGCCGAACTTGGTGACAAGGAATTCGCACCAGCGGCGGTTGATCTCGCACATGATCTCCCACAGGCGGGGCAGAAGCTGGGAGATGAGATCCTGCGGCCATTTCTCCAGCGCCTCGCTCATGACGGTGTGGTTGGTGTAGGCGACGCTGTTCTTGACGAGCTCCCAGGCGTCGTCCCAGCCGAGCCCGTACTCATCCATAAAGATACGCATGAGTTCGGGGATGATCATGGTCGGGTGGGTGTCGTTGATCTGGATGACGTGGTGACGGGAGAAGGAGCGGATGTCGCCCCACTTGCGGACGTGCTTGCGGACGATATCCTGCGCGGAGGCGGAGACAAAGAAATACTGCTGTCTGAGGCGCAGGAGCTTGCCTTCGGTATGGTTGTCGGCGGGATAGAGAACCTTGGTAATGACCTCGGCCATGGTGCGGTCGACCATGCTCTTGACATATTCGCCCTCGGAGAAGAGGTACATGTCCAGAGATTTTGTGCTCTTGGCATCCCAGAGACGCAGCGTGTTGACGTCCTTCCCGCCGTAGCCCACGATCAGCATGTCGCGCGGCAGGGCGTAGACGGCGGTGTAGCCGGTATGCTCGGCATGGTAGTGGCCGTAGTTGTCCCAGTGGGGCGTGATCTGACCGCCGAAGCGAACCTCGACCATATCCTCATAGCGGGGGATCAGCCAGCTCTCGGCTGCGACGCGCCAGTTGTCGGAGACCTCGACCTGCTTGCCGTTTTCAAAGCGCTGCTTGAAAATGCCCAGCTCGTAGCAGATCGAATAGCCGGTAGCCTGCAGCCCCTCGGTGGTCATGGAATCCATGTAGCACGCGGCGAGACGGCCGAGACCGCCGTTGCCGAGGCCGGCGTCGGGCTCTTCCTCAAAAATGTCGGCGGCGCTGCGGCCCATGTCCTCCAGGGCGCCGATGATCGCCTCGGACAGACCGAGGTTGTAGGCGTTCTTCATCAGGCTGCGCCCCATGAGGAACTCCATCGACATATAGTGTACTTCCTTCTCGGCCCTGCGGGGATTCTGCGCGGCGAGAAGTCTGCTCATCAGCTCGCGGATGACAATGGCAGTGGCCTGAAAGACCTGCTCGTCAGAGGCCTCGGCGTTGGAGGTGCTGAACTGGGCACAAAGCTTGTCTTCGATGGCGCTGCGGATTTCTTCGCGGGAAATTTGATTTTTCATGAAAATACCTGCCTTTTTTAGTCTTCGATTGCAAACTGATGTTTGCAATCGAGGTGACTCGCGCGTCGTCACATGCTCCGGAGCTCTCGTCTCCGCCAAAAGTGGCGAAGACTCGCTCCTTCCGCTGCTCCTCCTTTTCAAAGCAAAGCTTTGGCTTTGCTTTGAAAAGGAGGAAGGAGGGAACGAAGCGCAGTTTTCGACACGCTTGTCGGAAACGGAGCGGCGTGAGCTTCTTCTGACGACGGCGCGAGGGCTCGCATAGCTCGCCTTAAGGTGTTTTTACCGTGGCAAAGCTACGGTAAAAACGATTGGAATTTGAAGCATGTTCTGCTCAGATGGCAAGTGCTGCCGCCTGCTCAAGGGCCCGCGGATTTCGGGCCTTTGAGCAGACAGCGGAATACCCCGTCGCTCCGGGCTTAGACCCGGAGCGACGGGAACATTGCCGGGATTACAGGACTCAGATGTGGGAGCCCTTCGGCACGATCAGCGGGAGCTTCTCGTTGCCGTTGAGAACGGTGCCCTCGGAGAAGCTGCAGTCCTTGTCGATGATGCAGTGGTCAAGGTTGCAGCCGGCTTCCACGATGCAGTCGTTCATCACGATGCAGTTTTTGAGCTTGGCACCCGGACGGATGCGCGCGCCGGAGAAGACGATGCAGTTCTCGATGGAACCCTCGATGATGCAGTTGTCCGCGACCAGAGAGTTGCGGGAGTAAGAGCCGATGCCGTAGTAGGTGCTGACCTCCTCGCGCGCCTTGGTGAAGACGGGGCGCTCGGCCGGGAACAGCTCGTGACGGATATCGTTGTTGAGCATGTCCATGTTGGCCTTGTAGTAGCTGTCCACGCTGCGGATGAGGGCGGTGTAGCCGTGGTGGATATAGATGTCCATCTTGCCGCCTTCCTTGAGCCAGGTGTCCAGCGTGTCCTTGTGGAAGCGGTGGAGGCTCTGCTTGCGGCTGGTCTCCATCAGATCAAGAAGAGTGTCTTTATTAATAATGTAGGCTTCGAGGCTCAGCACGCCTTCCTTTTCGTTGAC
>CADAPH010000160.1 GCA_902789745.1 Oscillospiraceae bacterium | reverse complement strand
AGCCAATTCTTGGGCTGGCCGCCGGGAGAAATACAGGACGCCGCTGCCTGTGGCAGAAGAAGGCGGCCTGAATTTTCCGCAGCCGCGCCATTGGCGGGCCGTCGCAAAGCAGGCCCGGGAATGGCAAATGCGGCAAGGCGTTCAACGGATTCCCACGCCAGTGTTGCGACACTGGCTCGGAATGACGGGGGAGGATTTGTCTACACATTGGGGGAGGGCCAAGGCCCTCCCCTTCAGGATGAATGAAACTTTTTTACGAATACAGCTCCAGATGATCGCTGAGACAGAAATATGTGCTCCCGAGCTGGCGGTCGGGGTACATGGTGAACAGCTCGCCCTGTAAATAATCCGCCTGGTAGACCACAGCGGGAACCATGCGCCGTTCCCCCAGCAGGAGGCGCAGCGCCGCCTCCACGCACTCACGGCGCGGGACGAGGGAGGCAAAGCGCGCCGTGTTGACGACCGCATACTGCCCGCGCTGATAGACCACATCACGGATCGTATTCGGAAACTCCGGCGAGGCCACGCGATTGAGAACGACTTCGCCCACGCACATGCGGAAATCGTCGGTCAGCCAGTCGCTGCCCGCCATGCCGTCGATCACGCGGGACAGGAGCCACAGATCGTCAAAGGACAGCGGAGAACCGCTTCCGCCCGCCTCGAGGGCGGCGTTGCGGGAGCGCTCCGCCTCGCGTCCCGCGGCGATATTTCCGGCGACCGCAGCCTCCGTCATCTCTCCGAGGTAGTAGCCCGCCATGTCCACCGGGGTGCTTTGCGTGCGGTGGCCGAGGAATTCATAGTCCCCGGCCTCCGGCGTCGGGGTCGGCAGCGGCGTCGGACTCGGCAAGGCTTCCTCTTCCGGGGCGGCGCTCGGCTCCGGCGTCTCCTTCGGCGGGCGCAGCGTCCGGACGTTCATCTGCTCCGGCAGAAGCTCCGTCTCCGCGAATCCGTGCAGGGGCGCCGTCAGCAGCAGACAGAACAGCGCGGCCAGCAGCTTCTTCTGTCTCGGCGTCAGCCGCCGGAGATACAGGATCAGCATTTCCCACCGATTTCTCATCATTTCCCACCTCCCGCTGCCCATTATAGCGGCGGGAGAGCGCGGAAACGGTCGGTTTGTGCGGGCTTATCCCTGCTCGGTCACATACCGCACCACGTAGTCGGCGAAGCGCCTTGTCGCGGGGCCTGCGCGGTCGCCGGCGGCAATGGCGAGGCCGATGGTGCGCTTTGCCTCCGGCACAAGCGGCAGGATCTGAAGATCATACTGCCTGCCCTTGAGCAGCAGCTCCGGCATGATGCTGATGCCGAGCCCCTGCTCCACCATGGCGATGACGGCATAGTCGTCCTTGGTGTAAAAGCGCACATTGGGCTTGACGCCCGCCGCGTCGAGGGCGCGCCTCGCGTCGTGGTCGGAGCTCTCCAGCAGACTGATAAAGGGCTCCGTCTCACATTCCACCAGCGGGAACTTCGGGTAGTTCTCAAAACGGCTGTGCTTCGGCAGAATCGCCAGAAGCCTGTCCTCCATCAGCGGGATGCACGCGCAGTCCACGGGGGAGGGCATCGTCACGAAGCCCACGTCCACGCTCCCGTCCGTGAGCCACTGTTCCACGTCGTGATAGTCGCCGTTGAAGAGGCGGAAGTCCACCTTCGGATAATCGCGCTGAAACTCCTTCAGGATCGGCGGCAGCCAGTGCACCGCGACCGAGGTAAACGCCCCGATGCGCACGGTGCCGGACTCCAGACCCCGGATGGAGGAGGCCGTCTGCCGCAGCTGCTCCGCCGCGCCGAGAAAGCCGCGCACCGCGGGCAGAAGCCGCTCCCCCTCGTTCGTGAGCCGGACGCCCGCGCGGCTGCGTTTGAGCACCGCGAAGCCCAGCTCCTTTTCCAGCGCGTCGAGACAGTGGCTCACCGCCGACTGGGTGCAGCCGAGCTGTTCGGCCGCCCGGGTCAGGCTCCCGGTATCGACCACGGTCATGAGCGTCTGATATTTGTCAAGCGCCATGTCGCATCTCCTTTACATGAAAAAAATTCATACATATATGAAATGAATGCTGTTTCTTCCTATTATAGGAGTTCTTTTCAATTTTTCAAGTGCTTTTGGGGAAAATGACGATTGCGGAAAACGCTTCAGGTTTTATAATGCAAAGCATCCCGTGAAAAGAGAGGACAATCAACATGACATCTTCCACTGTTATCGTGATGATCGCGATTGCGGTCTATCTGATCGGCATGCTGGCGATCGGCGCGGCCTACTCCAAGCGCAACAAGACCTCCAGCGACTTCTATCTCGGCGGACGCAAGCTCGGCCCCATCGTCATCGCGATGAGCACCGAGGCCTCCGACATGTCGAGCTGGCTGCTGATGGGCGTGCCCGGCCTCGCCTACTTCTGCGGCCTCGCGGACGCAACCTGGACGGTCATCGGCCTTGCGC
This sequence comes from Oscillospiraceae bacterium, assembly GCA_902789745.1. GTDB lineage: Bacteria > Bacillota > Clostridia > Oscillospirales > Oscillospiraceae > Limivicinus. The sequence continues at coordinate 2,071 of CADAPH010000160.1, read as the reverse complement.
TCGGCACCTACCTCAACTGGCTGATCGTGGCCAAGCGTCTGCGCGTCTACTCTCAGAAGCTCGGCGCGATCACGATCCCCGACTTCTTCGCCCACCGCTTCGGCGACAAGAGCGGCCTGATCGAGGGCATCGCGGCGCTGATCATCATTATTTTCTTCGTGCCCTACACCGCCTCGGGCTTTGCGGCCTGCGGCAAGCTGTTTACCAACCTCTTCCCCGGCACGAGCTACATCGGCGCGATGCTGCTCTCCGCGGCGGTCATCGTCGGCTACTGCGCCATGGGCGGCTTCCTCGCCGCGTCGATCACGAGCCTGATCCAGTCCATCGTCATGACGGTCGCGCTGTTCGTGATTCTCATCTTCGGCATCCGCTCCGCCGGCGGCTGGGACGCTGTCGTCGCCAATGCCAGGACCGTCCCCGGCTATCTGGATCTCTTCTCGAATACCACCATCCTGAGCACCGAGCCGGGCAAGTACGGCTTTATCACCATTATTTCCACCATGGCCTGGGGCCTCGGCTACTTCGGCATGCCCCACATCCTCAACCACTTCATGGCCATTGACGACGGCGAGAAGCTCAAGATCTCCCGCCGCATCGGCACGGTCTGGGTGGTCATCTCCATGAGCGTCGCGATCATCATCGGCATCGTCGGCTTCGCCATGAGCAGCAAGGGCGTCATCGCCCCCTTTGAGAGCAACTCCGCCGCCGAGGCGATCCTCGTCCGCATCTCCGCACTGATGAGCACCTACGGCGTGATCCCCGCGCTGCTGGCGGGCGTGGTGCTGGCGGGCATCCTGTCCTCCACCATGTCCACCTCCGACGCGCAGCTGCTGGCCGCGGCATCGAGCGTTTCCCACAATATCATCCGCGGCGTCTTCCACAAGGAGCTCGGCAACAAGCAGGAGATCGCCATCGCCCGCATCGCGGTGCTCTGCATCGCCGTCATTGCGGCCTTCTTTGCCCGCGATCCCAACAGCTCCGTCTTCGGCATCGTGTCCTTCGCGTGGGCGGGCTTCGGCGCGGCCTTCGGCCCGCTGATGCTCTTTGCCCTGTTCTGGAAGCGCTGCAACAAGTACGGTGCGGTTGCCGGCATGGTCGCAGGCGGCGCGACGATCTTCCTCTGGAAGTACCTGGTGCGCCCCCTCGGCGGCGCGTGGAACATCTACGAGCTGCTGCCCGCCTTCATCGTCTCCGCAATCTTCATCGTGGTCGTCTCCCTCTGCACACAGGAGCCCGACAAGGAGATCGTCGCGGACTTCGAGAGCGTGTGAGAATCTGACAGCGAATATGGTAAATGCACCGGCCCCGGCCGGTGCATTTTTTACAGCTTCTTCTGATAATACCTCAACGCCGTGGGGATCGGGCAGTCCGCTTTGATTTCCTCCGGCGTTTTCCACAAAAAGCCCCGGAGCTCTTCCGCAAGGGCGATCCGGTATCCGCGCATGTGCCACTCCACATGCGTAAAGACGTGCTTTGCTTCGCCGCAGGGCTTGATCCCGACCGCTTCGCCGCCGAGGGCGCGGACGGCCTCCAGCGCCGCCGCCTCGTCCAGCGCGCCGTCGAAGTTCGGAAACTCCCACAGCCCCGCGAGCAGACCCTTTTCCTCGCGCTTGCGCACGGCATAGCGCCCGCCGCAGCGGAGCAAAAGAACTGTGCGCTGTTCGATCCGTCGTTCTCGCGGGGGACTCTTGACAGGGTATCTGTCGGTCTCTTCCCGCAGACAGGCGCGGCAGAGCGTGTTCAGCGGGCAGGCTTCGCACTTTGGCATGGTGTTCGGCAGACAGACCGTCTCGCCCAGCTCCATGATCCCCTCGGTCAGCAGTCCGGCCCGTTCTCCGCGGGGATAGTGCTCCCGCAGAAGCGAAGCGATCCCGGCGCGGGTTCCGGGCCGCATGATATCGTCCGGGCAGGCCAGCACGCGCGTCATCACGCGCAGGACGTTGCCGTCCACGGCGGGCTCCGGCTCCCCGTAGGCGATGGAGGCGATGGCCCCGGCGGTGTAGTCCCCGATCCCGGGGAGCGTTTTGAGCTTTGCCGCCTCGCGCGGGAGCTCCCCGCCGAAGTCCGCCAT
>CADAPH010000159.1 GCA_902789745.1 Oscillospiraceae bacterium | reverse complement strand
AGCTGCCGCCGGATCTCATCCATCTCTGCGCGCGCAGAGACGATCATGCTCTCGCCCATCCTGAGTCCACCCTTGGTGGAGCTGTAGATTGCGGTATCCGTCTTGTGTTTGGCAGCGGATTTTTCGTGCTCGTCCAGGAAGATCTTCAAAGCCTTCATCGTCTCGTCATAGTCTGCGCTGTTTTCCAGCTTCTCATGGAGGCGGATGTAGTTTTCAATACGGCCGGCATATTTCCCGGCGTAAGCCGTGCGATCCTCAAACTCATCATCCGCTTTTCCAAAGCCTCTGACGCCGCTTATCAGAAGGAGCAGGCCCAGAATTGCCAATACGACAGAGAAAACACGCGCAAGCGCAGGATGCTTCATTCCGGCTCCCCCTCCTTTTGCATTCAGGATATCAGTGTATTATACATCTTCTCGGTTACAAAAAAGTTACAGAACAGTGAATTATCGCGTTGGAAATCACTTCCACCTTTTCTTTTGCCGCGCTGTTATGTATAATGTCCGGAGGGAGGGAGAAGAATGGAGCTGAGTTTTGCCCCCATGGAGGGGATCACATACAGTGCTTATCGCCGGATACACGCCGCGATGTTTCCGGGGGCTGACCGCTATTACGCGCCCTTTATCGCGCCGGACAGCGCGGGACGCTTCAAGGCGGGCAATCTGCGGGATGTGCTGCCCGAGAACAATGTCGGCGTCTGCCTCGTTCCCCAGCTTCTGTGCAATGACGCAGCACCCTTTCTGTCAGTGGCGGCGGAGCTCGGCGATCTGGGATATGAGGAAGTCAATCTCAACGCCGGGTGCCCCTCCGGCACAGTGGTCGCCAAGCACAAGGGGGCCGGGATGCTGGGCGACCTTGAGAGTCTTGACGCCTGTCTGGAAGAGATCTTTGCGCGCTGTCCCCTGCGCGTCTCGGTCAAGACCCGTCTCGGCCTGCATGACGCCGGGGAGTTTTCCGCAATCCTGGACGTTTACCGCAAATATCCGCTCTCGCGTCTCATCGTCCATGTGCGCGTCCGGGACGGGATGTACAAAAGCCCGCCGGACGTCGGCGCTTTTGCAGCGGCTTTGGACTGCCCGTTCCCTGTGGAATACAACGGCAACATCTTTTCTGCGGACGATTTTACCGCGCTTGCGGCGCGATATCCGTCGCTGGGCGCGGTCATGCTCGGGCGGGGCGCGGTGACAAATCCCGCTCTTTTCCGTCAGTTCAGGGGTGGGGAGAAGCTGCGGTCGGAAGAACTGCGGGCATTTCACGACCGGCTGCTGGAGGAATATCTCGCCCAGGGTCTCGCGCCGCAGCACGCCGTGCCGCGCATGAAGGAACTGTGGTTTTACCAGCTCTGCCTTTTCCCCGGCGGGGCAAAGGCAGGCAAGGCTATCCTGAAAGCACGCAGTCTCCCGGATTACCGCGCGGCAGTCTCAGCGCTGTTTGCCAATGTGCCGCTGGACGCGGACGCGAAGTTTGATAAATAAGCATCTTGAAAAAAGCAGAGGTCGATCCTCGGATCGACCTCTGCGCTTTGTTTTTCGTTGTATTATACGCTGTATTTCTCCGCGTACTCGTTGTAGAGTTTATCAAAGTTGTGGGCGTGGAGCTCCTTGAGGTTGATCACATAGTCGTGGGTCTTGAACTCGTCCTTCTTGAGCTCGATCATGGCGATGGCGATGTTGGAGCAATGGTCGGCCACGCGCTCGAAATTCGTCAGCAGATCGTTGAACACGAAGCCGATCTGCAGGGAGCATTCGCCCTTCTGCAGGCGCTCGACATGGCGGAGCTTGAGCTCGTCGCACAGGACGTCGATATGCTCCTCCAGCGGTTCGACCCGGTAGGCCTTCTCATAATTCTCTTCAATGAAGGCGGTGATGGCCAGCGCCAGGATCTCGTTGACCGCGCTGAGCAGCACATCCATCTCATGCTCACCGCTTTCGGAGAAGCTGATCTTCTTGTCGTGCTTCTCCTGCGCCACCTGGCGGATGTTCATGGCGTGGTCGCTGATACGCTCAAAGTCGCTGAGGGTGTGCAGGTATTCCGAGACCCGCTCGTTCTCCTTTGGGCTCAGCTCGGACTGGGAAAGCTTCATGAGGTAGGTGCCGATCTTGTCCTCGTAGCGGTCGACCAGATCCTCGTCCTGCTCCACCTTTTTCGCCAGCTCGTCCGAATACTCGTAAAGGAGCACCATCGCATCGCCCACATTCTCGCGCGCCTTTTTGGCCATGGCGTTGATGGTCAGGCGGCACTGCTCCACGGCGAGGGCCGGATGCTTGAGGAAGCGTTCGTCCAGGCGGTCGAAGTCGGCGTTGGCCTCGCGCTCCTGGTCGCTCTCCTTGATGAGGGCATTGAGCAGCTTTTCGATGCCGCCGAGGAAGGGCATCACCAGCACCGCGCAGATCACACGGTAGACCGTGTTCACAAAAGCGATGCTCACGGGGCTCATGACCATATCCGTAAAGCTGAAATGGACGGCGGCGTTTGCGACATAAAACACGACAGCGACGACCGCGGCGCCGATCCCCTGCATGACGAGATATGACCAGGCGGTACGGCGGCCGTCTGTGCGCGCGCCGAGGGCGGAGAGCAGCACGGGCACCGCGGCGCCGATGCTGATGCCGAGAATGATCGGGAAGGCCTCGACAAAGCCGATCGCCCCGGTAACGGAGAGGGCCTGCAGAATACCGACGGCGGCGGAAGCGCTCTGCAAAATGGCGGTGAAGACGGTACCGACAAGGATGCCGAGCAGGGGGTTGGAGAAGGCCGTCATGAAGCGGATGAAGGCCGGGCTCTCCTTGAGCGGCGCGACCGCCCCGCTCATCGCCTGCATGCCGAACATCAAAACCGCAAAGCCCAGCAGGATATCGCCCACATGGCGCTTGCTCTGGTTCTTGGAGAACATGCGCAGGATGATGCCGACCACGGCGACCATCGCGCTGATCGAAGAGGTTGAAAGCAGCGAGACGATCCCGCCGCTGCCTTCCACATAAGAAAGGCAGATGATCCAGCCGGTGATGCTGGTGCCGACGATGGCGCCCATGATGACCGCCATGGCCTGCCGCACCTTCATCATGCCGGAGTTGACAAAGCCGACCACCATGACGGAGGTCGCCGAAGAGGACTGAATGATCGCCGTGACGCCCGCGCCCAGAAGCACGCCCTTCAGCGGGGTGCTGGAGAGCCTGTACAGTACAAGCTCCAGCTTGCTGCCGGCGACTTTTTTCAGCCCCTCCCCCATCAGCGACATGCCGAAGAGGAAAAGCGCCACGCCGCCAAACAGCGTGATGATATTGGAAATACCCATTTTTTTCTCCCTATTATAATAGAGTCTCGCATGGGGACAAGTTTATCTTACCATGCGAGACATAGGCGGTCAATTCGCAATTCGTCTGAAAAGTCGCTGTATTTTGTAACAAGATGCGTACTGTATTCTATATATTGAACAGTTTTTTTCCGTTCTCCATTGTGACTGCCGCCGCTTCTTCCGGCGTGATCCCCTTGATTTCCGCAATCTTTTCCGTCACATAGACAAGATTGCGCGAATCGTTCCGCTTGCCGCGCATGGGAACCGGGCTCAGATAGGGGCTGTCCGTCTCGATCAAAATACGGTCAAGCGGGCAGATCTCCAGCACCTCCAGCGCTTTGCGCGCGTTTTTGTAGGTGATCGGCCCGTCGAAGCCCAGATACCAGCCGCGTTTCAAAAGCTCCTGCGCCATCTCGACAGAACCGGAATAGCAGTGAAACACGCCGCGCAGGCCGGGGTACTGCCGCACGATGTCCAGGCAGTCGCCGTGTGCTTCCCGGTCATGGACGATGACGGGCAGATCCCGCCGCAGCGCAAGCGCAAGCTGCTCGATAAACAGCGCCTTCTGCTCTTCCTTGTGGCTTGCGTCCCAGTAGTAGTCCAGGCCGATCTCGCCGATGGCGACGCATTTGGGGTGTTTGCTGAGCTGTTCAATTTTGTCGAGATCTGCGTCGCTCATGTCGGCCATATCCTCGGGGTGGATGCCGACCGCCGCCCAGACATGCGGAAAACGCTCCGCCAGCGCGATTGCGGTCTCGCTTGATCGCACTTCGCAGCCGGGATTGACGACGAGCGCAACGCCCGCTTCCGGAAACGCCGCCAGAACTTCCTCCCTGTCGGCGTTGAAGGCCCCGCTGTCATAGTGCGCGTGGGTGTCAAAATACACGTTTCTCCCTCCTTTTCCCGCCCATTTTATAATGCTTTTCCTTGTTTTGCAAGCATTTTGCTTGACGGCTATGGCGTGTCAGTGTAGAATAGGATAACGTTATGTAAATTTAGGAGGCCGTCATGACGGTTCAGAGAAACAAAGGAAGGATTTCCCTTCTTTCTGTATTTGTATTGCTTCTGCTTGTCTGCGCCGCCGCAGCGCTGGCACTGCTGCGGCCGAAGGGCGATCCGGCGCAGGCGCTCCAGGCGAGGCTGGATATGCTCTCTGCCCCGGCCGATCCGTCCTTAACGGGGCGCGGCACAGAGCCCTCAGCTCCCGCTCCTGCCGGGATCGACGCAGAGATCGCCGAGGCGTATGACCGCTGTCT
>CADAPH010000158.1 GCA_902789745.1 Oscillospiraceae bacterium | reverse complement strand
GGGCTCCAGCCGAGAAGGGTGACGTAGTTGATGACCGCGTCGGTCAGATAGCCCTGGGCGATCAGATCCTCGTAGGAGGGGTCGCCGTGGCGCTTGGACATCTTGTTGTGCTGGTCGCGCATGACCGGGGAGCAATGGACGTATTTGGGGATCGGCCAGCCGAAGCCCTCGTACAGCAGGTTGTACTTCGGGGCGGAGCTGAGATACTCGCTGCCGCGCACGACATGGGTGATGCCCATGAGGTGGTCGTCCACCACGTTTGCGAAGTTGTAGGTGGGCAGGCCGTCGCGCTTGATGAGCACCTGGTCGTCCAGGCTCTTGTTCTCCACGGTGATGTCGCCGTAGATCTCGTCGTGGAAGGTGGTCGTCCCCTCGTGGGGGATGCGCTGGCGGATGACGTAGGGCTTCCCCTCGGCGGCGAGGCGGTCGGACTCCTCCCGGCTCATGGCGCGGCAGGGGTCGTCGCCGCGGCCGAAGTCGCCGCTGTCCTCCTCGGACTCGGTCTTCTCGCAGAAGCAGCGGTAGGCGTGGCCGCGCTCCATCAGAAGCTCCGCGTACTCCTTATAGAGCGGCCGGCGCTCGGTCTGGACGTAGGGGGCGACGGGGCCGCCGACGTCCGGGCCCTCGTCATGCTCGAGATGGCACTCGGCCATGGTCTTGTAGATCACGTCCACCGCGCCCTCGACCAGGCGGCCCTGATCGGTGTCCTCGATGCGCAGGATGAACTTGCCCTTGCCGTTTCGGGCGATCAGATAGGTATAGAGCGCCGTGCGCAGGTTGCCGACGTGCATGTAGCCCGTGGGAGAGGGCGCGAAGCGCGTGCGCACCTCGCCGGTCGGGATGCGGGACTCCATATTTTCAAACCAGCTTTTATCTTTCATATCGTACCTCCGACTTTTATCAGAGCGGAGTGTGGAGAGTTGAGAGTGAAGTTATGGTATCCCCTTCGGGGATATTTTAAAATCGTCGCGAAGCGACACAACAACTCCACTCTCCACTCTCCACTCTTCACTCCGGATATAATATTATTTTGCAAATTGGCAGTTGTCAAGCACAACTTCTTTTGTTACAATAAGTAGAACTGTGAAATATGTAAACCGATAAAGGGAGAAACAATATGGACAACGAAAACGTCAGGAAGAAAGTCATGCTCTCGGGCATCCAGCCCTCCGGCGATCTGCATCTGGGCAACTACCTGGGCGCGGTGAAAAACTGGGCGGAGCTGCCCGAGCAGTTCGACTGCTTCTATTTTATGGCCGACCTGCACACCCTCACGGTGCGCCAGGATCCGAAGGAGCTGCGCCGCCGCTCGACCGCGCAGCTGGCCCAGTACATCGCCTGCGGCCTCGACCCGGAGCAAAACACCCTCTTTTTGCAGAGCCATGTGCATGAGCACGCGGAGCTGGGCTGGATCCTCAACTGCTACACGATGTTCGGCGAGCTCAGCCGCATGACCCAGTTCAAGGACAAGAGTGCCAAGCACACCGACAACATCAACGGCGGCCTCTTCACCTACCCGGCCCTCATGGCGGCGGACATTCTGCTGTATCAGGCGGATTTTGTGCCCGTGGGCGAGGATCAGAAGCAGCACTGCGAGCTGACGCGCGACATCGCCGTCCGCTTCAACAACCTCTACGGCGAGACCTTCAAGGTGCCCGAGCCCTATATCCCCAAGGTGGGCGCAAGGATCATGAGCCTCTCGAACCCCGCGTCCAAGATGTCCAAGTCCGACCCCCAGGGCTGCGTCTTCCTGATGGACAAGCCCGAGGAGCTGGCGCGGAAATTCAAGCGCGCCGTCACGGACTCGGATACCGAGCGCTGCGTCCGCTTCGACCCGGAAAACAAGCCGGGGGTCGCAAACCTCATGCAGATCTATTCCTCCGTCACGGGCAGGAGCTTCGATGAGATCGAGACAGAGTTTGACGGCAAGGGCTACGGCGTGTTTAAGCCCGCCGTGGGCGAGGCCGTGATCGAGACCCTGCGCCCCATCCGCGAGGAGGCCGAGCGCATGATCGCCGACAAGGCCTATCTCCAGCAGGTCTACACCGACGGCGCGCAGAAGGCGAGCTTCGTTGCGAGAAAGACGCTGCGCAAGGTCTATAAAAAGATCGGTCTGGTCGAGAAGCCGTTTTGAGCCTGAGCCCCCCTTGCCTAAAGGGGGGTGCCCCAGTGCGCACATCTGGGGCGGGGGGATACATGGTTTATCGCCGACATTCGCAAAAAACGATATCCCCCAGTCACACTTCGCTTCGCTCGTGCGACAGCCCCCCTTTAGGCAAGGGGGCCAAGTTTGATCTATCTTGGAGGAGACGCTATGTTTCCGAACTTAAACCCCTGGTCGGCGCTGAGCTGCGCGTTTCTGGTGGCGCTTCTGGTGTGCAACCGCATGACGCCGCCGGTCAAGCGCTTTGCCGAGCGCATCGGCGCCATGGACGTCCCGAAGGACGACCGGCGCGTGCACGACCATCCCATCCCCCGCATGGGCGGGCTTGCGATCATCGTGGGCTTTTTCCTCGCGATGCTGCTGTTCGTGCCCGTGTCGGAGAAGGTCTACGGCATCGTCATCGGCGCCTTCATCATCGCGGGCATGGGCTTTGTGGACGATATTGTGAGCCTCCGGCCCATCGTCAAGCTGGTACTGCAGCTCTTTGCGGCCTTCGTGTGCGTGCGCTTCGGCCTTGTCATCGACGCGGTCTCCTGGCCCGTGACCAAGACCTATCTGGATCTCGGCTGGTGGGGCATGCCGCTGACCATGCTGTGGATCGTGCTGTGCACCAACGCCTTCAACCTGATCGACGGGCTGGACGGCCTGGCCGCGGGCGTGACGGCGATCTGCTCCTTCTTCCTGCTGGTGGGCTCGGTGCTCTTTTCCACGGCGGAGCCTGCGGCGGCCATTATCCTTATGGCCCTCATCGGGGCCTGCCTGGGCTTCATCCCCTTCAACTTCAACCCCGCGCAGATCTTCATGGGGGACGTCGGCTCGCAGTTTTTGGGCTTCATCCTGGCCACGGCCTCGATCCTCGGCCTGTTTAAGCTGCAGGCGGTGGCGGCCTTCGCCCTGCCGCTGGCGGATACGGGCTTTGCCGTTGTGCGGCGGCTCGCCCACGGGCAGAGTCCCTTCCAGGCCGACAAGGGCCACTTCCACCACCGGCTCCTCGCCCTCGGGCTGAGCCAGAAGCAGACCGTGCTGGTGCTCTACGGCGTGGCGGCCATCGGCGGCATCCTGAGTCTCTGGATCGCGGGGCGCGGCCCGCTGGTGCGCGCGCTGTGCATCGGGGCCATCGTGCTGACGCTGATTTGCATCGGGATCCTGATCTTTATCCGCAACCCCCGCCGCGCGAAGGCGAGAGAGGAACGGAGAAAGAAGCGCGAGGCGGAGAAGGAAAACGGGAAATAACGTATATCATAACTGCAAAAATATGTCATGGCTCCGCTTGCGCAGAGCCATGACATATTTTTGGTTATATGCGCCGGGGCATTCGCGGCAGCCCTGCTCAGAGCTTCGGTTCGTCCTCGCTGTCGGCGGGCGTTTCCTCTTCCTCCGCGCCGAGGTCAAATTCCAGCGTCTCCCCGCATTTCGGGCACTGGATGGAGCCCTGCTCCAGCGTGTCCTCGTCGAAGCTGATCTCCTCCCCGCAGACGGGGCAGGTAGCGTCGTAGACCACGCCGTCGTAGGACAGATCCCCGTCGTCCTCATCGTCGGACAAATCACGGTCGCCGCCGTCCAGCCCGTCGCAGATGTCCTCCAGCAGGCTCACCTCGTCCGCGAGGCCGTCCAGCGCCTGGGCCTGGCCGCGGTCCGTCTCGTGCAGGTTCTCCAGCTCGTGCGCGATATCGCACAGCAGGTCGTTGAGGGCGGCCCAGAGCTTGCCCTCCTTCGACTGGGGATCGACCCCGAGGCCGTCCGCCAGCCCTTTGAGATACGCGGTCTTTTCGGTAATGGTCATCGTAGCACCTCCATATTGTCAGGCATATTTGGTATTCTTCCGTCAAAACAAGGGGCTGTCGAGAAAACAGCCCCTTGAGCCTTGTTCCGATTTCCTGCCTTACGCCCTGGACAGATACTCGCCGGTGCGGGTATCGATCTTGATGCGCTCGCCGCGCTCGATGAAGAGGGGCACCTTGATCTCGGCGCCGGTCTCGACGGTGGCGGGCTTGGTGGCGTTGGTGGCGGTGTTGCCGGCGAAGCCCGGATCGGTCTCGGTGACCTCGAGCTCGACAAAGAACGGGGGCTCAACATTGAAGACCTTGCCCTTGTAGGAGTAGATGGTGCACTCCATGTTCTCCTTGACGAACTTGAAGTTGTCGCCCAGGACGGAGCCGTCGACAGGCTCCTGCTCATAGGTCTCGGGGTTCATGAAGTAGTAGAGGTTGCCGTCGTTGTACAGGTACTCCATGGTGACGCGGTCAACGGTGGCATTCTCGAATTTCGCGGTGGGGTTGAAGGAAGTTTCGGTGACGGCGCCGGTGATGACGTTCTTCATCTTGGTGCGGACAAAGGCCGCGCCCTTGCCGGGCTTGACATGCTGGAACTCGACGACCTGCATGACCTGGCCGTCCATCTCAAAGGTAACG
>CADAPH010000157.1 GCA_902789745.1 Oscillospiraceae bacterium | reverse complement strand
TGCTTTTTTCACGAAAATGAGCACACCGTTTCCGATGTGCTCATTCCTCTGGAGACTTACCTCTTCGGCTATGCCTCTATCTTAATGACATTGTCTCTTGCACGGGGTATGCCTGTACCGATACCGCCGCCGGAAACCCCTCCGCGCTCAGCCTGTCGTTCTCCCCGTCCGTGAGCGCCTGTGCCCTGTGTGTGATAAAGGCTCTGAAGCTCCCGGACGTCTCGTGGTCTATAAGGCGTAATCCTCCAGGCACCGCTTCAATCCTTCCACCGTACTGCGGAAGGAGACTCTCTGTTCTCTCAGCTTTGCGCAGTCCATCCACAGATTGTGCCGCGGCCCCGCGTCCGTGAGGCGGACGGGAAGCCCCAGCTCGTCCTTGAGCCACTGCGCGGTTTCCAGCATGGTCAGCGTGTTTTCACTGCCGTAGTTGTAGACCCCGCCGGGCAGGGAGGCGGCGGCGCGCATGTTCCCCGCGACCTCGCGCACATAGGTGATGCCGCGGCGTTGGGTCGCGGAGAAGGCCAGCTCCTTCTCCAGCAGCATGTTCATCAGAAAATTGCGCCGGTTCCTCACGCCGTACCGGGGCATGTCATACATCCAGGCCGCGCGCAGGAGCACCGTATCGGAGCTGAGTTCCAGCGCGCGGTTTTCCATCTCCAGCTTATGCCGCGCATAGAGATTGGCGGGGGCAGTCTCCCCTTCTCCGTACGGCCCATCTCCCCTGAGTCCGCCGTAGACCTGGTCTGAGCTGAACAGCACCGTTTTGACCCCGGTCCGCACGAGGGCAAGGGGAATGATCACATTCGCCCGGTAAGAGGCCTCCGGGTTCTGCTCGCAGGTCGGGATGTCGGAGATCGCGGCGGTGTGGATGATGACGTCGGGCTCGGCTTCGTCCACGATTCTCCGGATATCGTCCTCCGACGCCTCCCGCAGCGGCGGCGCGCCCACAGCATGCAGAGCGTCCATGATCCGGGAGCCGACGAACCCCTTCGGCCCCGTGACAAGAATTTTCATAAGCGGATTCCTCCCCTGTTCGCCGCGATTGCAGCCGTATTGTCATGGCCGGCCATGGCGACGCTTATTGCGCCGCCTTTTTCAGAAGCTTCACGATCTCGTCCTGGACAGGCATACGCGCGCGGCGGGGCCAGGCGGCCTCGTAGTCCTTCAGAAGCGCCCCGGCGTGCTCCCTGCTGAGGAGGGGGATCAGCGCCCTGGACAGACCCTGTACCGCGATCAGCATCCAGTGGGCGGTCTTCGGCTCGGTGTACCGCTTTGCGAAACCGAAGAGCTTTTCCAGTACCGTGCAAAGCGCGGCGGAATCCGGTTTTTCGGCGGCAAAATCGGAGAGCAGCCCGCCCAGATCCTGCGCAAAGCGCTCGTGCAGGGGGTCGTCCGAGGGGCCGAACTTGAGCCCGAAGAGCTCGGTGGGCCTGCGGTTCCGCTCCTGCTTTTCGCAGTCGGAGAGGTAGTCGTTCAGAAGCCGGTCCATTCGGGCGAGGGTAAAATCAAGACTCATGGTGATTTCTCCTGTTTACAATATCCATTTCCCGCAGGGGAGGCCTGCCTGTGCCCTTCGGGCATGCCCCTCCCGCGCGGTACGACGGTTCATCATGATAATCTGTGCGGCGAATTCGTATATTCTGCGAATCCGCCGCACGGTTTTTGTCAATATGATATTCCTGCCGGGAGGGGCAGGCCCCTCCCCTGCCGGAATACGGTTCCAGGGTATTACTTCTTCGCCAGGTACTTGCGCACGTCGAGCGCGACGGCGACGACGATGACGATGCCCTGTACGATGTAGTTGTAGTACGGGTTGACGCCCAGGAACTGGAGCACGATCTTCAGCAGCTCGAACACCAGCACGCCGACAAGCACGCCGCTGACGGTACCGATACCGCCGGTGGTGGAGACGCCGCCGATGGTGCAGGCCGCAATGGCTTCGAGCTCATAGCCCATGCCCATGGAGGTGGAGGCGCCGCCGGTCTTGCCCGCCAGCAGCCAGCCCGCGATGGCGTACATGACGCCCGCGGTGGTGTAGATGAGCATCAGGGTCTTGGTGGTGTTGACGCCGGAGACCTCCGCCGCGACCTCGTTGCCGCCGATGGCGTACATGTACTTGCCGTGGCGCATCTTGTTATAGAGGAACCAGAAGAGAAGTCCGAAGATCGCCGCCACAAACAGCAGGTATGGCAGATGGAAGCCGTTGGAGTTGCCGATACGGCCGTTGATGAGGTCGATAAAGCTCTTCTGGAAGCCGCCGATGGGCTGCGCGTCGGTGACGACGAGGCAGATGCCGTAGACGATGGTCTGGGTGCCCAGGGTGGCGATGAAGGGCGGCACCTTCAGCAGCGTGATGATCGCGCCGTTGAGAAGGCCGAGGGCCGCGCCGATGGCCACGACGATCAGCAGCACGACGAACATGTTCAGCTCGGGCACCGCTTTCCACAGCTTGCCGGAATAATCGGCGCGCTGGATCAGGATGCCGGCGAGACAAGCGGCCAGGCCCGCCTGACGGCCGGCGGACAGGTCGGTGCCCTTGGTGATCAGACAGCCGGAGACGCCGAGCGCGATCAGGAAGCGGACGGCGGTATTGCTCATGAGGTTGCCGAAGTTCTTCCAGGAGAAGAAGTTGTCCTTTGTAAAGCCGACGATGATCGCGACGATGACCAGCATGACGACGATCGGGTTGGCCTTGACGTATTTTATAAATTTCTTGCCGAAGCTTTCGTTGTTGTTCATATCCCAATCCTCCGATTATTACGACTTATTCAAACTGCGTGGCGAGCGCCATGATGTTTTCCTGATTGGCCTCCTTGCCGTCGATAAAGCCGGTGATGCGGCCATCGCACATGACCATGATCCGGTCGGACATGCCGATCAGCTCGCCCATTTCGGAGGAGATCATGATGATGCTCTTTCCCTGCTTGGCAAGGTCCGCAATGATGCAGTAGATCTCGTACTTGGCGCCGACGTCGATGCCGCGGGTCGGCTCGTCCAGGATCAGCACCTCCGGATCGTTGGCAAGCCAGCGGCCGATCAGCACCTTCTGCTGGTTGCCGCCGGACAGCGACTGGATCAGCGTCTTGCCGGAGGGCGTCTTGATGTTCATTTTCTGACGGTTGACCTCAACCAGCTCGTCGATCTTCTTCGTGTTGAGCACAAAGCCGTAATCCACGTACTTGTTGAGAGAGGCGACGGAGATATTGTCCGCGACCGACAGGACGCCCATGATGCCGCTGCCGCGCCGGTCCTCGGTCAGCATGGCGACGCCCTGGTCGATGGCGTCCTTGGGACGGCTGATCTTCAGCTCCTTGCCCTGGTAGCGGATCGTGCCGCTTACGTGGGAGCGGGTGCCGAACAGGCCCTCCATCAGCTCCGTGCGCTGCGCGCCGACCAGGCCCGCGACGCCCAGGATCTCCCCCTTGCGGAGGTTGAAGCTGCAGTGGCGGAAGCTGCGGGGATTGATGGAGGTAAAGTCCTCCACCTCGAAAACGACGTCGCCGGGGACGTTGGAACGCTTGGGATAGAGGTTGGTGAGCTCGCGGCCCACCATCTTGGTGATGATGAAGTCGGTGGTCAGCCCCTTGGATTCCCAGGTGCCGATATACTGGCCGTCGCGCATGATGGTGACCTCGTCGCTGATGCGCAGGATCTCGTCCATCTTGTGGGAGATGTAGACGATGGCCACGCCCTCCTTCTTGAGATCCTCCACAATGCGGAACAGCGCCTCGACCTCGTTCTGGGTCAGGGAGGAGGTGGGCTCGTCCAGGATCAGGACGCGGCAGTTGCCGGCGACCGCCTTGGCGATCTCCACCGACTGCATCTGGGAGACGGTCAGCGTACCGAGCTTCTGCCTCGGATCAAAGTCCATGCGGACGCGCTTGAGGAGCTTCGCGGTGTCCTCATACATCTTGTCGTGATCCACGACGGGGATAAAGCCGAGGAATTTCTTCATCGGATAGCGGCCGAGAAAGATGTTCTCGCCGATGGTTCTCGCGGGGATGGGCTGGAGCTCCTGGTGCACCATGGAAATACCCTTGTCCCAGGCCTCCAGCGGATCGGAGATGACGGTCTTTTCGCCGTCGATCAGGATTTCGCCTTCGTCCATCTTGTAGATGCCGAACATGCATTTCATCAAAGTCGATTTACCGGCGCCGTTTTCGCCCATCAGGGCGTGAACCGTACCGGGACGCAGCTTGAGCTGCGCGTGATCGAGAGCCTTGACGCCGGGGAAGGATTTGCAAACGTCGCGCATTTCCAGCACGAATTCTGACATAGGCCAAGCCTCCAATTTCTCAGGTGATTCATTCAGAAAAACGGGTGAGCCTTTCGGCCCACCCGTTCAGGTTTCAAACGGGGTTGTGTGTGACCCTGGGGAGCAAATTACTTGGTGACCTTCACGTAGTCGACCCAGTAGTAGTTGTCGATGGGCTCACCGGCGAGCGTCGCGACGGCGACGTCAACAGCGGCGTGGGACTGACCGTTGGCGTCGTTCAGGACGGTGCCGGTCATGGTGCCCTCGTTGACCATCTCAACGCACTCGTCGAGAGCGTCAACACCCACAAGGTAGATGTCCTTGCCCACGGTGCGGCCCGCCGCGGTGATCGCGGTGGCGGCGCCCAGAGCCATGGCGTCGTTGTTGCAGAAGACAACCTCGACC
>CADAPH010000156.1 GCA_902789745.1 Oscillospiraceae bacterium | reverse complement strand
TTTTCCGCATAGGCTTTGCCAAATGCATCCGCCGCTTTCTCAGCCTCAGCCAGCGCCTCGGGCAGAGAGCGGTCAAACTGCGCGTACATGTCGTCGTACTCCGGCATCACGCCCTCGCGGTACAGGAAGCGGTCGGCACACATGAAGAATTTGAGCTGCTCGTTTTTCGGATACTGGATGCACCAGTCCCCGGCCACGGTCAAGGGCGTGCCCGCGGTATCCACAAAGGCGAGCACCTTTGCGTCGGCTCTCTTCGCCTTTGCGACGGCCTCCACGATCTCCGCCGTGGTGCCTGTGACTGAGGAGAAGATCAGAAAGCTCCCCTCTCCCACGCGCCTGTCGCCGGTCGTGAGATACTCGGCGGCGTTGAGGGCAAAGGTCTCAATGGCGCTGCGCTCCTTCATGTGGCACACTGCCTGCATGGCCGAGGCCCAGGTGCCGCCGATGCCAAGCCAGCAGAGATTCTTAACGCCCGCGTCCCAGGCTTCGTCGATGATCTTCTCGATGGACGTGCGCAGGGCCAGAGCCCCGCGCACGCTGTCGATCTGCTTTTGCTCGTCGAACTTCAGCAAAACTCAGCCCACCTTCAGCATCTGATAATACTGGTCGTAGATCGTGATGGCATCGCCCACGTCCTCCTGGAAGAAGACATTGGTCTTGTAGTCAAAGTCGAAGGCCGGGCCGTTGCGGTATTCCTCAGAGGCGGCCGCGACGGCTGCATCGTTCGGGCAGGAATAGGGATTTTCCACCAGGTTTGCCGCCATGACCTCGGGATCGCATATGTAGTTGAGGAACTGGTAGGCCAGATCCTGGTGCTGCGCACCCTTGGGGATGACGTACAGGTCAAAGCCGAGCTGCACAGGGTCAGAGGTAAAGGGGGCGACGGTGAGGGTATTGTTCTCGCCGAGCTGCGCCATGGCCTCGGCGGTGTTGCCGTCGTAGGTGAACATGCAGGAAATGGTGCCGCTAACCATATTGGTCTCGGTTGAGCCGTAGGCGACCACGTTCTCGTTATACTTCACGAGCCACTCGTAGGCTTCCTTGATCTCGTTTTCATCGCGGGAGTTGGGATCGTAGCCCAGAGCAATGAGCGCGATAGGGAAGAGGTTGCGCGCGCCGTCAACGGAACCGATCTGGCCCTTCATTTCGGGCTTGATGAGGTCGTTGTAGCAGGTGACCTCGATGGGGCAGCGCTCGGTGTCATAGACTACATAGATGTAGTTCATGAGATAGGGCACGCAGTACTTCTGATTCTGCTCGGACCAGTAGGCCTTATTGATGTTGGCGGAGTTGGGGATCTTGCTCAGGTCGAGCTCTTCCAGATAACCGCCCGCGATCAGGGATTCCATGTACGCGTCGCAGGTCATGATGAGGTCATACTCGCTGCCGGCGCCTGCGGTGAGCTTGGTGATGGAGTCGGCATTGTCATTCATGTAGCTGAGATTGACGCGTGCGTCGAACTCCTTTTCAAAGTTTTCGATCAGTTCATCCGAGATGTAGTCGCTCCACATGAAGATGTTGATCTCATTCTTCGGTGCCGCGAAAGCCATAGGGCTCAGTGACAGGAGCATGACGAGCGTAAGTACGAGGGCCAGTGTTTTTTTCATGTTTGTTCCTCCTCAGTCAGTTTGGGGTACGCTGTGTCTTTTACCTTTCAGCCATTGCGCATGGCGGAAATCCGTTTTTCTGTCTCGGCCATCTCTTCGGCTTCTTTTTTTGCGCGCCTGCGCTGGAGCATGCTCAAAAGCAGCATGCCCGTGACCATGATCAGGACCATGATCGTCGTCAAGGCATTGATGTCCGGGGTGATGCCGGTGCGGTTGACCGAGAGGATCAGCACCGGGAGCGTGGACTGCCGGGCGCTTGCGAGCATGTTGGACATAATAACGTCATCGATGGACAGGGTAAAGCTCAGAAACGCCGCCGAGAGGATGCCGGGCATGATGCTCGGGATCGTCACGCGCCAGAAGGTCTGCACCCGGTTTGCCCCAAGATCCATGGACGCCTCCTGCAGGGTGTCGTTATCGCCGCTGATGCGCCCCTTGATCGTGACGACGGCGTAGGGGATGCAGAAGGTACAGTGTCCGATGACGATCGTGCCCATGCCGAGCTTGATGCCGAGAGACATGAAAATGATGAGCATGGAGACCGCCAGCACGATCTCCGGCACGACGATCGGCACATAGAGCATGAGGTTTATAAACTTTTTTCCGTGAAACTCGAACTTTTTAAGTCCTATGCCGCCGAGCACGCCGATCACCACACTGATGATCGTGGCGACGACGGCGATGACCAGCGAGTAGACCAGCGACTCCCACAGGTCGTGGTTTCTGAAGGAGAAGAGCTTTCCGTACCACATGGTGGTAAAGCCCTCCCAGGAGTAATTACGCTTGGCGTCGTTGAAAGAAAACTGGATCATTACCAGCACCGGGATATAGAACAGCGCGTAAATGATCGCCGCATAGATGCCGCCGAGTATGCGGCTGCGTCGCTGACGTTTTAGCTTGCGATTTGCATTCTGCTTCATTTCACAGAACCTCCATGTCCTCAATCTTCGCAAAGCGGGAATAGAGGAAGATCAGCAGCGCCGTGACCAGCAGCAGCAAAACGCTCAGCGCCGCGCCCAGCGGCCAGTTGCGTATGGTGCCGAACTGGTTTTTGATGATGTTGCCGATGTAGAGCACCTTTCCGCCGCCGAGCATGTCCGTGATGGTATAGGTACCGAGGGCGGGGATAAAGGTCAGGATGATGGCCGAGAAAATGCCCGGGAAGGTCAGCGGCAGTGTCACGCGCAGGAAGGTCACCGAGGGGCGTGCACCGAGATCGGCCGACGCCTCCAGCATCGCGGTCTGCAGCTTTTCGATGGAGGAATACATGGGCAGCACCGCAAACGGCAGAAAGTTTGTGATCAGGCCAAGAAGCACAAGTCCGTCGGTATAGACGAAGGTCACCGGCTTCTGTACAAGTCCCAGCGCCAGAAGCGTCTTGTTGACCGGGCCGTTCGTCTGAAACAGCAGCATCCACGCATTCAGGCGCATGAGGGAGTTCGTCCAGAACGGGATCATGAGCAGCATAATGAGGCGCGAGGCCACATCCGCTGGCTTTCGGGCGATGTAGTAAGCAAAGGGGTAACCCAGCAGGAGGCAGACGACGGTCGTCACCAGCGCCACACGCAGGCTCTTGAGGATGACGTTGAAGTAGACAAGATCCGCCAGCGTCTCATAGGATTTGAGGGTCGGGACATATTCCACACCGCCGAAGGTGCCGCGGGTCATGAAGCTGATGAAGATGATAAAGAGCATGGGAATCGTCACGAACAGGATCATCCATACAGATACGGGTCCCGCCTGCGCGATCATCGGCAGACGACTGTGCCGTTTGCGAGTGGCCGTACTGTTGCCGCTCATATCGCACCGCCCTCCATGTGGATGAGAACAGATTTCTCCGTGTCCCACCAGATATAGCGCTCGTCCCCTTCATGCAGAGTGGGGTCCGCTTCGAAGCGGGACAGCTTCAGCTCCTGTCCGTGCGGCAGGTCGAGGCTGGTTTTGATGACCGTGCCCAGATAGATGAAATCCTTAATGCGGGCGTGCAGCGTGAAGCCCTCCCGCGGCGTCTCGCTCAGGCAAAGGTGCTCGGGCCGGATGGTGACGCACACCTTCTCACCTTCCCGGAAACCCTCCCCCTGTGTGAGCACGATTCCGTCCTCGGTTTCGACCTCGAGACGCTTTCCGTCCGCACGGCGGACAGTTCCGTCAATGATATTGGATTCTCCGATAAAATCCGCCACAAAGCGACAGTTTGGACTGTCATAGATTTCCATGGGCGCGCCGATCTGCAGGATCACGCCGCCGCGCATGACGGCGATGCGGTCAGACATGGTCATGGCCTCTTCCTGATCGTGTGTGACATAGACGAAGGTGATGCCGAGCTTTCTTTGCAGGCGCTTGAGCTCAATCTGCATCTGCTTGCGCAGCTTGAGGTCCAGCGCACCCAGCGGCTCATCCAGCAGCAGCACGCGCGGGTTGTTGATCAGCGCCCGTGCTATGGCGACGCGCTGCTTCTGCCCGCCCGACAACGCATCAGGCTTGCGCTTTTCGTAACCATCCATTTGCACCAGATGCAGCATCTCTGTCACTCGCTCCTTGATTTCCGCCTTGGGGACCTTTCGGATCGACGGCCCATAGGCCACGTTGTCAAAGACAGTCATGTGCGGGAACAGCGAATAGTTCTGGAAGACGGTATTGACATCGCGTTGGTACGGTTCCTTGTCCTCGATGCGCTCCCCCTGTACGGTGATCGTGCCGGAGCTGGCGTCCTCGAAGCCCGCGATCATGCGAAGCGTTGTCGTTTTTCCACACCCCGAGGGACCAAGCAGCGTCAGGAATTCACCCTCCAAAATCTCCAGATTCAGATCCTTAACCACATGGTTTTCCCCGTACCACTTGTCCACATGCTGCAGGGATACGATAGATTGTTTCACAGTCATCACCTTTTATTGTTTGTTCGGATCAGGCATCACACAGAAGCACTGCGTTTTTAAGACATATTTCTCCCATAACATGTATATTTTATCATCTTGAGGCCAGCGTTTTCTTCATCTGTTCTTGAAAGCTCTTTATATAGCAGAGGCGGTTTTTCAATTTGAAAATCTGTTGGCTGAAAAATGCAGATTGTGTGCGATTTCCATTGTCTTCCATAGGCGAGTCGAATCACAGCAAAGCTGCATTTAAAAAATACTACTTTCTTGCTCTTTTTGTCTGATTATAGCATCCGCTATACACTGCGTCAAGGATATTAATGCATCCTGAAAGCACTCGGCTCTGCCTGCCGGAGCGTAGAAACAGAGATCTGACGGCTAAGAGAATTCGCGTTCGCTTTTATCAAATCTCCGTGCCGGGAATACTGGCACCACTCTTTCAAAATAAGAGTGGTATCAGACTGTGAACAAAGACCCCATAGAAAGTG
>CADAPH010000155.1 GCA_902789745.1 Oscillospiraceae bacterium | reverse complement strand
CTGTCGATGGTGTAGTTCATCATGCTGGTGTCGCTGCCGCTGTTGCCGAAGGCCAGCACCGGCCGCTGGCCGATCTCCCGCTCGATGTAAATGGACTTGTTGGCGTTCAGGTTCTTCTGGATGAAGCCGCCGGTGAGCACCAGTTCGTCCCCGTCCTCATACTTGAAGTTCATGTTGGAGCTCTCCTCCTCGTGACCGGGCTGCTTCACCTCAAAATCCGTGCCGATCACGTGGTTCATGGCAACATAGTCCCGGATGGGGGAGTTTGCCACGATGGCCCGGGTGGTGGTGCGCTCCGTGCCGCTGATGACATAGATCTGGAAGCCGTTGTCGTAGAGGTATTCCACCAGCTCCACCATGGGCAGATAAAAGCCGTCGATATAGCGCATGTTCTCGAAGCTGGCGGTCTCCTTCTTGCCGAAGTCCACCGCGTACCGGTAGAATTCCTCCGTGGTCATGCCCGCGTAGGCCTTGGCAAAGTTCCGTGCCAGATTCTCATCGGCCGTATAGCCCGGTTCGATGGAGGCGGCGACCTCCTTCAGTTCCTCGGACACCCGCTCCGGGTGATCGTAGAGGCAGTACTCGATGAACATCATCGTGTCATAATAGGTGTAGAAGGTCTCGCAGGTCAGGGTGCCGTCCATGTCGAAGACAGCGATCCTGTCCTTCTCCGGGATGAAGTTTTCCTTGTCCGCGGGGTCCGTGACCTTGCTGACAAATGCCCGCAGTTCCTGAGCGGGCGCGGAATCTGCCGCCCAGTACCGGGTCAGGGGCGTGGAGGCCTTCTCGCTCTGCCGGGCGAGGAGGGGGATGCCGACGGCAGCGGCCAGCACCAGCAGCATAATCACACCGAGAAGAACGGCGGTCAGAACTCTTTTGCGATTTTCCATGATTTTTTCCTTTTCCGCAACTGCTTTCCGGATCACGAACGCATTGCGAGTAAGTTTTATTATACGATAAACGCCGGAGAAATTCAATTTTATTCATCATGCGCCAGAATGGGAAGACCCCGGAATCGTTATGATTCCGAGGTCTTCGATCCAGCTTCGCGCCTGGATAAGATTCTGCCCGATGAGGGAGCGGCGCCGGGAAAGACGCGGCAAACGGAGGATCCGGCCCTATTTTCCCTGGGAGACCGTGTAGAGAGAATAGAAGTAGCCCTTTTTCTCCATCAGCTCGCCGAAAGTCCCCTGCTCCGAAACCTTGCCTTCAGTGCGAACAGACCCGTGCAGCGGCGCAGGATATTCTCGTCCAGGTCGTGGGTGACGATGACGCGGGTGTAGCCGTCCAGCTTCAAAATCGCGTCCAGCACCTCAAAAGAGGTCTCGGCGTCCAGAGAGGCCGTGGCCTCGTCCACAAAGAGGACCGGCGTCTTGCGCAGCAGCGCCCGGGCAATGGAGATCCGCTGCCGCTCGCCGCCGGAGAGACCGGCGCCGTTCTCACCGCAGAGGTAGTCCGCGCCCTTCTCGTCGATGAGCTTTTTCAGCCCGGACAGGCGCACCGCGCGGTCGACCTCTTCCTCCGGGAATTGGGAGAACATGGTGATGTTGTCGCGGATCGTGCTGTTAAAAACGAAAACATTCTGCTGGATGATGGACACAAGGTCGTAGAGCGAGCCGGCGGAAACGGTTTTGAGTTCTTTCCCGTCATAGAGGATCTCGCCCTGATAGCTTTTGGAGGACGCCATCAGCAGATTCAGGATCGTGGATTTGCCGCTGCCGGAGCCGCCCACCAGCGCGTAGCAGCCGCCGGCGCGCAGCTCCATGTCAACATCCTGCAGCACCGGCTTTCCCTCTTCGTAGGAAAAGGCAAGATCCCTGACCGAGATCCCCTCGGTGAGCCGCGGCGGGATGGGCTCGCCCTCGTCGGGGATGTTTTTGCTCAGCGCCCCGGCCAGCTTGTCGATGAGACCGAAGGAGGCCTTTGCGCCGGCGAAGAAGGCCGGGAAGGCCTGGATCGGTGCCAGCACATAGTTGAGCAGCTGCACGAACACCAGCGCAGTACCGGTGGTGATGCCCGCTTTTCCGGCCAGCGCCAGGGCCGCGGCCACAAAGAATACACCGAACTGCAGCATGGCGCCCGCGATTTCGGAGGCATACGCCACCGTCACGTTGACGACCGTGCGTTTTTTTGAGGCATCTGCAACGCCTTCGTTGCTTTCGCCATGGACGCGGGAAAGGCTCTTCTCCGCCTTAAAGCTCTTGATGACCGAGAAACCAGAAAGCGCGTCCTTGAGCATGCCAGTATAGCTTTCCTTTTTGTCGGAAACCTTCTTTTCCGCGGCAGCCGCCTTGTTGCCCAGCGCGATGGAAACCAGGATCGGCAAAAGGGAGAAGCCGATCGCGATCAGCGTCAGAAGCGGGCTGTACCAGAGCATGAGACCCAGCGCGCCGACGAAGGAGACGCCGACGGTGATCGTGTTCTGCAGTTTTCCCACAAAGTCCGTTTCAATGATGTTCACGTCGTTTGAAAGCGCAGAGATATAGAGCGAGGTGTTCTCGCCGGAAAAGGCCTGGATGCCTTTTTCCATCAAACGTTCAAAGGCGTAGGCGCGATACTGCAGGATCGCCTTTGCACGAAACGCGGAAAGGAACTGCCGGTCGAGGATCCACGCGATCCCCAGCAGCGCGAAGCCGACTCCCGCGATGATCAGGAGCGTGCCGAAGCTGTATGCGCTGCTGCCGGCGATCAGGTCTGCGACCTCCTTGATGAGCCACGAGATCACAAGCGCCGCCAGGGCCTCCAGAACAGCGGCGATCACAGTCATGGCCAGGTTAAACTTGTTGTCGCGGAACAGCTCCCTGAGAAACGGACGCCGCAGCGCGCGTTTCGCGTCACTTGCTTTCATCTGCTGTGCCCTCCCTCAAAAGCGGTATTTTTCGGTCACACCAGCTGCAGAAGTACGCGTCCTCTCCTTCGCACAACCAGCGCGAGAGCAGCATAAACGGGACAAAAGATTCCTGCTTGTCCAGCATGAAGACCTGCACCGGCGCATCCTCCAGCTCGACCTCGGTTTTCTTGATCACGTGGCAGGTGATCAGCGCGGAAAGCGCCCGCTCCGTGTCCTCCAGCGGCACCCCGGAGGCCTTTGCGATGGCTTTTGCGGAGCGGTAGCTGTATTTCTGCGCGTAGAGCGTGCGCAGGATCTCCAGCGAACCCGGCAGCGCGAGGGCGGAAAACAGGCTGCGATACGCTTCGTTTCCTGCAAAGTTTGACGCATAGCCGCCCTCCGGCTCCGGCAGCAGCAAAAACATGGGGCAGTCCTCGGCCGGAATGCCCAGCTGGATCCCCTCGTCCAACACCGTGCAGGCGCGAAGCCAGAGCGTCGAGTCCGTGTGGTTCACGATGTCCGAGGAATAACAGGTTTTCACCGGCAGGCGAAACAGGGCGTCCATCAAGTTCCCGAGGATCTCACCGTCCACATAATACGGCCGCTGAATGGTGGCGCACAGCAGCCGAAACAGCTCGAACATGCGCTTTTCCTTTGGAAACGCGCCAAGATAGCGCAGCAGCGTACCCGGCATATCCTCCGCCGGCTCGTTTGCGCGCCCGAAGAGCGTGTCGATGGTCACACCCAGACGATCGGCGATGGCGGGCAGCATTTCAGCATCCGGGGTGCCGCCCTTTTCCCATTTGCTGACCGCCTGGCCCGAGACGCAAAGCGCCTTGCCAAGCTGCTCCTGCGTCAGCCCCCGCTCCCGCCGCAGTTTGGCGATGGTAGTCCCAAGCTCCATTTTGCATGCCCCCCCAAATTCAATTACTGATAGAATTATAACAAAACGATTGGTTGAATACAATGGAGCTGTATTTGCTTTCATGAAACTATTGATTGAATTCTGCGGGTGACATTGCATATCCCGTCAAGGCCCGGGGCAGAGGATCATCCGGTGAAATAATAGCGTGGCCGGGACATAAAGAAAAACCCCGAAAACCGACAGGCTTTCGGAGTTTTGGTGCATTTTGAAATCTCAATCAGCGCTTCGAGAACTGAGGAGCGCGGCGGGCGATGCGTCCCTCCGGGCCGCTTCGCGGGCGCGATTGAAATGGCCTTTTGCTCGCCGCTTGCACGGCAACCGCAAAAGATGCCAAAAAGCCGCCCGCCGCAAAAAAACGAACGCCTCCGAAGAGACGTTCGTTGGGGCTTTGCAGTTTAGCGCTTGCTGAACTGAGGAACGTGGCGGGCGGCCTTGAGAGCGGTTCTTGCTCTGCAAGCCTTTTTATCCGAACAGGATCGGCACAAGGAAGAATCCGATCATATTACTGAGGAAATGCGGGACAAAGCTGATCAGGCAGTTTCCGGTCCTGCGGTACAGGATCGCAAAAAGAATCGCGTCAATGAAAATAGCGCCCAGGTCCCACGCAACGATCCCCGCCGGTCCTGCGGCATAGTGCGCTGCGGAAAAGAGCACGGCGCCGGCCACAGCCACCGGCCAGAACGAAAAGCGCTTCATGCCCTTGCCCACAAAGAACGCGCGGTATTCGATCTCTTCTCCGAGTACGGAAACGATCTGGCTGAACAGCAGCAGAGGAAGCTGATCCAGGCCCGGCACATCGATCCGCCCCAGCACATGCTCTACATAGGCGCTGCCGAACACCGCCTTGCTCAGAAGCATCTCGGCCGGGGACAATACAATCATGAAAAGGATCAGGGGAAGCACGCCCGGCTTTTTCAGATCCGGGAAGAAGCGCTTGAAGCTCAGCCCGGATTCGGAATCGGGCGTCTTTTCGATGCCCTCGACGAGGAAGAAGCACGCCAGACCCGCGATATGGATCGCCGCGGCGGCGATCATAGAGGCCGTGGCCGCCTTGACCGCGACCGCAATGATCATGACAGCCATGCCGATGAGGGTGATGCTCTTGACTTTGTCTTTCTTCATGGATTCAAACATAGACCTGTCTCCTTCTTCTTTCTTTGTCAGTCATCCGCGGAAGACGGCGCCGCGAGCACCGCGCCGTTCCAGGCGCGCTCCAGGTGTTCCGCGATGAGCTTTTCGTCATATTCCAGATGATTGTTGGCGATGATGCTTGCATATCCATGGGCAAACAAGGCCACTGTGATGAATACATTTCTGGTCTTCCGCAGACTCAGCCCCGCTCCTTCCCGCATGGCTTCCAGCACCGGGGCCAGCTCTTCGGAATCCACCATTTCCAGGAGGCTCCTCTCCTCCGCGTATCCGGACTGAAACAGGAAGCGGAACAGCTGCGGCTCTTCCATGGCGAAACGGACATAGTTCAGGCCGATCCCAAGGATCGGATCCTGTCCGGGCGGCGTGTTCATCAAGTATTCCGCGTGCAGATGATCCGCCTTCCTGTAGGCGGCTCGCTTCAGGCTGTCGATAGTCGAAAAATGATACATCACCGGCTGGGTGGAGCAGTGCAGCTGCACGGAAACCGCCCGGGCGTTAATACGCTCGAAGCCGCTTTGACGGACTACCTCCACCGCGGCGTCGACGATCATCTCCGCCGTGACTCTTGTTTTGGGCGGCATACGCAAGCCTCCTTTGTTTATAATTGTCGTTATGTAACGGCTGTTATAATATACCTTCCCCAGTGCTTTTTGTCAACAGCGGGAGAATCGGCATAAAAAACGAACGCCTCCGAAGAGACGTTCGTTGATGCTTTGCAGTTTAGCGCTTGCTGAACTGAGGAGCGCGGCGGGCGGCCTTGAGACCGTACTTCTTACGCTCTTTCATGCGAGGATCGCGGGTCAGCAGACCGGCGCTCTTCAGGATGGCGCGGTAGCTCTCGTCCACCAGCAGCAGGGCGCGGGCGATGCCGTGGCGGATGGCGCCGGCCTGGCCGGAGACGCCGCCGCCCTTGACGGTGGCTTCGATGTCGACCTTACCCAGGGTGGAGGTGGCCACCAGGGGCTGACGGACGATGAGCTTCAGGGTCTCGAGACCGAAGTAATCGTCGATATCACGGCCGTTGACGGTGATGACG
>CADAPH010000154.1 GCA_902789745.1 Oscillospiraceae bacterium | reverse complement strand
GGGACGCCAAAAAGCCTGAAAACAAAGCGTTTTCAGGCTTTTCTTTTTCTTCAAATCCAGTCAACATATGAAGAAATCCAACCCCATTGAAAACGCATATTCTCAATCATAGGAATGCCAGCTGAAATACTCATACGGTATATGAACATGATAAAGGTATCGTGAAAGACTTTGATCATGACCTCGCCGCCCTTCGATTTGTTATTGAAAAGAAAGCCAGGGGGGAGCACTTGAAAAAGATCCTGGCAGAGAATGCAGAATACACTTCTGTGTCCTGGAAAGAGACTTTCACCGGACCTCAGGAGATAATTCGCCTGCTTAACCATGTGCAGGATACCGGCTCGGAAAAAGAATTTGCGCATTATGCTGTTATAATTAAAAATGATGGACATGCTAAAGAAATAGAGAATAATAAGGTAGGCATACTTAGAGGGGCGCAAGCACAATTTGAACAGGGTGTTATAACAAAGGAACAACATAAAGAACATAGTAGGCTTTTTCCCGACAATAATGCTCTTCTGGTAGCGTCCGTCTTCTCTCTTTTTAAGCTTTGCCATGCTGACCTCCTTCTAATGATTCAAGCCATGATAATAGTTCCTTTTTCCGAACATAGATCCGGGAACCCTTTGTAATCGTCTTGAATCTTTCCTGCCGAAGAAGATAGTAAATATAGGTTCGAGACAATCCCAGCAGGTCTACCAGTAAGGTTTCACCAATCAGGTTCGGAAGTTCTTTCTCCGAGACAATTCTTCTCTTGACGGAATCAGGCATTGCTCCGGTGCGCTGCATTCTTGAGCTTCCAGCCAGGAAAACAGCTTCTCCTTTCTTACTAATTTGCGCTTTCCTATTCAGACGTTATGCCGGACCGCTTCGTTGGATATATGATGCGGACGCGGTTTGAGAAATGCTCATTTCATGTTCCAAGTAGGTGAAGGTGGAATTATCATGCATCTTGAGCTATTTGATGTTCGTTACGCCAATCTCGCTTCCGTTGAAGCCAATCAGCCGGAGCACCGCCGTTGTGCTGTTTTCCTTGCTTGAGTCAATGGGGCGTTTTGGGACTCTTATCCACCTGTCTTTGCAAATTGTCGTTTTTTACAAATTCGGCAATCTATTTTTGTATATTCACTCAAAGACTGTGAAAAACGAAAAAAAATATTGACATGGCATACAATAGTTGCTATATTTTATGTATAGAACTATAGCAAACGCTTTAAGTTTCAAATAAACAACTGGAGGAAAGATTATGCGTCTGGAACGAATGAATTCCCCGGAAGTAGAGGCCTATTTCAAAGATCATAAAATCGCGCTGCTCAGCGTGGGCAGCATTGAGTGTCACGGTTTGCACAATGCGCTCGGAACCGACACGCTGATCCCGATGAAGCTCCTTGAGTTGGTAGAGCAGAAGTCCGACGTTCTGATCCTGCCGACCCTCCCTTATGGCGATTGTGACTGGCATCTGGACTGGCCCGGTGCAGTCAGCATTGGTTCCGATCTGCTGGAGGCTGTTATGCGGCGCATTTGTGACTGCCTGTATCGGTGGGGCTGCCGCTATTTTGTCATTCTGAACGGTCACGGTGGCAACACGCATGCTTTGGAAAAGGTATGCGGATATCTTGACCGCAAAAACGCTGTCGGCACGGTGTTCAACTGGTGGACCGTCGCTGGCGATCTCAACCCTGCGTGGAAGGGCGGACACGGTGCTGGCGAGGAAACGGCTGCGATGTTGGCGATCGACCCGAAGCTTGTGCGCAAGGATCTGATCTGCGACAACGCGCCGAAGGATCCGACCGACGAGCTGCACGCCTGCGGTTTGCGCAGAGTCGAATTCCGCGGCATTTCCCTGCCGCTGCCACGCACCAACCGCAAGATCACCGATAACGGCTGGTATGGTTCCGACCATCCATCCACAGCTACGGTGGAATGGGGCACAGAGATGCTGAATACAACGGCGGACTTCCTCGTTGATTATATGCGCGCCTTTGAAAAGATTCCGCTGGATGCAGAGTGAGGGACGTGCGATGAAATCATCTACACTCTACCGTTGGCTGGAGTGGACCTTCCAGCCACAGACCTGCACAGAGGTCTTTCCGGTGATCGGACTTCAGGAGGATAACACCGAGGAAATTACACGCGTATATACCGCGACCTTTGCAAGTCCGGAGGTTTTTGAGCAGTTGGAACGTCTGGATGCCAACACATGTATGCTCTTTACGCATCATCCGAAGCCGCAGCGGATGAACACGGCGGATCCACCACCGCAGATCCCGCAAAAATGGCTTGATTTTCTGAAGGAGCGGCACATCTCGTTGTTTACCTATCACATTCCGCTTGACCGTAACAGTCCGTTTTCTCCCGGCGTGAACCTTGCGAGGGCGCTTGGCGCTGAGCCGTATGATTCCTTCTTTGAGCAAAATCTGGTGCGCATGGGCGTTGTCTGTACCTCGCCGTTTTCAACGGCGACAGAGCTTGCGCAGGCGATGGAACGCGTCGTCGGGCACGCTGTCAAGCTCTATCGCTATGGGGAGGTTGCGCTTTCGCGCGGGCGCTTTGCCATTATGGCAGGCGGTGCAAAAAACACGCAGATTTACGAGCAGCTCCGCGACTGGGGTGTCAACACCTTTATAACCGGTGTGACGAATCCGGAGGTGCTTTGGGTGGGCGCCATTCACAAGGCCGCCAAAGCAAACGCCGTCAATCTTCTCGGCGGTACGCATTATTCCACAGAAAAATTTGCACCAATGCAAATGTGCCGCTACTTTGAAGCGTTCGGCCTGCCGTCGGAATTTTTGTCCGAGACGCCACGAATGACGGAACTGTAAAGGGGAGACTGCATGGATATTATGGAAACGATCCGCGCCAGATATTCGGAAATCAGCTCCGTTCAAAAACGGATCGCAGACTACTGCCTGGAGCATCCTGATGCGGCAAGCTTTCAGAAGCTGCGCGAGTTTGCACAGACAACGCACACAACAGATGCGACCGTTCTGAAATTTTGCAGCAATATGGGCTGTCAGGGTTTTCTGGCTTTCCGTCGCCAGCTTCAGGAGTATGTGCGCATGCGTCTGAGTCCGAACGAAAAGGTTCGAATGTCGCTCGCGCGCTCGACCGATGCAATCGACACTTGCCGTAAGATCATCGACGGCGAAAAGCGCGGGCTCGATATGACATTCCAGTATCTGGACATGGAAAGCTTCATGCAGATCATTTACCGGCTGAACCATGCGCGGCGCATTTTTGTCGCGGGACATCATCTCACGCGGATCGTAGCAGATTTTTTTCTCTATCATCTTAAGCGTATCGGTCGTGAGGCTCATCTGGTTGATACCTCGGATAAAAAGCAGACCTGTGATCAGCTCCTGCACGCCACAAAGGAGGATGTCTTTGTCCTCATCAGTATCCCCGTATACGCGGAGCTGACCATTCAACTGGCACAGCATCTTCGGGAGGCCGAGATCACAAGCATCTCCATCACAGACAGCTTGACCTCCCCGGTGGCGCAGGCGTGTGAAATGTCTCTGACCTGCAACACAGAACACGATGTGTTTTTTAACTCTGTCTCCTCGATGATTGCGATGATCGAGATGCTCACTTCCGGGCTTCTGCTCAGCGACCGCGAGCGCTTTTTGACCGCACAGGAACGGCTTGAGCGACTCGAGGAAAAGCTCGGCATTCCGCAGAAGGATCAACAGTTTGTTCGCACTGACATCCAGCGTCAAACGTTAAAATGAACACAGGAGGAAGTTTTCAATGATTCTGATCAAAAATGCACAGGTATTTGCGCCGAAGGCGCTTGGCAAAAAGGACGTTCTGCTGGCCTATGACAAGATTCTTGAGATCGCGGACTGCATCGAGCCGTGGCGCGACGATCTGACCGTGATCGACGCGGCGGGCAAGATGCTTGTTCCCGGCTTCATCGACCAGCACGTTCACATCGTCGGCGGCGGCGGCGAGGGCGGCTTCGACACCCGGACGCCGGAATTCCAGCTTTCCAAGGCCGTTACCTCCGGCGTGACGACGCTCGTCGGTCTGCTTGGCACCGACGGCTACACCAAGAGCCCTGAGTTGCTGCTGGCAAAAACCAAGGCGCTCAACAACGAGGGTATCACGGCGTACTGCCTGACGAATTCTTACGCATATCCGCCCAGAACCATCACAGGCTCTGTGGCAAACGATATTCTCTACATCTCCGAGATCATTGGCTGTAAGCTCGCCATTGCTGATCACAGATGCAGCCATCCCACCCGCGATGAGCTGATCCGTCTGGTTTCCGACATTCGTATGGCGTCGCTCGTCTCCGGCAAGGTCGGTGAACTGCACGTGCATGTCGGCGCCTCGCCTGAAGGGATTGAGCCGATCATGGACATCGTCCGCACGACAGATATTCCCATCTCCCATTTCCGCCCGACACATCTCGGCCGCCGGCTGGAGGAGGCTTCGCAGTTTACGCACATGGGCGGTTACGCAGACATCACCGCGAAGGCTGGCGTTTCGGAGTTTTTCCCCGGTCTGATGGAAACAGCTGTTCCCGAATTATTGACCATCAGCTCCGACTCCAACGGAAGTATGCCGAAATGGGACGAAAAGCATGAACACATTGTCGGTATGGGCGTCGGCGACATGGCCAACCTCTACCGCGTGGTCTACGAAATGGTGACCCAGCAGGGCGTTGCTCTGGAAAAGGCACTGCCCTTCATTACCTCAAACGTCGCCCGCGCGCTGGAGCTTTATCCGCGCAAGGGCTGCATCGCCGAGGGCAGTGATGCTGATCTGGTCCTTCTGGACGAGGGCTATGAGATCGACACCATGCTGGCAAAGGGCCGCATCATGATGCAGGACAAGCAGGTGCTTGTCAAGGGTACATTTGAATAAGTCTGCTGCCTGGCAGGCAAAGAGTAGGGGGTAAACTATGTTTCGATTGATTCTCAAGCGATTGCGACCCGGTTTTGGTCGTACTTGGCGACAATGCAACGGAAGAGGCAGCCGAGGCCATGCGCTCAGAGCTTGGTCTGGATAAGCCGTTCCTTGAGCGGTATGTCAATTATATCTGGGATCTGCTGCATGGAGACTTCGGCAAGTCCTACAAGACAAAGCTAAGCGTCTCTGACCAGATCCTCTCGCGCTTCCCCAACACGATCCTTCTGGCTTTGAGCAGTATGCTCATCGCGTTGCTTTTCGGCATACCACTGGGTATATTGTCAGCGAAAAAGCAATATACCCTGTTGGATAACGTCGCGTCAGTCGGCGGACTGATTTCGGTGTCGATGCCGAACTTCTGGCTTGGCCTGCTGCTGGTTATCCTGTTCGCGCTGAAGCTGCGCTGGCTGCCGTCACAGGGTATGAGCGAGGGCACCGGTCCGATGCTTAAAAGCCTGATCCTCCCTGCGGTGACACTGGGCACCGGTATCATGGCGACCATCATGCGTATGACGCGCTCGAGCGTGTTGGAGACCATGCGTCAGGACTATGTCTCTACTGCCCGTGCAAAAGGCATCTCCGAATCGCAGGTCACGACGGGGCATATGCTGAAAAATGCGCTCATTCCCATCATCACCAGCGCGGGGCTGCAGTTCGGTCATTTGCTCGGCGGCTCCATGCTGACGGAAACCGTATTTTCCTGGCCCGGCGTCGGACGTTATATGCTTGATGCAATCAAGACGAAGGACACGCCAGCCGTACTCGGCTCCGTCATTTTGATGTCGGTCAGTTTCTCGGTTGTCAATCTGCTCGTTGACATTCTCTACGCATTTGTTGACCCGCGCATCAAGTCGCAGTACAAAAAGCACGGTAAAAAGTCCGCCCTGCGTGCAAAGAAGCAGGAGGCATGACTATGAAAAAAGCACAGAACATGCCTTATCAGAGCCGTACGCTCGGTGCAGAAGCATGGTATCGCTTCAAGAAGAACAAGCTCGCGCTTGGCGCACTCGCTATTTTCATTTTTCTGGCGCTGATGGCGATCACCACGATCATCATCGACCTTGTCACGAATAACTCATTTTACGACAAGTACGTCATTTCTCAGGATCTACTGCAGCGCTTGCAGCCGCCCTCGAAGGAGCACGTCCTCGGTATGGATGAGTTTGGCCGCGACATCCTGCTTCGCATCATCTGGGGCACGCGGTACTCGTTGTTTATGGGTGCATTTGCCGTGCTCGGCGCGTCGGTGCTCGGCGGCATCATCGGCGCAGTCGCAGGCTACTACAACATGATGGACACGATCCTCATGCGCATCATGGACGTATTCCTCGCAATTCCGACAACGCTGCTGGCTGTTGCGATCGTTGCGGCAATGGGTCCCAGTCTCGTCAATGTTGTTCTTGCCATTGCCATCTCCCAGACGCCGACCTTCGCGCGCGTCATTCGCGCACAGGTATTGACGATCAAGGATCAGGAGTTCATTGAGGCCGCACGTTCGGCTGGCGCGAGCGATGCACGCATTATTTTCCGCTACATCGTTCCCAACGCCCTGTCCCCCATGATCGTTCAGGTCACGATGGGCATGGCAAGCGCGATTCTTTCCATTGCCGGTCTCTCCTTCATCGGCATGGGCATCCAGGCTCCGATGCCAGAATGGGGTGCAATGCTTTCCAACGCCCGTTCTTACATCCGTGACGCATGGCACATTACCGTTATGCCCGGTGCCGCAATCATGATTACCATTCTGATCCTGAACATCATCGGCGACGGTCTGCGTGATGCGCTTGATCCGCGTATGAAGAACTAGGAGGCCTGCTATGAGCGACATTCTGAAAATAGAAGACCTTGTCATTCAGTATGACACCGACAGCGGATGCGTCCACGCGCTCAATGGTCTGTCCTTGACGCTTCGCGAGGGCGAAACACTGGGTCTCGTCGGCGAGACCGGCGCGGGCAAAACAACGCTGGCGCGCAGCATCATGGGATTGATCCAGTGCCCACCGGGAAAGATTGTCAGTGGTAAGATTCTCTATCGCGGGGAAGACCTTCTGACGATGAAGGAAAAGCATCGTCAATCCATCCGCGGCAAAGAGATCTCCATGATCTTTCAGGATCCCATGACCAGCCTCAACCCCGTCACGACAGTTGGCGACCAGATTGCCGAGGCTGTCATGGCGCATGAGAAAATCGGCAAGAAGCAGGCATGGGAAAAGGCGCTGGAAATGCTGGAGACTGTCGGCATCAGCCGCGAGCGTGCGAGCGATTATCCGCACCAGTTCTCCGGCGGCATGAAGCAGCGCGTCATCATCGCCATCGCGCTGGTTCTCAACCCGAAAATTCTGCTGGCAGACGAACCGACCACGGCGCTGGACGTCACCATTCAGGTGCAGGTGCTTGACACAATCCAGGCGCTTCGTAAAAAGCTTGACATGTCGATGATCCTCATCACGCACGATCTTGGCATCGTAGCGCAGACCTGTGAACAGGTTGCAATCATCTACGGCGGCGAGGTCGTGGAATACGCAGACGTATTTACAATCTTTGAAAACCGCATGCACCCCTATACACAGGGCTTGTTCAACTCCATTCCCAAGCTGAATGAGGACGTGAACCGCCTTGTGCCGATCGAAGGTCTGATGCCGGATCCCACCAATCTGCCGACGGGTTGCAAATTCTGCACGCGCTGTCAGCACGCGACCGACCGCTGCCGCGAGGAGCACCCGGAAATGATAGACGTTGGAAACGGGCATCTGGTCCGCTGCTTCCGTGCCGAAAATACCAACGCAGGAGGTGAGCAGAAATGAGCGCATCGAAGCAAACCATTCTGAGTGTTGAACACCTGAAAAAGTATTTTCAGACTGCTTCCGGTCAGCTCCATGCCGTAGATGACGTTAACTTTACCCTCGCAAAGGGTGAAACGCTTGGCGTTGTTGGCGAATCTGGCTGCGGCAAATCCACGCTGGGACGTACCATCCTTCGCCTGCATGAGCCGACCGACGGCAAGGTTATTTTTGATGGCAAGGACGTCACCGCATGCAGCAAGCAAGAGATGAAGAAGCTGCGTGAGGACATGCAGATCATCTTCCAGGACCCGTTTGCATCCATCAACCCCCGAATGACCGTCAGCCAGACCATCGCGGAGCCGCTTCTGATTCAGGGCAAGTATAAGCCCGGCGACAAAGAGGCACTTAACCGCCACGTACGTCAGGTCATGGACCGCGTCGGTCTTGCCCAGCGTCTTGTGAATGCCTATCCGCATGAGCTTGACGGCGGCCGCCGGCAGAGAATCGGCATCGGTCGTGCGCTTGCACTCGAGCCGAAGTTCATTGTCTGTGATGAGCCGGTCTCCGCGCTGGATGTCTCTATTCAGGCGCAGATTTTAAACCTGATGCAGGATATTCAGGAGGAAATGGGACTTACCTATCTGTTTATTACCCACGATTTGAGCGTTGTCAAGCATCTTTCCAACCAGATCATGGTCATGTATCTGGGGCAGGTCGTAGAGATCTGCGATGCAAAGCAGCTCTTCCGTGCGCCGGTACATCCCTACACAAAGGCGCTGCTGTCCGCCATTCCGATCCCGGATCCGAGGGTCAAAATGAACAAGATCCCGCTCAAGGACGAGCTTTCATCCCCAATCAACCCCAAGCCTGGCTGTCGATTTGCAAAGCGTTGCCCATATGCCACACCGGAGTGCACTGCGGGCGACATCCCGCTGTGCGAGGTTGAGCCAGGTCACAGCGTAGCCTGCATCAAGGCCGCGCAATTCAAGGACGCAATGGCGTAAACGCCAAGAAAAGAGCGCAAATATAAGGAGGAACATCATGAAACATCGACTTCTCGCACTTCTTCTCGCCGCCTGTACGCTGCTTTGTCTGGTGCTGACCAGTTGCAGCAAGTCAACCGACAGCAGCCAGGATAACAGCGCCGATGCCGCCGCTCAGGATCCACAGCAGGCAGATGCCAACGGCAACTACAAGGACACCGTTGTTTGGGCGCAGAGCGCAGACGTGACCTCAATGGACCCGCACGTCGGCAAGGAAACTGCCGCCGTTACGGTCACGTGCAACATTTTCAGCACGCTGATGGAAGTCATCGGTGACGGCGACCCCCAGCCGCTTCTTGCTGAGAGCTATCAGCAGCTCAACGACACGGATTGGGAGTTTACCATCCGCCAGGGCGTCAAGTTCCACGATGGAAGCGACTTGACCGTTGAGGATGTCAAGTGGTCACTTGATCGTGCGATCGCCTCTAACTATGTCAACTACATCGTCAGCTTTATCGAAAGTGTGGAGATCACTGGTGACAACACAATTGTAGTCCACTGCACAGCGCCCTACGCTCCGATCCTGAATAACCTTTCGATGCCATTCTCCGCCATCGTGCCAAAGGCCTACATCGAGGCCAACGGCGATGAATACTTCTCTCAGCATCCTATCGGCTCCGGTCCGTACAAGATGGTCAAATGGAACCCGTCCGACTCTGTCAAGCTTGAGGCGTTTGATGAGTACTTCATGGGCAAACCCGCGACCAAGAACCTCGTTATGAAGGTCATCCCTGAGGCCGCCCAGCGCGTTATTGCTTTGGAAATGGGTGAGGTCGACATTGCCTACTGTATACACGGCCGTCCATGACCTGCTTCAACTACTTCTTCAATCTGATCGATGAGGATCGCCCCACCTATGATCTGAAGGTTCGTCAAGCCATCTGCTACGCTATTGACCGCCAGAAGATCATCGATACCATCCTTCAAGGCAGCGCTACTCTTGCTGACAGCATGATCGCGCCGATTGTTGCCTGCTACACACCGACCCCGACTTATGACTACGATCTGGAGAAGGCAAAGCAGCTCATGGCAGAGTCCTCCTATCCCAACGGCTGCGACCTCATCATGGTTACCAACCAGTCCCAGCAGCGTCTCGAGATCTGTCAGGTTGTCCAGCAGATGCTCAAGGAACTCAACATCAACGTCGAGATCCGCACCTATGAGCAGGCGACTTACATTCAGGCGCTGAACGAACATGAGCATGACATGGGTTTCTCCGCATGGATCACTTCCACCGGTGACGCCGACTACACCTATTATCCGTGCTACCACTCCACGCAGAAGGGCAAGCCCGGCAACCGCTCCTTCTTCGGCAATCCCAAGGCGGACGAACTGATCGAGAAGGGCCGCAGTCTGAGCGATCCCGAGGCGCGTAAGGAGGTCTACTCCGAGCTCAACCAGATCATCTATGAAAACTGCACGCAGCTGTACATTTGCCATCCGCTTACGGTCGAGGCCTGCACCAAGTATGTCGAGGGCTTCGTCAGCAACAAGGACGGCTACAACAGGCTGTGGACTGTGAAGTGCCTGCAGAGCTGATTTCTGCCGCAGACTTATCACAAAAGGGTTTGTCGCAAATTGAAATACACTAGAAATTTGCACAAACGAATCGTCTAGACGGTCAAAACAGACGCTTTCAGAGGTAAATCCGCCTCTGAAAGCGTCTTCCTTTTGCGGAGTTTTTTGGAAAAATACTTTTCAACACCTTCCAT
>CADAPH010000153.1 GCA_902789745.1 Oscillospiraceae bacterium | reverse complement strand
AGACACAGGAAAAATACCGCAAGCACCAGCACCAGCAGCGTCCTGGTACACATGCTGCGCCTGAGCAAAAGCTTCAGAAGTCAGCCCTCCTTTGTCGCTTTTTGCTGAAAAGACAGAAAACGCTTTTCATATCCTCCATCCTCATACGCATGAGAATGGAGGTACTGCGTTTTCCCCGCCTGTCAGTCGTGGTCCTTGATGTGCTGGGTTATGTTGATCGGGAAGCCGGACGGGGAGAGCATCATGGTCGAGCGCGAGGAGGCGGTTTCGGTGATCCGCTCGCCCTGGGTGTTCGTGAAGCCCTTCTCTTCCAGCATGGCATAGGCCTCGTCAAAGTTGTCGATGTTCATGCGGATGGTGGTGATGTCCTTCGGGACGGGCGCGGAGGCGACGTCGACATGGAAGACCTTGCCGTCCTCGTTGGTGTATCTCATCCGGACGCTGCTGATGTCCTCATTGTTGATGCCGGTCTTCATATGGCGGCGCTCAAAGCCCAGCGCTTCGAAGAGTGCGATCACGGACTGCGCGTCTTTGGTGACGATCATCGGGTTAAACGTTGTGATTTTCATTTTGTATTCCTCCTGAGATCAATTTTCACCTTTTCTTATGATGGCAGAGATCGATCAGGAACCCGGAAGGCGCCGCCATCATCACGGTCTTGTTGGATTCCGTCTCAACAATATCTCTCACTGGTTTCAGGTTCAGAGCTGTCAGCATCTCATACGTCTCATCAAAATTGTCAACATTGATTCTGATGGTCGTGATATCCCGTGGAAGGCTTTCGACTCCGGAAACGTCCACATGGTTGCCGTTTGCATCCTTCATCCGGTAATTCTTGATTTTTTGGTCATCGACCACACTGATTTCATGGCGCTTCTCAAAGCCGAGCGCTTCAAAAAGCCTCACGGCGGCGTCCGCAT
Organism: Oscillospiraceae bacterium; assembly: GCA_902789745.1. Classification (GTDB taxonomy): domain Bacteria; phylum Bacillota; class Clostridia; order Oscillospirales; family Oscillospiraceae; genus Limivicinus. The sequence continues at coordinate 5,584 of CADAPH010000153.1, read as the reverse complement.
CCTGTGTGATGATTTTCGGGTTAAAGCTTGTGATCTTCATGTTTTCCTCCATGCTCTGTAACTATTGATCTGCGCTTGCGCAGCGGAATGCAGCGTGCAAGGGCGCTGTCATAGAGAACAGCGCCTTGCGCTCTTTTTATGCGATGCTGTGGCAGTCGTCGAGAGAGGAGCTTATCAGCCCCAGTCGTCCCAGCCGCCCCAGTCGTCGTAGCCCCAGTCGTCGTAGCCGCCGCCCCAGTAATCGCTGTAGTCGGGCTCAACGTAGTAGGAGTAATCCCAATCGTCGTAACCCCAGTCGTTGTAGCCGTAGTATTCCTCTTCCGCGGCCGCCAGGACCAGCAGGCCGAGGGCGAGCTGCTCCTCATCGGTCAGACCGTAATTATAGTTATAGTTGTTGTAGTTCGTATAGGTCTGCTGCTGCCTGGGCGTGCTCTGGACGCCGCCGCTGACGTAGATGTAGGCGGTCGTGGTGCGCGCGCTCTGGTTGTTGCCGTAGAAGGTGGCGAAGGCGCCCCAGCCGTTCATGCCCGTGTTGACGTTGTAGACGTTGAACGTCGTGCTGTTCTCGCCGCTGTAGGTGCCGCCGCAGGCGCTGACAAACTCCGCGGGGGTCTTCACGTTGCCGTAGGGATCGACAAAGCTCCAACTGACGGTGGAGGCGTTGGCGGCATAGGCGATGAAGATGGCGGTGCCGCCCACGGTGCGGTTTTCATTGGAGGGGTTCTTGGTGACGTACACGGCAGGGCCAGTGACAACCGGCGCCTGGACGGGCGTCTCCTCCGGAGCGTCCACATAGTTGAGGAAGACGGCATAGCTGTTCACAAAGCGGCTGAGGGGTTCTTGTTCTTATCGACGCTGGTCACCTGAGGCGTGCCGTTGTCGATGGTCTCCACGACCTTCATGCCGAGGGTGCCGGCGTTGATCGTGTCGTTATACTTGGAAATGCCGCAGGTAAAGGTGATCGCCATATCCGAGTGGGTCCCGCCCGCCGCAGCGGCTTCCTCGCCGGTGAGCTCCTCGCAGATGTCGGCAAAGTTGGTGAAGACATAGTAGGTGGCGTGGGTTGCCGTGTCGTAATAGGTGTCGGCGCTGTCGGTCATGAGGTTGAAGAATTCGTCGTTCTCCGTCAGGGTTCCGTCCTCATCCAGGTCGAAAGCGAGCTTGAGGGATGAGAGGGTGTTGCGGTCCTCGCTGACCTCCCAGGCCTTGAGCTTGGCGTCGTTTTCGCCGTCGTCCGTGGTGGTGGCGGCCAGCAGCTCAATCCTTCCGTTGTGATCCAGATCCGTTACGGCATAATACCAGACGGTGGGATTGTCGGACTGTCTGAGGAGGCTGAAGCTGTTTTTGATGAGGGTAAGCTGCTTGACAAGATCGTCGGTATCGACATTGTCGGCCCATGCGCTGACGCTAAGAGAGAGCACCATCACAAGGGCGAGGGCCATGGCAATGATTTTTTTCATGTGCATTTCCTTTCTGGTTTTCGGTTTGTTTTGTGTATACGTTCTGAGGGAATCTATATGATGGGGAGACAAAGTCTCTCCTTCATATCAAATAATCGGCGTTTCGTTGTTTCCGGCGGTCTCCTGCTCGTGATGTACCACGATCTGGTTGAAGGGAATCTCAATGCCCCGGCGATCAAACATCAGCTTGACCTCCCTGTTCAGAGCGCGCAGCGCAACATAGCGGAGGTCGGACTGCACATAGATGGCGATTCTGAGATTGACGGCGCTGTCCCCTAAGGATTGCACGTTCTCATACCGGGGCGGCTTCACAAGGCCCGGGATCCTGTCCGTCATTTTGGGCAGCTCCTCCGCAAGGATTGCCTCCACCTCGGTCAGATCCGCGTTATAGGAGATGGGCGCCTCCAGCACCATGCGGGCGACCTTGCCGTCGCTGTTGACGATGTCGCGCAGGGAGGAGTTGTTGAAGATCTTGGTATCCGCAAAAAAGCTGACCTTTGTGGTACGCAGGCCGATCTCCGTCACCGTGCCGTACCAGCTGCCCACCGTGATGAAGTCGCCCACCTTATAGCTGCCCTCCACCAGCGTGAAGAAGCCGGCGATGATGTCGCTCACCAGATCCTTGGCGCCGAAGCTGATCATCAGCGAAAGGATGCCCGCCGAGGCGAGCAGCGTCCTGGTGTCCACGCCGAACTGCGCCAGGCCGTAATAGACGAAGACGACCACGCAGATGTATTTCAGCGCGTTCTTGAGCAGCAGGCACACCGTCTCCACCCGCATGTCGGAGACGCGGGCGATGAGATAGAGGATGCGGTTGAGCAGCACCACCGAAACATACATGGCACACAGCAGGAAGACGCAGGCGGTCAGCGCGAAGATGTTAAAGCCCTTCTGCCAGTTGCCGGATATGACGTATGCCAGATTGCCCAGATCCATGACGCTCCCGTCCCGATCGAGGCTGACGTAGAGCGCGGGCAGCAGGATGAACAGGCAGAACACCAGCAGCAGCCGATAGACGATGCGGCTGATGCGCTGCTCCGGGGTCTGCTTGTCCCCGGGGACGCTTTCTATGCCCCAGCGCTCCTCAAAGCCCCATTTGTTTTGGACGGAGAGGAGATTGGAGATACCCGAAAACAACCCGCGGGAGGAGTGCTCCGGCTCCACGTCAGGCGATTTTGCCTCTTCAACTTCCGGCGCGCCGTCCAGCACGACCCGCTGATAACCGCACAGTGCGAGCGCGAGGATGAGCAGGGACGTGACCGCCATGCAGAGCATCATCCACAGGGAAAGCATGAGATTATCCAGCGTGGCCGTACGCCGCACGATGGGCACCAGATACATCTCCGCGGTCTCGCTGACGCCGGCATAATAGGTCTGGCCGTTGATCTTCAAAAAGCCGCTGAAATCCTCGGTGAGGTTTTCCTTCCGGATTCCCAGCTCTTCAACGGATTCGCCCTTGAAGCCGATGCCGGTTGTGGCGATGATGTCCAGCGTCGCCTTATCGACGGCGATAGCGTGCTCCGGAAGGCCGATGATCAGGTTGGACAGCACCGTATCGACGGTGAGCGGGCTGATCAGATCGTCTCTCAGCGCGGGATCCACGGCGATCATCACGAAGCCGTCGCACAGGTCCTCCTCGCTGCGCAGGCTGATGCCGATATACTGGACATTCTCAAAGAAGCGCTTGTCGACAGCCGGGTCCTGCACCACGCCGAATGCGCCGTCCAGCAGGACGCGGAACTCGTAGGAGGGGTCGTCCGGGTCCTCGCTGAGGCTGTAGTGGTCATAGGGGGAATTGGTCACGGCGACTCTCCCCTGCTGGTCAAATACATAGATGTACTTCACATTGAGATCGTCGGCGTAATGCTGCATGTCCTTCCGGGTCAGCTTGTCCCTGCCCGTTTTGGTCACGATCTGCCCCGCCAGCCAGCACTGCGTCTCGTAGTATTCATCCAGGAAGGCGTTGAGCTTGTCGCGCTGCTCCTGATAGGTGTTCAGCGTCTCCACCGCCGCGTCGGCGTGCTTGTCCATGGTCTTGAGATCGTTGGTCACGTCCGCCAGTACCAGGGTATACCAGCATACGCCGAACATCACGGTGCAGGAGAGGGCCGCGTAGCAGATCAGCTTCAGGCGCAGGCTCTTGACAGTTTCCCGGCGACAGTCCGTCACGAGGGAAATCCATTTGATGAGAAGCCACATCAGGATCACAAAGAAAAGGGTAAATACCAGCGCGTTTCCGACAATGTACGACGCCCACTCCAGAACGGGAATCCCGCAGACGATGTAAGCGTCCCCATAGTCCATCACACAGCCGATCAGCGACATCCGCAGATAGTCGAGGAAACCCTGGAAGGTATGGACTCTGTTGATGGCGAGCTTGTACGGCTCCATAATACCGAGAGACAGGTTCAGATTTTCGGGCTTCGTCCAGCGATTGATGGATTTGATGGCGACGATCCCGTCCTCTGCGATCTGATCAAAGGGCTGGAAGAGACGGCCCACATAGTTTTCATTCGGGTGGGCGAGAATGCGGCTTGTCTCCTTATCGACAACAAGCATAAAGCCGTCGCGTCCGACCTTCAGCTTTGTGACCCGGTTCATCCAGGAGAGGGTGTCGCCGACGATCTCCTCCAGCATCGCCTCATTCGGCAGCGTAAAGTCCGCCTCGGAGAAGACATCGTGGCTCAAAAGCTCCTCCCAGCTTCCTGTCATCTGTGCGTAGGCCACCCGCAGAGCCTCCTCATTCTGCTCCAGCTGAGGCAGGAGCTTGGCCACCTGGATCACGGCCCGGTTGATCTGAGGCTCCAGACGGGTGGTATAATTCCTGTCGAGCAGCGCTACGGACAGAATGAGCACCAGCACGGACGCAAGCAGCAGCACCGCGTAAAGGCGGAGCTTTCGCCGAAGGATTTGTCGTTTGTATTTTTTCTCCGCGTCGTTTTTTTGCGGATTCCTTTTCATGAAATGATCACGTCCTCTGTCGTGAACTCAGGGCCGGCCGATGTATCTGCTGTCGCCGAGACCCAGGAAGAGACGGGCCAGAGGTCCGAACAGGATGAGGAGGATGCCGTAGCCCACGCCCTTGCCAAAGGACCTGGCGAGCTTGATGCTCTGGACGATATGGAGCACCAGCGCAAGGATCGAGGCCACCCCGGAAATCGTGGTGAGGGTCGAGCTCGGCTCCTGCACGCCGCTGACATAGCTCGTAATGCCGATGCACACGAGATAGATAAGGCCCATGACGTTGGACCAGCAGATGCCGTATTCAACGTAGATGTTCACGATGGGAATAAAGGCGAGAATGCCGGGTCTGCCGGCCTTGCTGAAAATCTTCCAGTCCGCGACGGCCTGGAGAATGTGCCAGACGACATAGCCAATGAGAATCGTAGAGAGAACTTTCATGTTGTTTCGCTCCTTGTTATTTGTTTGCTTGCTTTATCGGATGGTATGGGGATGCGCCCCCTGATTCTCCGAGGGGGCGGGTGTCCCCCGCCCCCGGAACGCCGTTTTACTTGAGAGAGTTGACGTAGTCGGTCAGCGCCGCACGGTCATAGAAGGTAGAGAGCCTGGCGAGGCTGAAGTCCGGCTCCGCCCCGCGGTCGATGTCGTAGAAGGAGCCGTTCTTGGAGAAGGCCAGACGGTAGGGGCTGGAGATGCGGAAGTCGGTGCCGTAGACGGTGGACAGGGGCAGCACCGAGCAGCTGCCGCCGCCGGAGGTGCGGCCCAGCAGCATGACCTTGCCGGTATTCTTAAACACGTTCGGCACCAGGTTTCCGCAGGAGAAGCTGTTCGGGGAGATCAGGCAGAAGAGATTCTTGCCTGTCAGGCCCAGATCCTGATCGTCAAACTGGCGGTCGAGGTTCATATCCACCTTATACAGGCCCGTGGCGACCGCGCCGCTCATGGTGTTCTCCACCGTGACGGAGCCCTGGCCGAGGAAGGCCGAGACGACGAAGATCGCCATGTCCGAGCTGCCGCCGCCGTTGTTGGAGAGATCCAGCACCACGTTCTCAACGGGGCTGCCCTCGCGCATGATCTGCGAGTAGGCGTAGAGCATAACGCCGATCGTGTCCGTGTCCTCCGGGGTGGGGGCAGTCGCGTAATAGTCCGTGCCCTCCGCAGGA
>CADAPH010000152.1 GCA_902789745.1 Oscillospiraceae bacterium | reverse complement strand
TTGCCACCGAGCAGTGCGCGAAGGAGTGCCCCGCCCTCACCGACCGCGGCGGCGGACACTTCGTCGCCTGCTGGAATAAGTAATCTGCTTCAAACACGGCTATGCCGTTTTTGAAAATATCGTATCGAAAGGAAAACCACAATGAAGAAACTTCTTGCAATGCTTCTGGTTCTGAGCATGGTGTTCGCGCTGTGCGCCTGCAGCAGCAAGCCCGCTGCCACGCCTGCTCCTGCCGAAGCCCCCGCTGCCACCGAGGCTCCCGCCGAAGAGGCCGCTCCCGACGCTTCCGCGCTCGTTTCCAAGGCTTTCATCGATCCCGTCAAGGATTGGGCCAAGTATGACGAGCTGATCGCCCAGATCAAGGCCGAGACCGACTTTGCCAAGCGTGCAGAGCTCATGCACCAGGCGGAGGACATCCTCATGGCCACCAACTGCGTCATCCCCATCTACTACTACAACGACATCTATATGCAGAAGCCCTATGTGGACGGCGTGTTCTCCAACCTCTTCGGCTTCAAGTACTTCATGTTCGCCAACATGTCCAACGACGCCGATACCCTCCGCATCAACCTCGCCTCCGAGCCCGACTTCCTCGACCCCGCGCTCAACAGCTCTGTTGACGGCGCGTGCCTGGCTGTCAACTCCTTCTCCGGCCTGTACGCCTACAACGCCGAGGGCAAGACCGAGGGCGCCTGCGCCACCGGCTACACCATCAGCGACGACGGCCTGACCTACACCGTCACCCTGCGCGACGGCCTCAAGTGGTCTGACGGCAGCCCCCTGACCGCCAAGGACTTTGCGTACTCCTGGAAGCGCGCCGCCTCCGACGCCACCGCCGCCGACTACGCCTATATGTTCAACGGCTTTGAGGGCTATCCCAACGAGCTGGCTGTCAAGGCTGTTGACGACGTCACCCTCGAGTTCAAGCTCTCCGCTCCCTGCGCCTATATGGAAGACCTGATGGCATTCCCCGCCTTCTATCCTGTCAAGCAGGAGGCTGTTGAGTCCTACGCCGATTGGCAGACCAGCCCCGGCGGCTGGTGCCAGGAGGCCGGCTTCGTCTCCAACGGCGCTTACGTCTGCACCGGCTGGGATCACGACGTCTCCATGACCTACGAGAAGAACCCCAACTGGTATGACGCCGACAAGGTCAAGATCGAGAAGCTGGAGTTCATGCTCTCCGCTGACGACACCGCCATCTTTGCCGCCTACAACGCCGGCGACGTCGACTTCATCGACACCGTTCCCACCGACGAGGTCGCCTCTCTGCTCAACAACTCCGAGTTCAAGATCATCGACCAGCTCGGCACCTACTATGTGGCCTTCAACGCCAAGTCCAAGATCTTCGAGGACAAGACCCCCGAGCAGGCCGCCTGCATGCGTGAGGCCTTTACCATCCTCATCAACCGCGAGTATATCTGCGAGAACATCGGTCAGACCGGTCAGGTCGCGGCCAACGCCTTCATTCCTCTCGGCATGGCCGACGGCAACGGCGGCGTCTTCAAGACCGATCCTGTCGAGCAGGGCTACTTTGATCCCTACGCCATCTCAAAGGATCCCGACGGCACCACCGCCAAAGCTGTTGAGCTGCTGAAGGCCGCCGGCTACAAGTTCGGCGAGGACGGCAAGCTCTCCGCCGAGACGCCCATCCAGCTCGAGTACCTGACCAACACCACCTCCGGCCACATCGCCATTGCCGAGTCCATCCAGCAGGATCTGGCCGCTGTGGGCATCGAGCTGACCATCCAGCAGCAGGACTGGAACGTCTTCCTCCAGGAGCGCAAGCAGGGCAACTTTGACTTCGCGCGCGAGGGCTGGATCGCCGACTTCAACGACCCCATCAACATGCTTGAGATGTGGACCTCCGATTCCGGCAACAACGACTGCCAGTTCGGCCGCTGATCTCCGCATAAAACACTTGCAGCGCACGGGAAACCGTGCGCTGTTTTTTCCCGATTTTGCTGTCAGTATAAATCGTTCACGATCTGTTTCTTGACTTCCCGCCTGAAATATAGTAAATTTGCGCTGTTTGAGTTCACAAGGGAAGGATAGACAAGATGAAACCTGTTGCTATGAGAAGAATGCTGGCGGGCCTGCTGATCCTCACGATGGCGCTGTGCCTGTGCGCGTGCGGAAGAAGGAGCGCTGCCCCTGCGCCTGCGGCGGCAGCGGCAGCCCCGGCGTATACCGCCGTTCCCGAGGCTGCGCCGATACCGACGCCGGAGCCCACGCCGGAACCCACACCTGAACCGACGCCGGAGCCCATTGTCGGTGAGCTCCTGACGGATGACGACGGCGACGGCATCATCCCCTACAAGTTCCACTATAAGGGCGCGACCGTCTATGCCCTGATCATCCTCGATCCGAGCCGCGTCTATATCGGCACCGCCCTGCCCGAGCCGACCGAGTGGGCCGGCTACGGGCTCACGCTCGACGCCATGGCCGAGCAGTACGGCGCGATCGCGGGCATCAATGCCGGCGGCTTCCTGGACGAGGGCGGCGGCGGAAACGGCTGGCCCCCCAGCGGAATCACCTACAGCCGCGGCGTCAATTTCAGCACGATGCAGCTCGGCCCGATCGCCGGTCTCGACTACGGCAACAGCATGTGGGCCGGGTACTACGATTATGAGGAGTGCCAGAATATCGGTATCCGCGACGCGGTCTGCTTCGGCCCCGCGCTCATTGTGGACGGGGTCTGCGCCGATCCCTCCACCTTTGAAAGCGGCATCGGCGCCAGAACCGCGATCGGCCAGCGCGAGGACGGCGCGGTCGTCATGGTCGCCATCGACGGCCGCCAGGGCTACAGCATCGGTGTCACCTTTGAGGACTGCGTCAGAATCATGGCGGACAAATTCGGCTGCGTCAACGCCTCCAACATGGACGGCGGCAACTCCACCTGCATGTACTTTGCCGGTCAGGCCGTGAACCGCTCCGCCAATCAGGCCGGCGGAACCCGCAACCTGCCGGACGCGTGGCTCGTCAACCCGCTCCCGGCGGGCTATGTAAAGCCCGCGGGCGTGCCGGAGCGTATCGTGCTGCCGGAAAACTCCCTCGGTGAGATCAAGGAGTACGCGTACGAGTGCGACCCGGAGACCGCCGAGCGCATGCTCCAGTTTGCCCGCGTGTTCGCGGAGGCGTATTACGGCTACTTCGGCACGTCCAACGCCGACTATTACTATCCGACGCTCCTGCAGTATGTCTACCCCGAGGGCGAGCTGCGCTGGCGCATCGAGCTTGCGCTGATGGACAGGATGTGGGTCAACACCTGGAAGACCGACCCGCAGAACATCGTGCTCAACGGCGCGTGGGCAAACGGCGACGGCACCTATGACATCGTGATCACGTCGGACATCTATGAGTACGCCAATTACTGGAACTACGAGGCCCCGGGCACGTCGCTCAGAATCACGCTTGTCGAGGAACCGAGCGCCCCGTACGGCTACCTCGCCGTGGCAACGTACTGAATAAACGGCAAAAAAACAGGTAAAACGCCTGAGCGCTTTACCTGTTCAATCTCCAGTTCTCCTTCGGCTGCCAGCCGGGGAGAGGCTGACGCTGCATGGCGCCGAAGATCTTGGACTTCATGTCCGGGTAGTCGGCGCCCATGTTTTTTAAAAGCTGCTTGATCTCCCAGCGTTTGCTGCCCTTGTCCTGGGGGCAGGGGTTCTCCACGACCGGCACCTCCAGCGCCTCGGCCAGGTTCGCGATCTTCTGCTCCCCGGCGTAGATGAGGGGACGGATCTGCGTCACGCCCGAGCGGTCGAGATAGGTCACGGGCCGGAAACAGCTGATGCGCCCCTCGAACAGCAGGCTCATCATGAAGGTCTCCACCGCGTCGTCAAAGTGGTGGCCGAGGGCCAGCTTGTGAATGTCCCGCTCCCGGATCGCGTCGTTGAGCGCGCCGCGCCGCATCTTTGCGCAGAGGGAGCAGGGGTTTTCCTCCTGCCGCACGTCAAAGACGATCTCCTTGATGTCCGTTTTCAGGCAGGTATAGGGGATGTCCAGCTCCGCACAGAGCTCCTTCACGGGTGTGAAATCCATCCCCTCGAAGCCGAGCTCGATGGTGATGGCCTCCAGCTCGAAGGGGTTGGGGTAGAACTTCCGCAGGTGATTGAGGGCCAGGAGCAGCAGCATACTGTCCTTTCCGCCCGAGACGCCGACCGCCACCCGGTCGCCCGCCTTGATCATATCGTAGTCGTCCACCGCGCGGCGCACGGTGCCGGTAAAGTCGTTGAGCAGCTTTGCCTTGTCCATGGAGAGCACGTCCTTCGCTTTGTTTTTATATGGCTTATTGTAGCGACAGGACAAGCGCTTGTCAAAGCCTTTTCTTTTGAAAAATGATAATTAGGATAATGAAGAAAACAGGAGGATTCGCGAGCAATTGCGAGTTTTCAAAATCAAAATCAAAATTCCTGTTGACAGGCCGCTTCCCCTGTGGTATAAAAGGGGAGCGCGCCGGATGAAGCCCGTTATCGTCCCGCGCCTTAAAAACTGTCAAAACAATTGATTCTATATGGAGGCAAGACTATGTCCACAACCATGCTCACCAAGGAGACCGTTGACCGCAAATGGTACATCCTTGACGCAGCCGGCAAGCCCATGGGCAAGACGGCCGCTCTCGCCGCCGACCTTCTGCGCGGCAAGCTCAAGACCGACTACACCCCCCACGTCGACTGCGGCGATTACGTCATCATCATCAACGCCAAGGACGCCGTCCTCACCGGCAAGAAGCTGGAGCAGAAGTACTACCGTACCCACTCCGGTTA
>CADAPH010000151.1 GCA_902789745.1 Oscillospiraceae bacterium | reverse complement strand
TCGTACCAGCCGCCGCGGGCCTTGGAAAAGACAGTGTCGGGCGGCACGGGGCCGTCGGCGTTGATGCCGAGGGCGCGGGCCTGTTCGATGGCGGGCGCGATCTCGTCGATCTCCTCGCGTCCGAACAGACCGCCCTCGCCCGAGTGGGGGTTGAGCCCGGCCACGGCCACGCGCGGGACCTCGATGCCGAGGGCGCGGCAGGCCTCGTCCGCGATCTTGATGCAGGTGAGCACGCGCTCCTTTTTGACCCTGTCGCAGGCCTCGCGCAGGGAGACGTGGGTAGACACGTGCACCACGCGCAGATTCTCGTGCGCCAGCATCATGGTGTAGTTCTTCGTGCCGGTGAAGTGGGCATAGATTTCCGTGTGCCCGGCGAAGTGGTGCCCGGCCAGATTGATGGCCGCCTTGTTGAGGGCGTTGGTGACGGTCGCGTCGATCTCCCCGTCCATGGCCAGGGCGATGACCTTCTCCACATAGCGGAAGGCGGCCTCGCCGCACATGGCCGAGACCTTGCCGTACTCGAGCCTGTCCATGTCCACAAGTCCCATGTCGTACACGTTGATGACGCCGGGCTCGAACACGGCCTCGCCCACGTTTTTGACCGCGCGGACCTTGACCTGCCCGGGGCAGACGACCTTGACCGCGTCCTCCATGACCGCGGCGTCGCCGATGATCAGAGGGTCGCACATGTCCAGGACCTTGGGGTCGGTCAGCGCCTTGACGGAGATCTCCGGGCCGATGCTCGCCGGGTCGCCCATGGTAATGCCGATGATCGGTTTCTTCATGATTTACCTCCTTTTTGTTTTTCCGTTTTTCGTTGTGTTCAAATTATATACAAACATAAGCTTTTTTACAATTGCATTTTATCGTCGATCTGTTAATATTTGAAATGGATATACCCCTCGTTTTTCGTGCACCTTGTCGTTTTTTCGTTTTTCAGACCACTGCTGCGGATGTTTTATTTTGAAACATCCATGTGGAGGAGTTCATTTGAGCAAAGTCAGGATACTTGCTGTCGCCCCCTATGACGGCATGCGCGACGTTCTGTCCTCGGTCGCCGCCGGGCGTGACGATGTGGAGGTCACGACCGTTGTCGCCAATATGGAACGCGGCGCCGACTATGTGGCGCACTGCGATCAGAGCCGCTATGACGTCATCGTCTCCCGCGGCGGCACCGCGCGTCTCATCGAGGAGGTGGCGGACCTGCCCGTCATCGAGATCGAGCTGACGCCTTACGACATTCACAGCGCCCTGTCCCAGGTCTCCGGTGTGAACCGCAACTTCGCCGTGGCCGGCTTCCCCAGCATTGTGGAGGCCGCCGCCACGCTCTCCGATATTTTGAACACGGGCATCCAGGCCGTCTCCATCCGGGACGACGCCGAGGCGCGCGCCGTCTTCCCTCTGCTCAGACAGCAGGGGATCGAGCTGCTTTTGTGCGACATGGTCGGCATGGAGGCCGCGCCGGAGTTCGGGCTTGAGACCGTGCTCATCACCTCCGGCGTCAAGGGCATCGAGGATGCGCTCAACAAGGCGGCCACCTATTTTTCCAGCGTCGACCGCGCCAGGCTCGCCGCCGCCGTCTACGATGCGGAGCTTGCCGCGCTGGGTGAAAACCTGGTCGTGCTCAACGCCGCGGGGCAGATCGTCTTTTCCGCGCCGGAGCACGCGGTGCCGCCCGCGCTGCGCAAGCTGCTCGGCCGCTTGGTGCCCGCCGTGCTCTCCGACGGACAGTTTACCGCCTCGCGCCCTGCGGGCAGCAAGGAGTACGCCATCTCGGCCAGCGCCATCACCTTCCGGGGCGAGCGCTGCGCCGTGTTCCGCTTCCGCAGCAAGGGCTACCGCCTGCCCGTCAGCACCCCGGGCGTGCGCTTTTACGACAGCTCCGAGAAGGACATGACCCTCGTGTCCCGCCACTACGGCACGCCGGATTCCTGTCAGCTCGTCCGGGCCGACAAGATCTCCCGCTCCGGGCTCCCCGTGCTCATCACCGGGGAAAAGGGCACGCTGACCCGTTCCATGGCCGGATACATCTGCATGAACGGCCTGCTGTCCGAGCGCGACTGCGTGGTCATCGACTGCTCCGCCGTCGGCGCCAAGGGCTGGGCCAAGCTCATGGGGCAGTCCGGTCTGCTCGCCTTCCGCGCGGGCAGCACCCTGCTCTTCGACCGCCTGCTCGAGATGCCGGACCGGGAGCTGGAGCACCTGATCGATTTTCTCCAGGCCGCCGATCTGGCGCGGCAGCTGCGTTTGGTCTTCTCCATCACCACGGGTTTCTATCCCCAGCGCGAGCAGGCCGTCATCCGCCTGCTGTGCGACAGGCTGTACTGCATCCGCATGGAGCTTCCGCCCCTGCGCGAACGGGAGCGCGCGCTGCGCTCCGTGATCGAGGGCTGTCTCACCTGCGTCTGTGCCGACATGGGCGTGCGCGCCCCGCAGGTGGAGGACGCCGGGATGCAGGCGCTGCTCGGGTTTGACTGGCCGCGCAACTATCCCCAGCTCTACCGGGTGATGACCCAGCTCGTCGCCGACTGCAAGGACGGCTTCCTCACGGCCGCGCAGGTCGGGGCCGTGCTGGAGTGCGAAAGCTCCCAGGTCGTGCTGCACCCCCAGAAGCGCGCCGATCTCGACCTGTCCGGCACGCTCGAGGATATCGACTACCGCGTCGTCGTGCAGGTCCTGGCCGAGGAGGGCATGAACCGCAGCCGCACCGCCCGGCGTCTGGGCATCAGCCGCGCGACGCTCTGGCGCATCCTCGGGCGCGAAGGCGAAAGATCCTGAACGATGTATTTCCCAATGCCGACGGCATTGATTCGTTTATTATGAAAAGAAAGGAGGTCGCAGTCCCGGCGTATTCCCGCAGCAACGTCAACCCGCTATTTTGAGAAAGGAAGGATTTACAGCATGAAGATTCTGCAAACCGTAAAAAAGGTCCCCGGCGGCATGATGGTCGTCCCCCTGCTTATGGGCGCGTGCGTCAACACCTTCTTCCCCGGATTCTGGACCGCCTTTGACGGCACCTTCACCACCCACCTGTGGAAATCCGGCGCGATGCCCATTCTGGCCGTGTTCCTCTTCTGCAACGGCGCGACCATCGACTTCAAGAAGGCCGGCGTGCCTCTGGCCAAGGGCCTGATCATCACCGTCGTCAAGGTCGGCATCGGCATTCTCATCGGCCTGCTGGTCAGTTCCGTCTTCGGCCCCGCCGGTCTGCTCGGCGTGACCCCGCTCGCGTTCGTGGGCGCCATGGCCAACTCCAACGGCGGCCTCTACGCCTCCCTCGCCGGCGAGTACGGCGACAATACCGACGTCGGCGCCGTTGCCATTCTGTCCATCAACGACGGTCCCTTCTTCACCATGGTCGCCCTGGGCGCCGCCGGCATCGCGAAGATCCCCTTCAACACCCTGATCGGCTGCGTCATCCCCATCGTCGTCGGCTGCCTGCTCGGCAACCTGGACGAGGATATCCGCAAGTTCTGCGAGCCCGGCGCCGTTATGATGATCCCCTTCTTCTCCTTCCCCCTCGGTGCAGGTCTGAACCTGAAAAACCTCATCGTCGCCGGTGCTCCCGGCATCCTGCTGGGCCTGTTCTGCTGCGTGCTGACCGGCTTTGCCGGCTACGGCGTCTACAAGCTCCTGCAGCCTGTCAAGGGCCTCGGCATTGAGTATCCGGAGGTTGGCGCAGCCATAGGCACCACAGCCGGCAACGCGGCCGCCACACCTGCCGCCGTTGCCGCCGTCGACGCCTCCCTGCTGGCCATCGCCGAAGCCGCCACCGCGCAGGTCACCTGCGCCGTGATCGTGACGGCCATCTGCTGCCCGCTGCTCGTCACCTGGCTCGCCAAGAGGGAGTCTGCCAAGCGCGCCGCGAAGGTCCAGGAAGCCAAGGCGTAATCCACGCGCCGTCTATCCGCGCAACACATTTTGAAACCACGTCCCGGGCGTGACCGGGGGACGTCGCATCGCTCCGCGCCCGTCTCCGCCCGGGACCTCCAGAAAGGAGCTGCTTTATGCCCGTAGTTAAATTCCCCTATGGCAAAGAGTTTTTGTCCCTTGATATTCCCGAGGAGCGCTTTGCCGGCACGATGGTCTCCCAGATGCACCACTACGTCGCGCCGAAGAGCCCCGTCGAGCTCGTCAACGACGCCATGGCCAACCCCATCGGCACCCCGAAGCTCTCCGTCATGGCCGAGGGCAAGAAGAAGGTCGTGCTCATCGCCTCCGACCACACCCGCCCCGTGCCCAGCAAGTGCATCGTCCCGCAGATGCTCGCCGAGATCCGCGAGGGCAGCCCCGATGCGGACATCACCATCCTGATCTCCACCGGCTGCCACCGCGAGACCACGAAGGAGGAGCTGGTCAACAAGTTCGGCCCCGAGATCGTGGCCAAGGAGAAGATCGTCATCCACGACTGCGACGACACCGCGAACCTCACCTATCTCGGCAAGCTCCCCTCCGGCGGCGATCTGATCATCAACAGGCTCGCGGCGGAGGCCGACCTGCTGGTGGCCGAGGGCTTTATCGAGCCGCACTTCTTCGCGGGCTTCTCCGGCGGACGCAAGAGCATCCTGCCCGGCATCGCCTCCCGCAAGACCGTCATCTACAACCACAACGGCCAGTTCATCGACAGCCCCCGCGCCCGCACCGGCATCGTCGACGGCAACCCCATCCACAACGACATGCTCTATGCCGCCCGCGCGGCCAGGCTCGCCTATGTGGTCAACGTCGTCATCAACTCCGACAAGCAGGCCATCTTCGCCGTCGCCGGCGACGT
>CADAPH010000150.1 GCA_902789745.1 Oscillospiraceae bacterium | reverse complement strand
TGTCACAATAGTCCAGAGCGCGGAGAAGCGCCCGGACAAGGTTTTTCGTGCCAATGTTATCTGTGACGGTGACCCGCTGGAGATTTTCACGGATAAGGATGGGGAGCTGATTTTCAAGAAGTATTCCCCCATTGGGGAGCTGGGGGATTTTGCCGGACAGCTGTGCGACAGTCTGCGCCGCTCGACCGACGCGATCGCGGCGGTGTGCGACCGGGACGCGGTGATCGCCATCGCGGGCGGCGGGCGGCGGGAACTGCTGGAAAAGCCGATCAGCCCGCGCCTGAGCGAGATCCTGGAGGAACGCGCCCTCTACCGCCACGGCGGCGGGGGCGGCGTCATCGTCAGCGACAGCGACGAGAAGTTCATCGTCTCCGTCGCCGCGCCGGTGATCTCCGAGGGGGACGTGATGGGCGGCGTCCTCTTCGTCGCACCGAAGGACGCACCCCCCGCCGGAGAGATCGAGTGCCGCCTTGCCCAGACGGTGGCCGCCTTCCTCGGCAAGCAAATGGAGAGCTGAAAAAACCGGATCAGGTCAGACCGCAGAGTCGCGGTCTGGCCGTTTTTTGTTGGAAGGGAACGTCGTTTGGGCTTGATATGGATCTCGAAATCTCTTATAATGATGTCATAATATGGTTGTGACGGTCGCTCTCCCGGGCGGCGTTGTTCGGAAGGAGGCCCAGTGGATATGCGAATTCGGATTATAAAGTATATTATGCCTCTGCTGCTGCTGATTCCTTTGCTTGCTCCCCCTTCGGCGTATGCCGCCTCCCCCGATATCCCGGAGTTCGGCGGCGCGGCGGCGATTGAGCTGAGCGGCTTTGTCCCGGCCTTTTCGCCCGACGCTTTCACCGGAGAGGACTACATCCTGTACAGCGAGCTCGACGCCCTCGGCAGACCCGGTCCGGCAACGGCCTGCCTCAGCAGGGCCTCACGCCCGGCTGAGCTTCGCGCGGAGAGCGGCGCTTGCCTGCCCGTCGGCTGGGAGACCGCGCGCTATGACGACGTGATCGACGGAGGCTATCTGTACTGCCTCTGCCACCTTATTTCCCCGACGCTCTCCGGATCGGGCTCGGATGTGCGGAACGTCTTCACCGGCACCCGCTTTCTCCGCGCGGAGGGGCTGCGGCCTTTTGAAGATCTGGTCGCCGGTTTCGTCTCGCGCACGGCGTACCACTTTCTCTACCGCGCGACGCCCTTCTACCGCGGGGACGAGCTGGTGCCGTACGGGGTACAGCTGGAGGCGTATTCTGTAGAGGACGCAGGGCGGACACTCTCGCTCAATGTTTTCCTGTACAACGTCCAGCCCGGCGTCACAATAGACTACCGCAGCGGGAAGAGCGCGCAGAGCCCCTCGGTCGAGGTCACGTCCGCGGCGGGCGATATCCTTCGGCTGCATCAGTATCAGACACGCCCCGCTTCGGATGCGCCCGCGGTCGGCTCGTTTTCAGATTTGAATGCCAGGGATAACAGAAATACCACGACCAAAACAACGGCAGCGAGCGCGGCAAACAAGTCCAAAACGGCGACCTATATTCTCAACACGCAGACAAAGATATACCACACGGAAGACTGCGGCCATCTGCCTGCTGCCGAATACCGGCGGGATTTCACCGGAACGCCGCAGGAGCTCCGCAGTATGGGTTACTATGACTGGTGCGATTTCTGTCAGGAGAATGTTGCCGCAAAGGAAAAGGAAAAGCCGGTATCTTCCCCTGCTGTAAGCGCCGCCGGAAGCACATCTCAAAGTACGCCCGCATCGACGACGGAGAAAGAAACCGCGCAGTCTGCAAAGAAGGGCCTTTTTGATCTGCCGGAGAGCGCCATTGATAAGATGGCGGGAACCGATCTCACCGACAAGCTCAGATATAACGATTCCGTCTATGAACAGGCCATTAACGGGGCGGCGAATGACGACTGGTGAAGCGATACCGCTCAAGCGGAGGTGAACGGAACACCATGACAATACAGAAAAAAATGTGTGCGGCGGCGCTGGCGCTGCTGCTTTCCCTCTCCCTTCTGCTCGGTCTGCCGGGATCGGCCCGGGCCGAGGCGCCGAGTGAGACGATCAACCGCTTCAACGTGGTGCTGGTTGTGGACAAGAGCGGCAGTCTCCGGAACCAGCGGGGACACGGAACCGACCCCGACGGTCTGCGCTTTGACGCGCTGCGCCTGTTCCTCGGCCTTCTGACGGAGAGCGGGAACAACGTGGGCGCGGTCGTCTTCGACGAACGGATCCGCTACGAGGCCGCTTTGGAGCCGCTCGACGGCATGGAGCAGAAAAAGGCGCTGATCCGGGAGCTGGAGTACTATACCCCCGGCTATGACACGGATATCGGAAGCGCCGTCCTGCGGGCGACGGAGCTTTTGACGGGCATGTACGAGGAAAACGGCCTGCCCTGCATGATCCTCCTGTTCTCCGACGGCATGACGGACTTTACGTCGGATGATATTTCGGGCAGAAAGCTTCGATCCTGGGCGATCGCGGATCAGGCGCTGAAGATTGCGAACGAGCAGGGCATCGTCATCAACGGCATCCTCCTGAACGTGGACGGCATTGCCGAGGGCGGCCGGATCGAATTTCAGCTCTATACCCACGGGACGCACGGCACAGACGGAAAAACCGGCGCATTTGAGGAGGTAAGCCGCCCGGAGGATCTGGCGGCGGCCTTCCGGCGCTTCTACGCGATCATCAACAACGCCCGCTATACCGGGTCGGAGCGCGTCTCCTTCTCCGAACAGGGCGAGGCGGAATACCGCTTCCTCGTGCCGAGCTTCGGCGTGGAGGAGGTCAATGTGGTGGTCGAGGGCGAGCATCTCCGTGCCGAGGACAGCGACGACCGGCGCAGAGAAGGCGGCGGGGAGCGCGTGGAAATGACAGTCTTCCAGCCCGACGGAACGTTCTGCGATATCACCGGCCATGATCTTGACAGCGCCCGCTACAGGCTCGTAAAAATCCCCCATCCGCATCCGGGCGTCTGGAACGTCCATTTGAAGGGAGCGCCTGAGGACTGGGTCGACGTCACGATGGTCTACAATGCCTCCATGCGTGTCACGCTTGAGATCGAAGGGCCTGAGACGGAAGCGTATAAGGCATTGACGCCCTACGGCTTTACCGTGTGGGTGGACGATCCCGGCGTGCCGCAGCTCACGGACGCGCAGCTTGCGGAGATGGACGCGCGCCTCACGGTGGAACAGCTTTCGACCGGAGCCGTGCGCGAATATGCCATGGAGCTTGCAAACGGCAAATACGACTGTGAAATCAGCTTCCCGACGGGCGGAGACTACCGGATCGAAGCCGCGCTCGGAGTCGGCGGCTTTGAGGTGTGCTCCAACAGTTTGGCGCTCAATGTGGAAAACCGGCCCCTCAAAGCGCAGGTCGACGGGATCACGGACATGCTTGAATTCGGGCGGTTCCGGGACGGCGACTGGGAGCTGGAGCTGGATGAGCTCTTCGGCACCGGCAGGGGCGCGGGCCTTACATACACACTCTCGGACGACTTCGGCGGCGTGCTGACGGTGGAGGACGCCGTGCTGACGGCAGCCCTGCGCGACGCGGAGACCTATGCCTTCACGCTGACGGCGGAGGATCAGACGGGCCAGAGCGCCGAGATCGCCTTTGCGCTGACAGCCCCGCCTGTGGAGGCGAAGCTGCGCGGCGTAACGAGCCTTTCGGAGTACGGACAGCCGCTCGGCCCACGCTGGGAAATCCCCCTGGATGAGCTGTTTATAGAGCCCAAGGACGCGCCGCTCAACTATACGCTGTCAGACGACTGCGGCGGCGCGGTCACGATCAGGGACAGCGTCCTGTGCGTGGATCTCCGTGAGCTGAACCGCGCAGAGTTTGATTTGACGGCGACGGATCTGACCGGGCAGAGCGCGCAGATTCCCTTTGCCTTTACCGTCCCCCGCGTCACCGCGAAGGTCGATGAGGTCACCAACGTCCTCAAGCAGGGCAAACTGGACGGCTTCCTGTGGGAAATCGGACTGGACGAGCTCTTTGACGATCCCAAGGGCGGCCCGCTGGAATACGCGCTTTCGGACGACTACGGCGGCGCTGTTGTGCTCACAGACGACGCGCTGACGGTGGACTTTGAGGCGGTGAAGGAGGCGGAATTCACCCTGACGGCAACGGATATGATCGAGCGGCAGGCGGTCGTTCCCTTCAAGGTTAAGCTGCCGGGTCCCGCCGCGACGACGGGCGCGATCACGGAGACGGTCAAAACCGGGCTGTTCCAGAAGAACAAGGGGCTCTGGGAGACGCGCCTCGACGTGCTGTTCCGGGATCCGAAGGGGACAAAGCTGACGTATACGCTGTCCGACGATCTGGGCGGCGCGGCGGAAATTGACGGCAAAACCCTGCGGGTGAATATGAAGGGGCAGAAGAAAGCCGCCTTCACCGTCACCGCGACGGACGAATATGGCCTGAGCGCCGACGTCCCCGTCACGCTCACGGAGAAGAACATGACGATCCGCTACGCACTGTGGGCGCTGCTCGCGCTGGCCGGGATCAGCGTCCCGATCGGCGTGATCCTCTGGCTGCGCCGCCGCGACGAGGCATGGTAAGCATAGAATTTAAAATCGGTGCATTCGGGATTTCTCACGAATGCACCGATTTTTTGGGCGATTTCATTGAACATACACGTTCAAGAACAAATCACGCCCGCGGCGGAGCTGTGCTGCAAAAGCCTTTGAACAAGGGCGATGTCATAGCCGTTGTTTTCCTTGACAGACGAACAGCTACACGCTAAAATGAGATTATAAAAGGCGTTGCCGAGAAGCGGCTCCGCCCAGAAGCCGTCACTTGGCAGAGTGGCGGTTTCTGCTTTTTACGGTGACCGTGATGGAAAGCCCAAACACATGAAAGGTCAAGGTAATCGGCATTACAGCACCCCCTTTCGGGTGGTGTGACGGAACCGCCGATAAAGAAAGCCCCAATCGAAGCCAACGGCTTTGATTGGGAGAGGAAGAAGGGAGGAGCAGACAGGGAGCATTTACGGCTCTTACGCAAACCGTAAATGCGGACTGGCGCGAGTTTCTTCTGACGAGGCAACGCCTTCCCCTTGCGGGTGCGCATATTTTACAGGAGTTGACATTCTTTGTCAACAAATTCTTTGTTCGCGGGCATAGCATATATTTCGTCCTTCACTGCCGAATTTTTCAATCAAAAAAGGAAAACCCTCCTGCTCATTGCTTTCATTACAGGCAATAAACAGGAGGGCTTTCATACCCGATTGTCGATGCGGTGGCTGTGCGTGCTACCATATCGCGCTGTGCTTGCGTTTGAGGGACAGATTATCAGCGATCATTGCGATAAATTCGCTATTCGTGGGCTTCCCCTTGATGCCGCTCACGGTGTAGCCGAAGAATCTTTGCAGCGTCTCCACGTCGCCGCGGTCCCAGGCGACCTCAATGGCATGAAGGGCTTACGCCCTTCTGGGGGCGGCTGGCTTGCCTCTTTTGCGGGCGTCTTTTCTCTATGAGAGTGAAATGATTTATTGGCTTGTTCATTGGCTTCACGGCCTCTGTTCATTGCCTTGCTCTAATGATAGCAAAAGTCAAGAAGAAAGACAAGGCCCGCAATCCAATGAACACAGCATTATTTTTCCGCCTGCTTTGAGAATTATTAAGGCCAGTCTCACGGAGGAACGAAGCAGAGCGGGACTGTCTCAGGAATCCGCGAGGCTGGCCTTGCTGACAGTTTAAGCGCATCCTTGAACATCTTTGAGCATCTACGAACATCTTATAGCGTGATGGAGAGACATTGAACATCTCTCCATCATCTTTTTACATCTTGAATTGAAAATACACTTTCAAAAGCAAATCACGCCTGCCGTGCTGGGAATGGGGTGGTTTGCTTCCTCGTCGCCGTTGTTGCTGAAAAAGTTATGAAATGCGGCAAATTGGGAATTGCGATTGCGGTGAGGGTATGGTATTATAAGAATGCCACACAATTCGATATGTTTTTCCAAACAGGGAATGGTTTTTACTATCGGTAAAAACGCATTCTCCATCTTTGCATTCCCTGTTTGGATGTTAAAGAATTGTGTGGCAGCAAACGGAGCTCTGCGTTTTTCGTGCGTGGCTCTGTTTGGGCTGCGCACTTTTTTGTTAACAAGAAGAGAGGAGATTGAAATGAAGAAAGAAAACCAGCTTACATTTCATAAGGCAGACTTTTCCCAATACTGGTATCTCTTAAAAGATGACGACATCAGTAGCAAGGTGTCCTCTTTCCTCCTAAAGTATGTCTCTGTAGAAGCATTTTACAAAAAGCTCCTGGTATCATATAAAGAAAGAGATGGAGTAAAACTTAAGAAAAGCCAAAAGAATAATCTGTCTGTCGAAGCGAATGATGTTAAAAAAACTCTCACCTATTTTGATATTTCTTATGATGACGCTCTAATTGATAGAATTTTTGGAAGCCAAGATAATAATTATTTGGATTGCTCTATAAAAAAGCTGAGAAATAGACTTGTTCATAATGTTAACGATGGTGTTCTGCGTGTTATCCTTGAACGATACGACAATATTAATACCGATTTAGATGATTTCTTGAAACTGTTTGCTATATAGTTGGAGGGATTATATTAGTCATGAAAAAGCGTATTATTGTATTCGTTATGTTACTCTCGCTGATTCTTTCAGTATTTAACATTGTTACATATGCAGATGACAAAGAGCCTATTAGTGTCGCATCACTTTCCAAAGAAACCACAGAAAATCAGATTATAACTCTGCTTGGAAAGCCAACTAAAGAGTCTGCCAATGAAAACTATACCTACTATTTATATAGAGATGTGGAATTCTGCGGAATTCCTTGTTCATACTTGAAGCTCTTTTTTCAAACTACAAATAAAACTCTAATGAAGGTTGAAATAACTGCAAAAGATGAGGATATTAATTCTGAAAACAATAATCTTATAACAACGCTAAATAATATAGATAATGCACCTGAAATAAAATGGGGAAATGGTGGAACTACATATGAGTGGAACAATACTGAAAGCTACAATAGAGTGCAGATAAAAGCCAATAATATAGTAGTGATTGAATTCAATTATGATTGGCAGGAGGAAGTCAACACTTCTAAAGCTATCACAAAAACAGTTTCTGATGGTGAGATTTTATTTAGAAATATTCCTTGGGGAAGCACATATAAAGAGACAATGGAAAGCTTAAAAAAAGGCGGTGCAGAAACAGATAACGCATTAGCATATGCTCGTTGGGTAGAAAATATAACCGCAGATGTAGGCGGCCACAAGATGAATGCTGAACTTAGATTTGTGTCACTTGATCCCATCGAAAAATCTGATGAAAACGCTTTCTATGAGGCTACATACTGGACAATTTTAGAAAAATTATTCTCCCTCGATGATCGAAGATCCAAAGCAGAAGAATTGATGGAAGAGTTTTGTATAAAACTCACAAGTTTATATGGGGAGCCTGATGACAGTTGGAGCAGCAAAGATAATGACGGGCATCCTATTAAGTGGTATTCCTGGACAGGAGCCAATGGAACAAAAGTGTCGTGCGGATATCATTACGGATCACGCCCAGCTTCACCACAGTTCAAGGTTGGATACGAAGTAAGTATTATCTATCGGTCTGAAAAAGCTTACGATGATTATAATGAAAGAACAGCCGAAGAAAAAGAAAGACGGAAAAAGGAAGAAGAAGAACAAAAAAAGAGAGAGCAAGAGGAATATGTTAAAAGCGTTACGGCTAATGTTGGCGGGTTATGATGTTGTTCTATTGAAAAACAAATAGCCAGAAAAGCTGAACCAAACACGCCGCCCTATATCAGCTCTGCATGTCCTTCAATTGCCTTTTCTATACGCTGAGGCTCTATGCCGATATATCGCTGCGTAACTGCTGCGCTGCTATGTTGTAGGAGCCGCTGGACAATGGCGATGTCATAGCCGTTGTTTTCCTTGACAGACGAACAGCTACACGCTAAAATGAGATTATAAAACCGTCACTTGGCAGAGTGGCGGTTTCTGCTTTTTACGGTGACCGTGATGGAAAGCCCAAACACATGAAAGGTCAAGGTAATCGGCATTACAGCACCCCCCCTTCGGGTGGTGTGACGGAACCGCCGATAAAGAAAGCCCCAATCGAAGCCAACGGCTTTGATTGGGAGAGGAAGAAGGAAGGAGCAGACAGGGAGCATTTACGGCTCTTACGCAAACCGTAAATGCGGACTGGCGCGAGTTTCTTCTGACGAGGCAACGCCTTCCCCTTTCGGGCATGTTCATTCTAAAGAATTTGGTATTCTATGTCAACAAAAAGATATATTTCGACATGAAAAACCCTCCTGCTCATTGCTTTCATTACAGGCAATAAACAGGAGGGCTTTCATACCCGATTGTCGATGCGGTGGCTGTGCGTACCGTTACGGAAAGGTCTACCGTATCGCGCTGTGCTTGCGTTTGAGGGAAAGGTTGTCCGCGATCATGGCGATAAACTCCGAATTCGTCGGCTTTCCCTTGATGCCCGACACCGTATAATGGCGTGGCGGATGGCGCGCTCGACCCGCGAGGGGGTGGTGCCGAAGTGCTTGGCGACCTCGGGGTAGAGCACCTTGGTGACGGCGTTGATCATGTCCATGTCCTTGATGGTCAGAATGATCGCCTCGCGCAGATACTGGTAGCCCTTGATGTGGGCGGGGACGCCGATCTCGTGAATGATGTCGGTCACGATCTCCTCCAGGTCCGCGTCCGGGTGCATGGCCTCCGCGCTCTGGCGGAAGTCCACCCCCACACCGGGGGTGCGCGGCAGGTCGAAGCTGAGCTGTCGGATCCGGGCGATAAGAGCCTGCACATCGCAGGGCTTGGGGATGAAGTAGTCCGCCCCGCAGTCTGAACACTCGGCAATGACCTTGCTGTTGACAAAGCCGGACAGCACGATCACGCGGCACAAGGAGCCCCGCTCCCGCAGGCGGCGCAGCACCTCCAGCCCGTCCAGCTTCGGCAGTACCAGTTCCAGAAGCATGAGATCCGGCTGAAGCTCCGCCGCGCGCTCCAGCGCCTCCATCCCGTCAGCCGCGGTGCCGATGATCTCCATGTCCCCTTCGGCGGCGACCAGCTCACTGAGCTGACGACAAAATTCACGGTTCGGATCGACCGCGAGTATGCGAATTCCGGTTTCCATAATTGTAATCCTCCCTTGCAGCGATAGCCGGTGAAATGCTTTTCAAAAGCCGTAATCATCGCGTTTGTCGCGTTAAATGTACCATAAGCGCAAGTTTTGCGACAACAGAAAACTGTCGAACAATCGGGATTATCTGTTGACATAATATGATATTATTAGCCGGATTTCAAGCTGATTTTTCCAGATTCTGCTGATTTTTTGAAAAAGCTTTGTCGAATTTTGTCGAACGGGCACAGGAAAGAGATCAAATTGAGGCGGCACCGGAGGGAGCGAGCGCTGTTTTCTTCATCTGCCGCCTGATTTTTTTCCAGATAAAGAAAGCTCAGTAAAATGACCTTTGCCGTCATTTTACTGAGCTTTCTTTATCTGTTATACTGCCGCTCTTCTGCTGTCTATGCACTGTGCGCTGAAATCGCCGTGTACAGACCGAAGCGGGGCAGCGTGAGATGGGACTTATTCAGCCCCTCCCACAGGATTCGAGCCGAATTACTTGAGCTCGACAGTGGCGCCGACGGCCTCGAGCTGAGCCTTGAGAGCCTCGGCGTCTTCCTTGGAAACGCCTTCCTTGATCTTGGCGGGGACGCCTTCGACCATGGCCTTCGCCTCGGCAAGGCCGAGACCGGTGATGCCGCGGACTTCCTTGATGACCTTGATCTTCTCAGCGCCGAAGCTGGTCATGACAACGTCAAACTCGGTCTTCTCTTCGACG
>CADAPH010000149.1 GCA_902789745.1 Oscillospiraceae bacterium | reverse complement strand
TCAGCATCATAGCCATGAACGTCGCCCATCGTCTGGCGCTCTGGCTTTTGCGCTTCTTTGCCTTCAACCGCTTCGTTCTCGTTTTTCAGTAAACCCTAAATATTCACAGTTTTTACTGTGTGAATTCTATCACACCGCGGCGGCAATGTATTAAAAAAACTGTGAATTTCTGAAACACTAAAAAGATACCACGAACAGGCCCGCTGTTCAAGGGGGAATTGCAGCACTTGTCAAAATTGCGCGGGACGTGTAAACTATACGTATCATCATTCGGGAGGCAGCCATGACGCGCAATTTCATGCTCACGCTCTGTTACGACGGCAGCCGCTACCGCGGGTGGCAGCGGCAGGGCAATACCGACAATACCATACAGGCCAAAACGGAAGCGCTGCTTTCCCGCCTTCTGGGGCAGGAAATCGAGATCGCCGCCTCCGGCCGCACGGACGCGGGCGTCCACGCGCGGCGGCAGGTCTGCTCCTTCAAGGCGGATACGGATGCTGATGTATCATTTATGTTAACTGAATTACGGAAACATCTGCCGGAGGATATCGGGGCGCTGGCGCTTGCCGAGGCCGCGCCCCGCTTTCACGCGAGGCTCAACTGCCGGGAGAAGACCTACGTCTACCGCGTGTGGAACAGCGGCGAACCCAATGTCTTTGAGCGGCGGTATCTCTATGTCTTCCCCGCCCCGCTCGATCTGGACGCCATGCGGAAGGCCGCGGACACGCTTCCCGGCGAGCATGATTTTTCCGCCTTCTGTTCCAACAGGCACATGAAAAAATCCGCCGTGCGCACGCTCCAAAGCGTTGAGATCGAGCGGCGCGGCGGCGAAGTACGGTTCCGCTTTACGGGAAACGGGTTTCTCTATAATATGGTTCGCATCCTGACCGGGACACTGCTGGAGGTCGGCAGCGGGCAGAGAAGCGTCGAGAGCGTCCGCGAAGCGCTCGAAAGCCTTGACCGGGAGCAGGCCGGCTTCACCGCCCCGGCGCAGGGATTGATCCTGTGGGATGTGAGATACTGATACTTGAGAAATAAATATCGTTAATTTGTTCAAAACAGGATTGACACTTTTGTAGAATCCTGCTAAAATAAAGCATCTCAATTGGATATACCGAGTTTATCCGAAGCAGGATATCGACCGCCCTTTACGGGCTGAGGCCATACGGACAGCCGGGTCGGATGCCGAAGAACCGCGGGTGCGGCGGCAACTTCTGTTGCCTTATTGATTGAGTTGGGAGCCTGGTAAAAACAGACGGTTCCGGGAAACTCAAATTTTATGGTTTTGTAAAAGCATACAATTCTGTGAAATGGTCAATAAGAGTAGTAAAAGTGTTCTTTGCTATATAGACTCTTAACATCCATTGGGCCGCTCCCCTCTGCGGGGGGCTTTGAAGGCGCATCCGCGCGCCCGGCTTTTACAGCAGTTATGCTTTTGCATGGCTGCTTTTTGTTTTATGCGAAGCCCTGACAAAACAATTGATCCCCCTTGGTTCGGTCAATTCTTTTTATCAGCGCTCCGTATGAGAGAAAAAAACCATTTATGGCGGGGATTGGAACATGAAGAAAATCATCGAGCTGAAAGACATTTCAAAATCCTTTGACGACCAGGTCGTACTGGATCATATCAATCTCGACATCTACGACAACGAGTTTATCACGCTGCTGGGCCCCTCGGGCTGCGGCAAGACGACGACGCTGCGCATCATCGGCGGCTTTGAGACGCCGGACACGGGCGACGTGATCTTTATGGGCGAGAACATCAACGATCTGCCGCCGTACAAGCGCAACGTCAACACGGTTTTTCAGCGTTACGCCCTCTTCCCCCATCTGAATGTTTTTGAAAACGTGGCCTTCTCCCTGCGGGAAAAGAAGGTGCCGAAGGATGAGATCAACAGACGCGTGACAGAGATGCTGGCGCTGGTGGCGCTCAAGGGCTTTGAAAAGCGCGCCGTGACCAGCCTCTCCGGCGGGCAGCAGCAGCGCGTCGCCATCGCCCGCGCCCTGGTCAACCAGCCCAAGGTTCTGCTCCTGGACGAGCCGCTGGCGGCCCTCGACCTCAAGCTGCGCAAGGACATGCAGGTGGAGCTCAAGAACATCCAGAAGGCCACCGGCATCACCTTCGTCTTCGTCACCCACGACCAGGAGGAAGCCCTCAGTATGTCCGACACTGTGGTCGTCATGTCCGAGGGCCGCATCCAGCAGATCGGCACCCCCGTGGACATCTACAACGAGCCGGAAAACGCCTTCGTCGCGGACTTCATCGGCGAGAGCAACATCCTCGACGGCGTGATGCTCGAGGACAGGAAGGTCAGCTTTGCGGGCCACATCTTCCCCTGTGTGGACAGCGGCTTTGACAGGCGCGAGCCGGTGGACGTCGTGGTCAGGCCCGAGGACGTGGATATCGTGTCCGAGGAGAAGGGACAGCTCCGCGGCGTCGTGACCTCTGTCACCTTCCTCGGCGTACACTATGAGATCATCGTGGACATCAGCGGCTTTAAATGGATGATCCAAACCACCGACTTTCACGACGTGGACGAGCATGTGGGCCTGTTCATCGAGCCGGACGCCATCCATGTCATGAAGAAGTCGAAGTACTCCGGCATGTTCGGCGACTACTCCACCTTCTCCGATGAGATGGAGGAGATCGGCGAGGTGGAAATCGAAGAGCTCAGCGAGATCGACCTGGAAAGCGAGCCCGGCAATGAATAACAAGACACGTTCCTTGATCCAGCGCATGACGCTGGCGCCCTACTCCGTCTGGGCAGCGCTGTTTATTGTGGTGCCGCTTGTGTTTGTGGCCTACTACGCCTTCACGGACAATGCCTTTCACTTTACCTTTGACAATATCACGCGCTTCTTTACCGCCACCTCGCAGATCGACGACGGCCAGACCGTGCGGGAGGTGCACACCTATCTTGTCATCTTCTGGCGCTCGCTGAAGCTGGCGATCATCTCCACCTTCATCTGCCTGCTGATGGGCTATCCCCTCGCCTACATCATGGCGCGCGCCGAGAGCAGAACGCAGAACATCCTGCTGACGCTCATCATGATCCCGATGTGGATGAACTTTCTGATCCGCACCTACGCCTGGATGACCATTCTGCAGGACACCGGCCTTCTCAACGGCTTTCTGTCCATGCTGCACCTGCCGCGCATCCACATCATCGGTACCGAGTCCGCCGTCGTGATCGGCATGGTCTACGACTACTTCCCGTACATGGTGCTGCCGATCTATTCGATCATGGCAAAGCTCGACGTGAAGCTTCTGGAAGCGGCGAGTGATCTCGGCTGCCCCGCCGTCAGCGTCCTGCGCCGCGTGATCTGGCCGCTGAGCCTGCCGGGCGTGCTGTCCGGGATCACCATGGTGCTCATCCCCTCGATCAGCACCTTCTACATCTCCCAGAAGCTGGGCAACGGCAAGTTTTTCCTCATCGGCGACGCCATCGAGGGGCAGTATACGGCCAACAACCTCCACTTTGCGGCGGCCATCGCCTTCATCCTCATGGTGATCCTGCTGGTCTGCATGGCGCTGGTGACGAAGCTTGCCAACCGGAAAATCATTGTGGCGTAAGGAGGGCGGACATGAAACGTGCATCAAAAATCTACACCGCGCTCATGATGATCTTCCTCTTCGCGCCCATCGCGATCCTGCTGGTCTTCTCCTTCAACGAGGCCAAGAGTCTCTCGGTCTTTTCCGGCTTCTCCCTCAAGTGGTACCGGGAGCTGTTCCGTGACAGTGAGACCCTCAAGGCCGTGCGCAATACGCTGATTTTGGCTGTCGCCGCGGCGCTGATCTCCACCGTCATGGGCACCGCCGCCGCCGTCGGCATCAACAAGCTCAGGAACCGCTTCCTCCGCACCGCGCTGGACAGCGTCACCAATATCCCCATGATCAATCCCGATATCATCACCGGTATCTCCCTGATGCTCATGTTCGTGTTTGTGGGCCGCTTCTTCGGCGCCTCGACCAGCCTGAACTTCGGCACCATGCTCATCGCGCACATCACCTTCTGTCTGCCCTATGTGATCCTGCAGGTGCTGCCGAAGCTCCAGCAGATGGACAAGGCCCTGCCGGAGGCCGCGATGGATCTGGGCTGCACGCCGCTGCGCGCCTTCTTCCGGGCCGAGCTGCCGGAGATCATGCCCGGCGTCATCACTTTGTGATCCTGACGCTGCTGCTGCTGTCCAACTTCTATGATGAGGAAGCGGCAAACAAACGCCGGGTGAAGAAGAGACACAGAGACAGATAACGATTTAGTCAATTGCGAAACTCGTTTCGCAATTGAGAACTCGCGCTTATCGCATGCGGCGTTGCGTGGTAAACGCCGTGTTTAGTCGGCGCGAGGCCTCGCACAGCTCGGTTCAGGGTGTTTTTGAGGCGGCAAAGCTGCCTCAAAAACGATTTGAAACTCCTTCGGGGCAAAAATCTGAGCTATCCTGCGGCTTTCGCAATCGACTAAGATAACGATTATCAAAGATAACGATTATCAAGGAGGAAAAAACATGAAAAGACCCATCGCGCTGCTGATCGCTGCCATGCTGCTGTGCACCGTATTCCTCGCCGGCTGCGGCGGCGGAGGCGGAAGCTCCAAGACTTTGACGCTCAACGTCTACAACTGGGGCGAATATATCTCCGACGGCTCGGAGGATTCTTTTGACACCGTGCGCGAGTTTGAGAAGTGGTACGAGGAGACTTACAAGCAGAAGGTCAAGGTCAACTACACCACCTTTGCCAGCAACGAAGACATGTACGCCAAGCTCTCCAGCGGCGCCGTCAGCTTCGACGTGGTCGTCCCCTCCGACTACATGATCGCCCGGATGATTGAGAACAACATGCTGCTTGAGCTGGACTTCAAGAACATCCCCAACTATGAGAATATCAGCGAAACATTCCGCGGCCTTTTCTACGATCCCGACAACAAGTATACGATCCCCTATACCTACGGTGTGACCGGTGTGATCTATAATGCCAACGTTGTGGACGAGGCCGACGCACACGGCTGGGATCTGCTGTGGAACGAGAAATACAAGGGCAGCATTCTCCAGTTCAACAACTCCCGCGACGCCTTCGGCACCGCGCAGTACAAGCTGAACCTTGACGTAAACAGCAGCGACCATGCCGAATGGGATCAGGCGCTGGCCGAGCTCAAGAAGCAGGCCCCCCTGGTCAAGAGCTATGTCATGGACGAAATCTACAACATGATGGAATCCGGAGAAGCCGCCATCGGCACCTACTACGCCGGCGACTACTTCACCATGATCGACGCACAGGCCGAGGGCGTAGACCTCCGCTTCTACTACCCCGAGCGCACCAATTACTTTGTGGACGCGATGTGCATCCCCTCCTGCTGCCAGAACAAGGAGCTCGCCGAGTGTTTCATCAACTACATGCTCTCCCCCGAGCCCGCCATCGCCAACGCCGAGTTTATCTACTACGCCTCCCCGAACTCCGTCGTCTACACCGACGAGGGCTACATTGAGGAGATGGGCGAGGAGGCCATGGAGATCCTGTATTCCCAGATGGACGAGTTCGGAGACCTGTACAACAAGTACGCGTTTCGCAATCTTGACCAGGAGACTTTGGATTATGTAAACTCCCTGTGGGAGGTACTCAAGATCAACTGAAGCTGTTCTCCACAAAAGGGGCTGTAGCAAAATAGGATTATTCGCTTCCAAGCAGCAGTCCATGTAGGGGCCGACGCCCTCGGCGGCCCGCACGCGAAAATGCAAATAGTGAACAATGACGGGCGAATACTCTGCATGATACCGCCGGGCCGCCGAGGGCGTCGGCCCCTACGATAAAACCGGTATTTTTACTTTGTTCCGGCTGTTTCTGCTATTTTGCTACAGCCCCCTTTATTCGCACTTATCGCTGCCAGGTTAAATCGATCACCAGGCGGTCTTCCAGCAAGCTGAGGTCTGTGTTAACAAACGGCGGGCCAAGGGGACTTCCCATCTCGCAGCCGTCGTCCGTAGGCCGGATCTCAAAGCCTTTCAGTTTTTCATTGGCCCTCTTGATGCTTTCGCACGCAATCTTATATACCGCTTCCGGATCCTCCAGGATCGTCACCCTGATCCAGTAGGCGCGGAACCGGGACATATAAAACTCGATCGAGGCTTTTCGCCCGAAGAGCAGCTCATCATTGTAGGTATAGCTGCGGAGATTTGTCTCTTGGTTTACATAACGTTCATCCGGCAGACCATAGCGCAGCAGTATGATGGAGGCCGGCGCCCAGGTTCCGACCTTGAGGCCGACGACCCCGCAGCAATCCTTTCCCGTATATCGAAAGCTGAGCGCCGTCTGCACAATCAGCAGTACGACGATGATCAGCGCAAGGACACGCGTCTTTCTGATTCGCATCGTTTTGATTCTTCCCTAATTAAAGCTGTCGGCGTTCACCTTTAACAATTGCTCCACGCTCTCGCGCAGGGCTCTGTGCTCGGGCGCGTCAAGGCCGGGATCCTTTGCCAGCAGCAGCGCCGCCTCCTGCTGGGCCTTTTGGAGCACGTTCACGTCCGCGCCGAGATCGGCGACGTGCATCTCCGGCAGGCCGTGCTGACGGGAGCCGAAGAAGTCGCCCGGGCCGCGCAGGCGCAGGTCTTCCTCCGAAATTTTGAAGCCGTCGTTGGTTTTGGTCATGATATTCAGGCGCGCGCGGTTTTCCTCCCCGTCGTTGTCAGAGACGAGGATGCACCAGCTCTTGTGCTGTCCGCGCCCCACGCGGCCGCGAAGCTGGTGGAGCTGGCTGAGGCCGAAGCGCTCGGCGTTTTCCACGATGATCAGCGCCGCGTTCGGCACGTCCACGCCCACCTCGATGACCGTGGTGGCGACGAGGATATTCGTCTCCCCCGCGACCATGGAGGCCATTACCGCCTCCTTGTCCTTCGCCTTCATCTTGCCGTGTACGCAGGCGACGTGCAGATCCGGGAAGGTCTCCTGCAGCTCCCGGGCGTGCTCCTCGGCGCTCTTGAGATTTTGCGGCAGTTCGTCGTTCTCCTCGACCATGGGGCAGACCACGAAGACCTGCCGCCCCTCCCCCACCAGCTTGCGGATAAAACCGTTGAGGCGCTCCCGATAGCTCTCGTCCACGGCGAAGGTGTCCACCCTGCGGCGGCCGGGCGGCAGTTCGTCAATGACCGAGACGTCGAGATCGCCGTAGATAATGAGCGCCAGCGTGCGCGGGATGGGCGTGGCCGACATGACCAGCACATGGGGCTTCTGCCCCTTGCCGATCAGGGCCGAGCGCTGCCCGACGCCGAAGCGGTGCTGCTCGTCCGTGACGACGAGGCCGAGCTTTTCGTACTCCACGTCCGCGCTGAACAGGGCGTGGGTGCCGATCACGAGGTCGAGCTCCCGGTTTTTGAGCTGCTGGCGCACCAGGCGCTTCTCCTTCGCCGTCATGGAGCCGGTGAGCCTTCCGATCCGAAGCCCCAGCGGGCCCAGCAGCTCCGTCAGGGTGTGACAGTGCTGCTCCGCCAGGATCTCCGTCGGGGCCATGAAGGCGGACATATAGCCGTTTTGGGCGCAGTGCCAGATCAGCGCCGCCGCGACGAGGGTCTTGCCGCTGCCCACGTCGCCCTGCACCAGCCGGTTCATCACCGCGCCGGAGTCCATATCCCGCACGCCGTCCTCAACCGCGCGGCGCTGCGCCCCGGTGGGTGCAAAGGGCATGGCCGCCCAGAAGCGCGAGAGATCGTCCGGCTCCATGCGGATGCCGGATTCCCGCGCCCGCTCCCCGCGCATCCTGCCGAGGGCGCAGGCGAGGACGAACAGCTCTTCAAATATGAGCCGCTGCCGCGCAAGCTCCAGCGCCTCAAAATCCGCCGGGAAGTGGATGTTCTCGAAGGCATAGGCCGTCTGGGCGAGCTGATTGCGCTCCCGCACCGCATGGGGCAGCACGTCCGGCAGCTCCGCCAGGCAGGCGTCCAGGCCCTGGCGCACCGCCTGCATCATCACGCGCTGGCTCAGTCCCGCCGCCGTGCGGTAGACGGGGACGATGCGCCCGGTGACCTTGCGCTCCCCCTCCGCCTTCTCCGCCACGGGGTTGACCATGCTGCGCCGTGAACCGCCGGCCTCGATCTTGCCGAAGAAGACATAGGTCTCGCCCTTGTGGAGATTGTCCTTTGCGTAGGGCTGGTTAAAGTAGGTGATATCCAGCACGCCGCTGTCATCCACGGCGCGGAGCTTCACGAGATCCAGCCCCCGGCGCACTCTCGTCAGGCGCGGGGTGTCGGCCACCATCGCCTCGACGCAGACGCTCTCCCCGTCGCAGGTGAGGGCGATGGGCTTTGCGGTGCTGCGATCCTCATATTTTCGGGGGAAAAAAGAAACAAGGTCACGCAGAGAAAAGACGCCGAGCTTATTCAGCGCCTGCGCCTTTTTCTCTCCTATGCCCTTGATGTACCGCACATCGGTATTCAGATCCGTCATCTCTTACTCTATATAACGAAGCGTGTAGTCGGAATTGGTGAGGGTGAATTTCTCGATGAGGCCCTTGGTACAGATGACCTCATTGTCGTTGTTGATGAGCACCATGTCGAAGAGGTTTTCCTTTGCGCCGTACTGGCGCCAGTAGTTGATGCACTTGCTCTGGCCGAGGATGAACATGGCGGTGGACAGGCAGTCCGCTGTGGTGCCGTCCTGACAGACGATGGTGACGGATTTGAGGGTGTTGTTCATCGGCCTGCCGGTCTCGGGATTGAGCAGGTGGTGATAGGTTTTGCCGTTCTGGATAAAGAAGCGCTGGTAAGTGCCGGAGGTGACCACGGCGGTCTCCCCCACCGTCAGCACGCCCACATAGCTTGCGGTGTTGTTCGGATCCTGCACGGCCACGTTCCAGAGGGAGCCGTCGGGCTTGCGGCCGAGGGTCTGGACGTTGCCGCCGAGGGAGACGATGGCGCTCTTCACGCCGACGTTGCGCATGGCCTTGATGGCGTTTTCCGAGGCGCAGCCCTTGGCCACCGCGCCGAAGCTGATGGCGGTGCCCGCCGGGAAGGACACGGCATAGGAGCCGGAGCTCGGAAAGCTGGTCAGTACCATTTTATCGAAGGCCTTGCGGGAGAGATCCACGCTCAGTTCCTCATCTGTGGGCACGTAGTAGCGTCCGCTGTCAAAGCCCCAGCGCTGAATCACGGGATAGATCGTCAGATCCAGCGCGCCGCCGCTCTGCTTGTAAATAACTTGGGCGGTGGAGAGCATGTTCGCCACCTGTCCGGAGATGGACGTATTGCCGCCGTCTGCGTGGTTGATGGCGTAAGTGGTGCTGGTCTCGATATCGGGGTCGAGCATGTCGTTCATGGACTGGATGACGCCCTGCGCCGCGGTGAGACCCCGGTCGGCGTTCTTGCCGTAGGCGGTCAGGGTCATAATCGTATCCATGGCGAAGACCTGTCGCTGGCTCATCTTCGTCTCCCCGCAGGCGCTCAGGGGCAGAACCATGCACAGGCAGAGGCAGACAAGCAGGGTTTTTTTGAGCGGTGTAAGCATTTTCATAGGGTGTTCCCCTCTGTTGTCGAAAAGATTTTCGGGCAAAGTGTGTTTTAGCCCTTGCCATCGGTGGAAAAGTTTGCTATAATACCCTTCGCCCCGTAAGAAGCCGGGCGAAATTTGGATACAATGATTATATCAGATTTTGCGCCGCTTGTAAATACGGGCCGGTATATGCGGCTGTAGCTCAGCTGGATAGAGTGCCAGACTCCGACGTTTCAGGCCATTCCTGTTGAGATATGCCCAAACCCGTTGATACCGCTGGCTTTGCGGGCTTCCCGGTCAGGAGCGTTGCTTCTTTTGACTACTGTTTGACCACTATTTTGAAAAAAGCAGATTATCGCCTCCGGGCGCTGATCGATATATGCGGCCGTAGCTCAGCTGGATAGAGTGCCAGACTCCGACTCTGGAGGTCGTGGGTTCGAATCCCGTCGGCCGTACCAAAACCGAGGATTTTCTTTTGAAAATCCTCGGTTTTCTGCATTAAAAGTTCTTCTGATATAGTGGTCAATTCTTTCACACGAGCGCAGCTGTCGTGAGCGCAGGAGGACCGAGCTCAGATTTCGAGCCCGGCCTGCATGGCACGGCTGGCCTCGCGCTTATTTTTGTCGAAGGCGTGACTGTAGATGTCCAGCGTGGTGGAAGGCTGGGCGTGGCCGAGGAGCCCCGCCACTGTGGTCACGTCCGTGCCGCCCGCGATCAGGAGACTCGCGTTGGTATGGCGGAGAGAATGGACGTTCAGATTCTCCGGCAGACTGTGCTTTTTCAGGATCAGCTTGAAGCGCCAGGTGAACGTGCTGGGCGTCATGGGGAGCGCCTCGCCTCTGCGGCGGAAGATGTAGTCGTCCTCCGTCAGCTCGCGCTCGTCGTAGGTACGGGTCTCGTATTCACATTCCTTCCTGTACTCGTCGAGCAGGGTCTCCATCTCGTAGGAGAAGTACACATAGCGATCTCCCGCGCTGGTCTTGGGTTCCTTCACGATGATCTCCTCGCCGGTCAGCTTCACTACTATAAAACGTTCCAATTAACTATACATTTTGTTGATTTCATGTTATACTGGTGGTATCTTACAAATGCGGAGGTACCACTAATGAAATTTGAACTTCAA
>CADAPH010000148.1 GCA_902789745.1 Oscillospiraceae bacterium | reverse complement strand
CAAGGCGCTGACGGACTATCTGAAAAAGAAAGAGAATCCGGCGCTCCTGCCCATCCAGATCGCCTACTACACCGGGCTTCGGATCGGCGAGGTCTGCGCTCTCACATGGCAGGACATTGACCTCAAAGAACAGACCATCACGGTGCGGCGCAGTATGCGCTACAACGGGGCGAGGCACAAGACGGAGGTCAGCACCACCAAACGGGGCAAAATTCGCACGGTGGACTTCTGCGACACGTTGGCGGGCATCCTCAAGGCGGCGAAGACCGAGCAGCACAAAAACCGCTTCACGTACGGCGAGCTCTACAGCCTGAACTACTACAAGCAGGTACAGGAGAAGGGCCGCAGCTACTACGAGGTTTACAGCCTGCAAAGGTCGGAGGAAGTGCCGGAGGACTACAAGGAGATCGACTTCGTTTGTCTCCGCCCGGACGGGTGCTTTGAATCGTCCAGCACGGTTGGCATTGCCTGCCGGACAGCCTCAAAGAAGATACCGGGGCTCGAAGGCTTCCACTTCCATCAGCTTCGCCACACGTTTACCAGTAACCTGCTCTCCAATGGGGCAGCGCCGAAGGACGTGCAGGAGCTTTTGGGACACGCCGACGTCAGTACCACCATGAACATCTACGCTCACTCTACAAGGGAAGCGAAACGCTCTTCGGCCCGCCTGCTGGATAAGGTAGTTGGCGGCGACTGATAAAAAAGTTTCCCTTGTTTTGCCCACAAGGGCAAAAACAAGGGAAAACGGAGTTTTTTATGGTAGCAGACCTGCGAGAAATGCTGGAAAATCAATGGGTTTCAGAGATTCGGATAGATAAATTCCGGTTTGTCGAGCAGAACGGATTCTATGAGCCTGACAGTGCCAAAGAAAAAGCTGGCGTTGACAAGGGAAAAGGAAAAACAGCAGTGAAGCACGAACTGGAACATTTTTATATCGGCGATTCCTACGGCGGCAACCAGGATTGGTTTCCCACCTTTATGATGCGTATCGGCGGCTGCGGAGCGGAGACCGCCTGCGACAGCAGCGTCTATTTTGCGCTCCGCCGCGGACTGATTAAAATAGCTCCGGAAAATGCCGGGGGGATGAGCAGGGAAGAGTACGTCCGATTCGCGTATAAAATGAAGCCTTATCTGTCGCCGCGCAGGACCGGGATCGATCGGCTGGACATTTACATGGACGGCTATGCACAGTATCTGCGGGACTGTGGGGAAACGCGCCTCAGCATGACGTCCTTTGACGGCACGGAACCGTACGAGGCCGCAAAGGAAGCGATCATGAGTCAGATCGACAAGGGCTATCCTGTTCCGACGCTTATCCTCAATCATCGAAATAAGGCGTTTCGGGATTACGTCTGGCACTGGTTTTTGATCAATGGGTATGACGCAGCGGACGAGAGGTTCCTGGTGAAGACGGTGACCTACAGCAAGTATGAATGGCTGGATCTCCGCGAACTCTGGGACACCGGGTATGAACGGCGCGGCGGTTTCGTGTTGTATCATATCATGGAGGAACTTGAATCATGATCTACATCGTCCGTCATGGGCAGACCAACATGAATCACCGCAAGGTGCTGCAGGGCAGAAGCGATGTTCCGTTAAATGAAATCGGCATAGGGCAAGCGCGCGCAGCTGCCGAAGAACTCACGGATATCCGCTTTGACAGGGTCTATACAAGTCCGCTGATCAGAGCGATCCAGACGGCGAAAATCATAGTGCCTTATGTCGAACCCGTCATGGACGAGCGACTGATCGAAATGGATTACGGCCCGTATGAGGGTTGTGACCTCACACAGTTACCGCCCGAGATCATTATTTTTTTCAGTGACTTCGTCCACAACCCGGCTCCGAATGGGATGGAACAGCTCTCCTCGGTTGTGGCCAGAGTCGGCTCTTTCCTGGAGGAGCTTCGAAAAGTGGAGGGGAACATCCTGCTGTCCGTCCATGCGATCTCCATGAAGGGAATGCTGGAATACTTGACACCTGGTTCCAACGGCGCATACTGGTCGAAGTACATCGGGAACTGCTCTGTTTACACGGCGGAAAACCGTGACGGAAAACTTGGTATCCCCACGGAGCTGTTTTAGTAAAGATCGTCAATCGAACCTTAGAAGTGTCGCGAATGGAGGTGGTCAACTGTGCTTGCAAGGATCATGTGCCTGATTATCGTTGTTCTGGAAGCAAGAGGGCTGTTCCTCAGCATAGGGGATCGCCGCTGGAAGGTGTTTGCCTTTTACACACAGCTTTCCAATATTGCAACCGCAATCTCTGCCGTATTTGTTCTTGCCTTCGGAGAGACGCCTTTTACGATTCTTCTGCGATATCTCAGCAGCTGCATGCTGCTCATGACCTTCTTTGTGACGAGCTGTATCCTGGTCCCCATGGGCGGTGACCCGAAGCTTCTGCTTTTCTCGGGGAACGGGCTATATCACCACCTGATCATCCCCATCGTTTCCATCGGCTCCTATCTGCTGGTCGAGCGCCACATACAGTCGCCAACTGCGATTCTGCTTCCGACTGCCCTGACGTTCCTTTATGGGATGATTATGCTTTGGGTCAACTACAAGGACATCTTCGACGGTCCATATCCTTTTTTCCGTGTGAAGCATCAGTCCGTCGCAGCGACCGTTTTATGGATGACTGCGCTGACCGGCGCCATAGGCCTTCTCTCGTTTGTAATCTATAGAATCTCACCGTAAAAGTCCCGCTGACAGGCATGATATGTCTGTCGGCGGGGTTTTTATGATTGTTTACCCTTTGTTCACTTGTGTTTTGCCACATAATGATTGAAAACAACCTATCCGCATGATATGCTTTGCTTGGTAAAAGTGTGTTGCAGGGAATCTTTTGCCGTCACCAAACTCTGAGAGGGGCCGATCATCATGTACAAAACATTGACAAGGAAGCAGATGGAAGAGTGCCTGACTGCGCAGCAAGGCGAGATAGACGCAGTCTATATGTATGAAAAGCTCGCAAAGAAAGTCAAAGAGGAAGCAGACAAAAACGCCTTTATCAGACTGGCCGGCGATGAGGCGCGGCATGCGGAGGTTTTCAGAAAGTATACGAACAAAGACTTGAAGCCGAAGAAAACCAAGGGCGTCGTTGTTCCCCTTATGTACAAGCTCCTTGGAAAGAAAAAAGTTTATCCCATTATTGCGAAAGCGGAGTATGACGCGGCTGAGAAATACAAGCATCTCCTTGTCGACTTTCCTGAGGTTGAGACCGTAATGAATGACGAAGTGCACCATGGAGATGCGGTTAAGGGGTTGCTGAAATGAATCCGATCACAGTCAACGAAGAAAAATGCATCGGCTGCTCATTATGCGTTAACGACTGTCCGAGCGCCTGTCTCTATCTGAAAAACGGCAAGGCTCATGCCGGTAAGTCCGGCTGTATTGAGTGTGGGCACTGTTATGCGATCTGTCCGCAAGGGGCCATCCGCTTGTCAAGCTATCCCTGTGAAGACGAGCCGGTTGTCTCTATGACAGAACTGGACAGCGAGACACTTCTCTCTGCCATGCGCAGCAGGAGAACGATCCGACACTTTATGGACAAACCGGTGGAAGAGGAAAAGATCAGAAAGATCCTCGAGGCCGGACGATACTGTCCGACCGGCGGCAACTCCCAAAATGTGTCCTATACCATTTTGGGAAGCAGGCAGGCGGAAGCGGAGGCGATCTGTGTTGCGCTTTTCCGAAGAGGCCAGAAGCTCGGCGCTCCGCTGGTGGAGTTCCTGAAAAGAATCCAGATCTCGGATAGCTTTTTCTTTAAAGGCGCCCCGTTGGTGATCGTCGTGTCCGGGAAAGACGACGTGAACGCGGCCCTGGCCAGTTCCTATGTGGAGATCATGGCCGAAAGCCTGGGCCTTGGGGTGCTGTACAGCGGCTTCTTCAGAGTATGTGCCGGGATCAGCGGAAAACTTCGCAAGCTGCTCGAGCTTCCCAAAGGGCATAAAGTCGTGACCTGTATGGTCATTGGATATCCTTCGGTGAAATACCAGCGCATCGTGCCCCGCAAGGATCTTCAAATGAAAAGGCTGTGAAGGAGGAGCTTGTGTATGCTGACCTGGAACGTAACATACCATTGCAAGAGCGGGAAACGAGCCGCGTTCTATCAGGCGCTCTGCGAACTTGGCGTAAGAGCAAATTCTCTGGAAGAAGACGGAAATCTTCGCTATGATTATTTCTTCGCGGCGGAAGATCCGGATGATCTGCTCCTGGTGGAAAGCTGGACCAGCCCCGCGCACCAGAAGGCGCACTGTGAAACAGAGATCTTTGCCAGACTTCAGGAGCTGAAGGCGCAGTTCTGTGAAGGCGTGGAGATCGATAAATTCTCCTGCTGAACCGGCTTTTGCTGAGGAAAGACAGGAGACAACGATACAGAGGAGGATAATAAACATGAAGATCGCAGTCAGATACTACACAAAAACAGGAAACACAAAGAGACTTGCCGAGGCCATCGCCGAGGCGGTCGGAGCGGAGGCACTTCCCATCAGCACCCCCATCACAGAGCCCGTAGACATTTTATTTCTGGGAAACTCTTATTACGCCTTCAGCATTGACCCGGAGGTCCGGGATTTTGTTAAGGGGCTGGACAAGAACATGGTTGGCAGGATCGTCAACTTCGGCTCTGCGGCGATGCTCAATTCCACCTTCAAGAAAGTGAAAGCGGAGGCGGACAAGGTCGGCATCAAGATGGATGAGCGTGAGTTTCACTGCAAGGGTGAATTCAAAGGCCTCCACAAAGGAAAGCCGGATGAGTCGGATAGGAAGGCTGCGGCGGAATTTGCAAGGAAGATCATTGCCTGAAAGAGCTGAGTACAGGAATCGGACAAGTAAAAGGAAAACATTCAAAATCGGAAAGAGAAATGAAAAAGCTTTACGACCTGAACCCCTTTGTTCAATTTGAATGGTTCGCTAATCCTCATAATAGTTTTTGACAGGTTTATCCACGTATATATCGTGCTGCGTGCTATGCTGGTTGAAGCTGCGATTGAAGTGACAGGCTCACCATCTTTGTAACGGTCGAGCACAGCGCTACGAACAGAGTCGCTATATTGTTTGCCCATACTATTTTCGCCTCCTTTACGGAGATAATAGCATGGGCGTACAAATGCGCAAAGCGGTAATAAGGTTATTCTGTTTGCATTTGCTCCTTATATGCCATGCCCCAGCTTTCCATGGACTTGATGATCGGGCGCATGGATTCGCCGAGTTCCGTCAACGAATACTCCACGCGGGGTGGCACCTCCGGGTAGACGGTACGGCTAACGATTCCGTCGGCCTCCATGGAGCGCAGAGCCTCCGTCAACGCCTTCTGGCTGATGCCGTCGATGCTCTTCTGCAGCTCGTTGAAGCGCCAAGGGCGGGCGAGCAGATTGCGCATAATGAGCAGTTTCCATTTGCTGCCGATCATCAGCACGGTCGTGGCTACCGGGCATTCAGGCAGGATTTCTTCTTTGGATCTCATGGAAAAACCTCCAATAGTTTCAAATTGATTGTTACAGTTGGATTATACTGTAATATGCGTATAAGTGCAAGAGCATTTTTGCTGCTGCGGACAGTTACAAAAAGGTGCGTACTTGTGAAGATTGTTTACCTCCGATATACTACAATCAGCAAAACCCCAAGGAGGAGAAACCATGAATTTCAACCGTTCCGCCAAAAAGAAAATGAGCTTTGAGCGCTTTTTGAGCTATGAATACGCCGGGGACTATATCAACCAGACTACGCCCTACGCCGAGCAGATCGAACAGGCCGCGCAGGCGATTCGCGAGGCGGACTATGTGCTTCTCGGTGCAGGGGCCGGCATGAGCACCGCGGCCGGGGCTGAGTACGGCGGCAAGTTCTTTGAGGAAAACTTCGCCGAGTTTCAGAAGATCTACGGCAAGGGCCCCTATATGCAGGACATGTATTCCGCGGGCTTCTATCCTTTCCCCGATCAGGAGAGCAAGTGGGGGCTTTGGTCCCACCTGGCTTTGCTGGCGGGCGCCGATCTGGACGTGACGCAGCTGC
This sequence comes from Oscillospiraceae bacterium, assembly GCA_902789745.1. Classification (GTDB taxonomy): domain Bacteria; phylum Bacillota; class Clostridia; order Oscillospirales; family Oscillospiraceae; genus Limivicinus. Next base: position 10,499 of record CADAPH010000148.1, on the reverse strand, counting down.
ACAAGACCCTGTTGGACGCGCTGAAAGGGAAAAAGCTCTTTCTGCTGAGCACCAACGCCGACCACCAGTTTGAGAAGGCCGGACTCCCGGTCGAACAGATCTTTGCCACTCAGGGCAGCTACAAGCGCATCCAGTGCGCGCGAGGCTGCCATCCCAAGACCTATGATGCGGTGGAGCTGTTCCGGCAGATGGAGCAGGAGCGCGTCAACGGAAAGATCCCCACAGAGCTTGTGCCGAAGTGCCCGGTCTGCGGCGGACCGATGGCGATGAACCTGCGTGTGGACGACCACTTCGTACAGGACGAGGACTGGCACGCCGCCGAGGATCGTTTCAGCCGCTTCCTCTCCGAATGCATGGACGGAAAGACCGTGCTGCTGGAGCTGGGCGTGGGCTTCAACACCCCCACCATCATCCGCTTCCCCTTTGAAAAACTGGCGCGGGAACACAAGAACATTACGCTTATCCGTCTCAGCCGCAGCAAGGCCATGGTGCCCGCCAGCTTCGGCGCCGACATGGCGAAAAGCATCACAGACCTTGCCGAAAAGCTGAACAACACCGAGGCGAGCGAGCCATGATCATTCAGACCGGTATGCGCACGGACATCTGCGCGTTCCTGTATAATGAAGGCAGAAAGAGAAGTGATCAAGACGAAAGACCTGTTTACCTTTGAACTGGAACTGGGTGTCGGTGAGGCACGCCCGGCCGGGCAGCAGCTGGAAGATGTGCTGTACAACTGCTTGGATTTCTGCCTCCTGTACCGGAAGCAGGCCCATTTCTTTCTGACCGGGCAGGACGCTGGCACGAACCCAGACCTCTGGCGCGTGCTGGAGATCCTGCGGGAGGAAGGCGCGACATTTTCTCTGCTCAGTGAGCCGGAGAGGGGCGAATATGAGTCACTTCGCAGCGGTGATTTGAGAGATAAGATCCGGATCAAAGCGGACGGAGAGGCAACCTGCGAACTGGGATCTTTGGGAAACGTGCTATCTGACCGCTTGGGCGACCTGTGGGAAGTCAAACGTGTGCAGGGAGGGAAAACCGCATGAACAACATGGCCAACTTCCATGTGGATCAAGAAAAATGCATCGGCTGCGGGCTCTGTATCAAGGTCTGTCCCGGCGGCATCCTGCACTTGAATGCAGAGCGCAAATGCGAAATGGATGAGATCGACGGTTTTGGCTGGAACGGGTGCTGGAAATGTGAGCACTGTCTGGCCGTGTGTCCCAGGGGCGCGATCTCCATTTTCGGCAAGCGGCCGGAGGACAGCCTGCCGCCCGTCAAGGCGGAGAGCGCCGCGCCGGTGCTGGACGCGCTGATTGCAAACCGGCATTCCTGCCGCCGCTTTCTGAATAAGGACGTAGCGCCGGAGATCATCAGCAGCATGCTCCAGATGCTGGGCAACGCTCCCAACGGCGGCAACAAGCAGCAGGTGCAGTTTGCGCTCATCGACGACCGGGAGCAAATGAACGCTTTTCGCCGCCTGGCCTATACGGAGATGGACCGGCTGTCAGACGCGGGTGTCTACCCCGCCGGCTTTGACAAGACCTCTTATGAAGACATGAAGCGCTGGGAGAAGACCGTGCGGCCGGAGATGCTCTTTTGCGGTGCGCCCTATCTGCTGATCCCCCACGCCCCGCTGGGCAAGGGCGAGCCGGTAGAGGACGTGAACATCGCAGCAGCCTATTTCGAACTGCTTTGCGCGTCCCGGGGCCTGGGCTGTGTGATGATGACCTTCTCAAAGGACGCACTGAAAAACATGCCGCAGATCCGCGCCATGCTGCAGATCCCGGAGGACCACTATGTCGGCGTGATGCTGGGCTTCGGCTGGCCGGAGATCCGCTATTCCAGAGGTGCTCAGCGGGGTGTGGAGGAAGCGAGGATCCACCGCCTGACATTTGAAACGGAGGAAACGCAATGACGGCGCTGATCCTGAACTACTTCCGGGAAAACAGCGGCCGTTTCTGGGGGATGCTGGCAGCCCATGTGCAGGTGAGTATCCTTTCGCTTGGCATCGCCGTGCTAATCGGCGTCCCGGCGGGTTTTCTCTGCGTGCGCTGGAAAAAAGCGCAGAAGTATATCACCGGACTGTTCAGCGTTCTGCGCGTGATCCCCAGTCTTGCCATATTGCTTTTGATGGTTCCCATCATGGGAACAGGCACCGCGCCTGCCGTGGTGGCACTGGTGCTACTGGCTGTGCCGCCGATTCTGATGAACACGGTGGCCGGGCTGGAGGGCGTGCCGCCCTTCATGCTGGAAACGGCAGAGGGCGTGGGCATGAATCCCACGCAGGTCTGGACAAAGGTCCGCCTTCCGCTGGCCATGCCGATGATCCTGACCGGAATCAAGACGGCTGCTGTGGAGATCGTCGCCAGCGCGACGCTGGCCTCCAAGATCGGTGCGGGCGGCTTGGGCGATATCATTTTCGCGGGCATCGGCCTATTTAAGACTGAGCTGCTGCTGATCGGCGGCATGTCCGTCGCGCTGCTCTCCCTGCTGACAGGACTGATCTTTGCCATCATTGAGAAAAGTACCATGAAACACAGAACCGTATAAAGGAGCGATGATCTACTCCATCCCCAGCCTTGCGCTGCTGGCGCTGCTGATCCCGGTGACAGGGCTTGGTCGGAAAACCGCCATTGTGGCGCTGGTAATCTACAACCAGTATCTGCTGCTGCGAAACTTCCTTGCAGGCCTCGACGGCGTGGATCGAGGCGTTGTGGAGGCGGCAACCGGCATGGGCATGACGCATATGCAGCTTCTGTGGAAGGTGCAGGTACCGCTGGCGAAGGGAGCGCTGATCGCGGGACTTCGCATTGCGCTGGTGTCCACGGTGGGTATTGCCACCATCGCGGCATCCATCAACGCGGGCGGCCTCGGCAACATCCTCTTTGACGGCCTGCGCACCATGAACATCGCCAAGATTCTCTGGGGGAGTCTCCTGTCGGCCCTGCTGGCAATCGGTATCGATCAGCTCCTGATCGTGGTGGAACGAAAAAGCAAGAAAAGCGCATGACAAGACAGCATGAACCCCATCCGGCGATGCTCGGACGGGGTTCATGCTGTCTTGTGCTCTAATAAAGCAGTGACTGATAGATCCTCAGATTCTCGTCTCCGTGGACGCAGAAGACAACTTTCTCAATTCGGCTGTGCTTCAAATACTCTCTCACGGTCGAAACGGAGATCCGGGCGGCCTCATCCTTCGGGAAGCGGAACACGCCGGTGGAGATGCAGCAGAACGCCACGCTCTTCAGCCCATTTTCCTCTGCCAGCTTCAGACAGGAGCGGTAGCAGGAGGCGAGCAGTTCCCGGTCGCGGTCGGTCAGCGGCCCGTCGATGATCGGGCCGACGGTGTGCAGCACATGCTTGGCCGGGAGATTATAGCCCTTTGTTAGCTTGGCCTGCCCGGTCGGCTCCTCGTGCCCCTGCGCGCGCATGATCGCGGCGCATTCCTCGCGCAGCTGGAGCCCTGCGGCAGAATGGATCACGTTGTCGATGCAGTGTTGGCCGCGTTCACGATGGCGTCCGCGTCCAGCCGCGTAATATCCCCCTGCCAGAGGATGAGCCGTTCGTCCCCGGGGATGGGTAACAGCTCCGCCACATGGACGACGCCTTTTTTCTCCCGCTCCCGGCTCAGCAGCTCGTCCTGCGCCTGCAGGAAGCGCTCGGACAGCGTGCCGGGCTCTCGGACGTTCATCAGACAGCGCAGAAAACGGCGCTGTTCCTCCGCGCCCCGCGGGACGCGCTTTGCCTCCCGGCGATACTGCGGCATCTCGTCCAGCAGAGTCTCCGTCAGGAATTGAAGCTGCTCTGTTTCTTTCATTTCTCAATCACATCCACGATTTCCCCGATGAACATGGTGTGGGGCGGCATACGGTTGTAGATCCAGTCGGTCCGCCTGTTCGAAATTCACGCCGTGTTCCAGCGCAATAGGCGTCAGCTTGGTGAGCGCGACCTTGTCCCCGTCACGGCCGGATTTGCTTCCGAGAACGCCCAGGTCCTGCCGATATTCCTCGGGGAAGAAGCTGACGATGAAATATTCGTTCTCTTCAAGAAAGCTGTGCGTATAGCGTGCCGGGGAGACATAGACCGTCAGGATCGGCTTGCCCTTGTGCGGTGGGCCCCAGATCGTGCCCATACTGCCCCAGGCAATGGTCATGGTGTTGTAGTCGTCGATCGTTCCCGCCGTGACCAGCGCCCAGCGGTCGTTGAACATATGAAACACATCGTAGCTTTTATCTTTGAAATCCATCGGATCAGCCCCCTTTTCATCTGCATTATACCCGTGATTCGCCCGCCCGTAAAGTACGCACAAAAAGGTAAGTGATCCTTCGGACACCTTCTGGTTTAGTATACAAATGATGTTAGCAGGTTTGTTTACATAATCTGAAACCTTTTGGCGCAAATACCCTTCTCTGGACACCGTTTGGTGCAACACAGACACCAAAAAGTGCTCGGATTATATCGATATCGGTTGAATCCGAGTATTTTTTACGCAACATAGGTTACAAGAAGTTACAACACTTTTGTCACGTTTGCACAAAATCGGTAATATTTTTTCTATACCGAGGTTGCACTTTCCGGCAAGACGTTGCACTGATGTTGCACTTTTGAAAAGACCGACTGCCGTATATGCATTCATACAATTCGTGATATGCTGCATATATGCAGTTATCCTTCCGCTGCAAACTTCTCTGTAAAATCAGCGATCTTTGCAGCGGTTTCCTCGAACTGCTGCTGCCTGCGATAGTTGGCGTAGATCCTCATCGTCACGTCAGGCGAGGTGTGGCCGGCAAGGTACTGGACCTCCTTCACCGACAAGCCGTGTTCGATCCACCGGGTAATGCAGGTGTGCCGGAGCTGGTGAGGGTGGACATCAAAGTCCAGAGGGCGGGGAAGGACAGCGTCCTTTGTCGCGGTCGACGTACTCCTATAGGAGATCAGGTCCCACATCCGACGGAACGAAGACTCAGACAGGAACTTCCCGTTCCCCATGGAGAAGACGTAGACCGAGCCGCTATGCTCTTTAGCCGCCTTCAGATCGGCGAGCAGGTCGCGTCCAATAGGCACACTTCGTCTGGCCGCAGCTGTCTTGAGCTCAGTGTTGATTTCTCCGGCCTTGTTGTTAAGGGGATAAATCAGACTGCGTTCAACATGCAGTACCCCTTTAACGAAGTCAACATCTTTCCACATCAGCCCCAAGGCCTCCCCCTTGCGCAGTCCAGTGAGCAGAAGGAGCTTGACGAAGAGGTACGCCCGGGTGCCGGCGACAGCAGTGAGAAGCTGTCTGCACTGGTCATCGGTCAGCGGCGTAACCTCTTCGGGTGCAGCACCGCCAGCCTTGATCGAGGACAGGACCGGAGACTTCGGAATCATACCGTTGTCCACAGCAAAGGCACAGATCGATCTGGCCGCCTGCAGCACCTTCTTCTGTGTGGATGATGGGGGACTACTACAGCATCCTCGCCCGCTACACCGAGTTCGCGGAGAAGATCGACGCGTTCGACGAGAGCGAGCTGACCAACGCCGAGCTGGCCTACTATCTGGAAGTGACCAACCGTGTCAGCCAGAAGCTGCTCCGTGTGGCCGGGTGAAAACACCTTATACCCTGTTATGTCCTATGGATGCGAAGGACATAACAGGGTATCATCATGCCTCTACAGCGGGAAGGCCACAGCTTCCCGATACAGGCCCTTGAGAATATCGATAAACGACGACACGCTTTGCCGCTTGTCCGCTTTGTGGGTGCACAGCACGCAGGAAAAGCTCTCCTCGCAGTCAAAGGGGATCCAGGCAAACTGGCCGCTGTGGTCGTTGAGGAAACCCGGGGCGAGGCATACGCCCCTCCCGGCGGCAACGTTCGTGAGGGTCGTGTCATGATCCGGACTGTTGAAATACCGGATCTTCCCGGTGTTGATCAATCGGTGCGGCTTTCAAACAGCTCATGGACGGCGATCCCGGGGATCTGCTTCGTCTGCTCCTTCAGCGCAAACAGGATATCGACCTCATTGCGCAGAAAGGACTCGACGCCGTTTTCATACCGGAATACGGGCGTGATTTGAACGTCGCTGTTTGTCTCCGCAAAAAGCCGTATGGCTTCCGGGAGAAAATAGACGGCCTGCCGGACCATGAGGCCGATGGAGATGCTGTCCCGGTAGGTCGCGCTGAAATTCTGCCCCTGCTCGACGGCGCGTTTCAGCTCCTCCCGCATGCCGGCGAGGAAGGAGACGAACTGCGCTCCCGCAGGCGTCAGAGCGGCGCCCTTTCCGCTGCGTTCAAAGATCGGGAAGCCGACCTCTTCTTCCAGCAGCCGGATCTGATAGGTCAGGGTCGGCTGGCTGACAAACATATTCTCCGCCGCCCGGCTGAAGTTCAGGGTATGGGCAAGCTCTACACAACAGTCGATCTGTTTCGTGGTCATGGCGCGCACCTGTTATTTAAGAATTCAATTGATTATACATCATTTCAATTAGACATTGCAATAGTTGATGCGTATAATGGAGGCAGAACAAAAACAGGAGGAACAGGCAATGTCTAAAATCTTGATCGCATACTATTCCAGAGCGGATGAGAACTACTTCGGCGGCGCGATGCGCTATGTGAAGGTCGGCAACACGGAGATCGTCTGCAACATCATGAAAGAACTGCTCCCGGCGGACAGCTTCAAAATCGAGATGAAAAATCCCTACTCGCCGGTGTATATGACCTGCATCGAGGAGGCCAAGAAGGATCTGCGGGCAAAGGCCAGGCCGGAGCTGCTTTCCCTGCCGGACTCCATCGACGGCTATGATACCGTCGTCCTGGCCTACCCCAACTACTGGGGCACCATGCCGATGGCTGTTTTCAGCTTCCTGGAGCATTACGATTTCACCGGCAAAACCATCCTGCCGCTCTGCACCAACGAGGGCAGCGGCATGGGCGGCAGCGAGCGGGACATCAAGCGCACTTGCCCCGGCGCGGTCGTGAAGAGCGGCCTGCCCATCACGGGCAGCTGAGGAGAAGACAGATGGATTACGAAAAAGGCTATGTGTACGAGCTGATGGACCGGGGCGGGCCGACGGATACCCGGGAGCCCTATTTCCGGGAGGCCGCGGAGGAAATGATGCGCGCCAGAACGCTCTGCGCCAAGGCAAACGCGGCGATGCCCGACGACCCCGCCTATGTGGGCTATCTGGAAGAGCTGTTCGGGCGGAAGCTGAACGACGTGCGGATCCTCACCCCGTTCATCTGCGATTTCGGAAATCGGGTCAAGTTTGGAAAGGGCGTTTTCATCAACCATTCCGCGATCCTCTCCGCATCCGGAGGAATCGAATTTGAGGATGGCTCCATGGCGGCTCCTGGCTTGCGGATTGCCACCATCAACCATGACATGAACGAGCGGCACACCCGTTACACCTACGGAAAAGTGCTGGTCAAGAAGAACGCGTGGCTGGGCATGAACGTCACGATCTGCCCGGGCGTCACGATCGGGGCCTATGCGGTCGTTGCGGCCGGCGCGGTGGTCACGAAGGACGTGCCGGACTATGCCGTCGTGGGCGGCGTCCCGGCGAAAGTGATCCGTATGCTTGACCCGGCGGAACAGAAGGAATAAAATGGATGACGAGGAATGGATCCGCGGCCTGTACCGGGAATACTGGCGCTGTATGATCGCAAAGGACGCGGACGGCCTGCGCGGCATGATGACGGAGGACTATACGCTGCTGCACATGACCGGCGTGAGGCAGTCTGCCGGGACATTTTTGAAGGGCCTGATGGACGGAACCTTCAACTACTATTCAGCAGACCATGACAGCATCGAGGTCACCGTGTCCGGCGATCGGGCAAGCATGATCGGCAAGAGCCGGGTGCTGACCGCCGTGTATGGCGGCGGGAAGCACAGCTGGCGTCTGCGGGGAGAGTTTAGCCTGAGAAAAGAAGAAGGGCGCTGGAAGCTCAGCAGCTCCCGCGCTTCCACGTATTGAGACTTTACAGGAGGAGATCGACATGAAGAACCTGGGTTTTGGCATGATGCGGCTTCCGGTGCTCTCCGGGCCCACCGATTTCGATTACGCGCAGCTCAACAGGATGGTGGACGCATTTCTGGACGCCGGGTACACCTACTTTGACACAAGCTTTGTCTATCACAACGGCAAAAGCGAGGAAGCGACCCGGAAGGCGCTGGTGGAGCGGCATCCGAGGGAGAGCTTTACGGTCGCGACAAAGTTCCCGACCTTTATGCTGATCCCGGAAGAGAAGATCGAAGAGACCTTCCGGCGTCAGCTGGACAATCTGGGCGTGGACTATATCGATTACTATCTGCTCCACAACATTCAGAACGTCTACTACGACGGTTATGACGGCAAGGGCGGTATCGTGAAGACGACGCACCTGTTCGATCACGCGAAAAAGTGGAAGGAAGACGGAAAGATCCGTCACCTGGGCATCTCCTTCCATTCCTCCGCCAAGCTGCTGGACCGCGTGCTGACGGATCATCCGGAGATCGAGTTTGCCCAGATCGCGCTCAACCCCATCGACTGGGACAGCGAGCTGGTGCAGGGCGGCCCCTGCTATGAGGTGATCCGCAGGCACGGCCGGAAGGTCGTCATCATGGAGGCCGTCAAGGGCGGCGGGCTTGCCAGACTGCCGGATAACGCGGAAGCAGTGCTGAGGGACGTTCACCCCGAGTGGAGCATCGCGTCCTGGTCCGTGCGTTTCTGCCTGGAAAAGGAGGACGTCATCGCCGTCCTCTCCGGTATGAGCACGCCGGAGCAGGTCCTCGACAACACGAAAACCGCCAATGAAGCGCAGCCGCTGACCGAAGAAGAGAAGAAGGCGCTTGCGGAGGCCATGCGGCTCTATCGCGAAAGCGCGCCCATCAAGCAGAGCGAAATCGAGCGGTACAAGGGCCTCGTGTATCACGGCGTCCCTGTCAGCGCGATCCTGCAGGCCTGGAGCATCTGCCAGATCCAGCCGGATCCCGGTTTTTCGGACGACAACAACTATCTGAAGAACGCCGTTGCGGAGGCCGAGCACGTCGATTTCCGCAAGGGTCTGGAGAAGCAGACCGTCGTCACGGCTGACGGCACGGATATCACCGAGCTGGTCGAAAAGGCCGTGGCCTGGCTCACGGCGCACAGCTTTTGACAGACAGAAGAGAAACACTTTATACCCTGTTATGTCCTATTGAAGCGCAGGACATAACAGGGTATAATCATGTCAGGATATAGAGCGCAGACCGAGACAAACAATATGGGGGAGAAGCATCCATGCACTACGGCAAAGTCTCCAAGGCGGTTTTCATCGACCGGCCGAACCGCGTAAAAAACACCGGACGCTGCCGGGAACTGCTGATCCCCGGCGCGGAAGTGTGGCTGGCCGGATCGGACAATCCCGCCAGAAAGACGGCGTATGACCTGATCGCGGGGAGAAAGCCGAGCGGCCTGCTCGTCAATATAGACAGTCAGGCCCCGAATGCCGTGGCGCGGGAATGGCTGGACGCGCAGGGCTTTGACCGGATCCGGCCGGAATTCCGATACGGCCGGTCCCGCCTGGACTTCATGATGGAGAGGGGAGACGAACGCTTCCTGATGGAAGTCAAGGGATGCACCCTTGAGCGGGACGGGATCGGTTACTTTCCGGACGCGCCGACCCAGCGGGGCGCAAAGCATCTGCGGGAGCTGGCAAAAGCGGAGGGGTATCAGGCGGTTCTGCTGTTTGTGATCCAGATGGACGGCATCACGGAGGTGCGGGGGAACCGGGATACAGACCCTGCCTTCTGCCAGGCGCTGGAAGAGGCAAAGGGAGCCGGTGTGAAGGTGATCTTTCTGCCCTGCCATGTGGAACCGGATGGGCTGTCCTTCGCGGCGAATGAGAAAACGCCGCGGCTTTGAGGGAGGACGGAGCTGAGAACTGCCGCCGGAAGGGAGACAAACAGAAAATGAGAGTGCCGGACGACGATACCCTGCTGTTTTTCGACGCGCACCGCGACGCGCTCCCGCTGTTCGCCGCGCTCGAAGAATGGATCTTTGAGCGCTTTCCCGAAGCGGAAAAAAGAGTGCAGAAAACGCAGATCACTTACTACCACAGGCATGCCTTCGCCTGCGTCTCCTTTGCACGGGTAAAGCGCAAGGCCGAACTGCCGGAGGGCTGGCTCACGCTGACGCTGGGGCTGCCTTACCCCCTCGAATCGGAGCGGGTCGCCGTGAAGACGGAGGTCTATCCAGGCCGATGGACGACGCATTTCGTGATAGGCTCACAGGAGGAGCTGGACGGAGAACTGCTGGAATGGCTGGAACAGGCCTACGCTTTTTCCGAGAGCAAGGGAGGGGTTCGCATATGAAACAAGCCCATTGGACGCGGCGAACGCACCTTTTCCGGGCGGATGAGTACATCTGCTCCGCGTGCGGGGCTTCCTGCCAGAAGCCGACCCCAAGCTGCCCGGCCTGCGGCGCAACCATGAAGAAGACAAAATACGATCCCTCCTGGGTGGATGAGGCCGAAGGCCTCTCGGCCATCCTGGATGACGA
>CADAPH010000147.1:5063-9360 GCA_902789745.1 Oscillospiraceae bacterium | reverse complement strand
TGTGCTTCACCTCCCTTGTCGGCGTGTCCGCGATCCTCACCAGATCCCGCAAGCGCAGAAAGAACGAGGATTGACCCTTGTAAAAAGTCCCGTCATATCGCAGGGGAGGGGCTTGCCCCTCCCGGCGGTACGGCAATCCAACAAGAAAAGAACGTACGGCGATCCCGCGGCTTTGTCCGGGATCGCCGTACGTTTTCTTCGTATTCGGGATACGGCACAGGGGCGTTTATCCACAAAACCGGCTGAAAAACCGCTTTTCCGCGGATTTTTCTTGCCATACAGCGGTTTTCGTAGTAGGATAAAAATGGAGAATTATAGAGAATCCTAAGACCGTTTCCCTTTCCGCCGGGCCGGCGGGAAGACAGATGCCTATACGCCCCCGGATCAAAGGAGGAGCAGCCCATGTTCAGCAAGCACTTTGTCTTAAACGAGCAGACCCTCATGGTGATCGAGCAGTTCGGCGAGCAGATGCCCGGCGGCTTCTTCATCTGCAAGGCCGACGGCAGCGATGAGCTGCTGTACGCCAACAAAGCCCTGTGCAGCATTTTCGGATGCGACAGCCTGAAAGGCTTCAAGGCGTTTTCCGGCTTCAACTTCCGGGGGATGATCCACCCGGACGATTATGAGCGGGTTTCCTCCGCGATCAAAGCGCAGATCGCCCAGGGCCGGTATGCGCTTGAGGAGATGGAGTGCCGGATCATCCGCCGGGACGGCGAGACCCGCTGGATCGACGGCCACGGCCACTACGCGAAGTCCGACGTCTACAGGGGCCTGTTCTATGTCTTTATCTCGGACATTACCGACAGGCACAATCAGGCGGAGTCCGACAAGGCGGTGCGCTCCGCGGTCATCGAGGCCCTCACCCAGGTCTACGACTCCGTCTGGCTCATCGACGACATGGAGACCCAGCGCTTCGAGCTGTTCCGGATCGACGAAAACCTTGTCCATCTCATGCCCGCCCAGGCCGCGGCGAAGATCACCCGCTTTTCCGACGCCTTCGCCTTCTATTCCAACCTCATCCTGGAGGAGGACCGGCAGTCCTTCCTGGATGCGGTCACGCCGGATAAAATCAAAAAGAACACGGCGGACCGGCTGATCTACTCCGTCCCCTTCCGCCGCGTCTTCGAGGACGGGATACGCTATTACCGGCTGGAGTTTGCCAAGCTCGACCTGGGCGGCGGCGAGACCGGGATCGTGGCCGGCTTCAAGGACGTGGACGAAGAGGTGCGCCGGGAGCAGAAAACCCAGCAGGCGCTCACGCTGCGCTCCGCGGTCATCGAGGCCCTCACCCAGGTCTATGACTCGGTCTGGCTCATCGACGACATGGAGACCCAGCATTTTGAGCTCTACCGCATCGACGAGAAGCTGGTGCATCTCATGCCCGCCAATATCGCCGTGAAGATCACCCGCTTTTCCGACGCCTTCGCCTTCTATTCCAACCTCGTCCTGAAGGAGGACCGGCAGGCGTTTCTGGAGGCGGTCACGCCGGAAAAGATCCTGGAAAATACCGCGAACAAGCTGATCTACTCCGTCCCCTTCCGCCGCGTCTTTGAGGATGGGGTCCGCTATTACCGGCTGGAGTTTGCCAAGCTCGACCTGGACGGCGGCGAGACCGGGATCGTGGCCGGCTTCAAGGACGTGGACGACGAGGTGCGCAAGGAGCAGCAGATCCAGCAGACCCTCCGGGAGGCCGTCGAGGCCGCCAACGCCTCCAACAAGGCCAAGAGCGATTTCCTCTCCAGCATGAGCCACGATATCCGCACGCCCATGAACGGCATCATCGGCATGACCGCCATCGCCGCCAACCACCTGGACGACCGGGAGCGCGTAGCCGACTGCCTGAAAAAAATCACGGACTCCTCCAACCACCTGCTCGGCCTCATCAATGAGGTGCTGGACATGAACAAGATCGAGTCCGGCAAGATCGAGCTCATGGAAGAGGAATTCAACCTGGCCGAGCTCATCGACACGATGCTGACCATGACCCGCCCGCAGATGCAGGCCCACGGCCACTCCTTCCGCGTGAACATCGTCAACGTGGAGCATGAGCAGGTCATCGGCGACAGCAGGCGGCTGCAGCAGGTGTTTGTCAACATCATGTCCAACGCCATCAAGTATACCCCCGACGGCGGCAAGATCTCCCTGAGCATCATGGAGACGCCCACCAATGTCCACGGCTTCGGCCACTTCCAGTTCGTCTTCGAGGACAACGGCTACGGCATGACGGAGGAATTTCAGAAGCACCTGTTCGAGCCCTTTACCCGCGCCAACGACAAGCAGACCGCCGGCATCCAGGGCACGGGCCTCGGCATGACCATCACGCGGAACATCGCCCGCATGATGGGCGGCGACGTCACCGTGGAGAGCGTGTACGGGGAGGGCTCCCGCTTCACGGTCAGCGTCTATCTGAAGCTGCAGAGCCGGCAGTTTATCAACTACGACAGCTTTGTGGATCTGCGCGTGCTGGTGGCGGACGACGACCCCGTCTGCTGCGAGACCACCTGCGAGATCCTCACCGACATGGGGATGCACAGCGAATGGGTGCTCTCGGGCAGGGCCGCCGTAGACCGCGTGAAGACGAGACTCGACCAGGGGCGGGGCTTCTTCGCCGTCATCATCGACTGGCTGCTGCCGGATCAGGACGGCGTGGAGACCACCCGCCAGGTGCGCAGGCTGGTGGGGGAGGATGTGCCCATCATCATCTTCTCCGCCTACGACTGGTCGGACATTGAGGACGAGGCCCGGGAAGCAGGCGCCAGCGCCTTTGTCAGCAAGCCGCTGTTCCGCACGAAGCTCGCGGCCCTGTTCGACTCCCTTGTCAACAAGAGCGCCGGGCAGGACGAGGCGGACGCGCCCCTGCGCGAGCTGGAGGATCTGGATCTGAGCGGCCGCAGGGTGCTGCTGGCGGAGGATCAGGAGATCAACGCGGAGATCGCCACCGACTTTCTGACCATGACGGGGCTGGAGGTCGACTGGGCGAAGGACGGCGAACAGGAGGTCGAGATGCTGGCCGCCTCGCCCGACGGGTATTATTCCCTGATCCTCTCCGACATTCAGATGCCCAACATGAACGGCCACGAGGCCGCGCGGAGAATCCGCGCCATGGATCGGGCGTACGCAAAGCAGATCCCCATCGTGGCCATGTCAGCCAACGCCTTCGCCGACGATATCCAGAACAGCAAAAACGCCGGGATGAACGACCACATCACCAAGCCCATCGACATCGACGCCCTGGCAAGGGTACTGCAGACTTATATCAAATAAGGCCTTTCCAATCTATACAGAGCGGACGGCAGTGCATTTTTTGATTTGTGCCGACAGAAAAAGCTTATCTGCTCTGTTTCGTTCTTTGCGTAGCGGTCTCGTAGACCTCATCATCCGATCTGGCGGCGATTACAACGATTTTCATTGCTGTTTCTGTCCGAACCAGCGCATACACGACACGGATACCATCCTTGACCAGTTTGATTTTACAAAGGCCTGTCAGATCATTTCCATGCTTATTGCCCAAAGGCTTCCCGTATCCGCTCTCATTTGCCGGGAGAGGATTCCGGCTGACCTTGGCAACAGCCTTGATAACATTCTTCCGCTGACTTCCGTCCAGGCTGCGCAAGTCCGCCTTGGCGTCATCGGTATAGTGGATTTCCCAACTCACTCTATTTCGACCTCCTCCATATCGGCGAGGTCTTCTTCTGTGATCCCAAAGCTTTCCATGACTTCCTTCTGCGTGCTGGTGTGATCCAATGCGCCTTTCGCGATGCGCTGCAGAGCCAAAAGCTCCAGTCTGGTATCTGCCAGCTCGTCCATGAACTCCATGTATTCATCAGGCGACATCAAGACGCACTCCGGCTCATTGTTTTTGATGACAACCTTTGCACCGGATTTACGAACGTCCGAAAAGATCTGTGCAGCCATCCCCTTATGAAACTGAGAGATTGGGATCGTGTGATTAATTGCCCCCGTAAGATTCACCATATAAATCGCCTCCTCACAGATAGTATATGGAATAGCACGCGAAAAGTCAACATTTTTACTTGTTTATTTACTTGTAAATTTCATAGTGCCTTTTGCTGTAAAAGCTCACTCCTTTTGCGTTTGCGCGCAGCGGATCATCCCGCGCCATAGGTGCGGCACCGGAAAAGGGGAAATCCTGTTCGGATTTCCCCTTTTCCGGTTCGATTGTTTCTAACGGATTTTCCCCCCCATAACCGAAACGGGAGTCCCCCGTGAGACTCCCGTTTCGGAAAGGAAGAAGGAGCCAACGGATGTGGAGCTTTCCCGGCTCTTACGGTAACCG
>CADAPH010000147.1:0-4988 GCA_902789745.1 Oscillospiraceae bacterium | reverse complement strand
CCCGTTTCGGAAAGGAAGAAGGAGCCAACGGATGTGGAGCTTTCCCGGCTCTTACGGTAACCGGGGAAGCGGAACGCAGTTGGCTTCTTCTGACGTGGTACGAGTGTTCATAACGGACTCAATCAACATGAAATAATCCCGGCAGCGGGCACACATATTCCAAACTTTTTCATCGGTACATTCGATTTCTCGGAAGTCTTGCTCTACAATGGACTCAAAGGAGGTCGAATGATATGAGGGCAAAGAATCGTTATCTGTATCTGAGTGAAGCCGAATGGCGGGTGATGCTGCTGGCACTGAACAGTCTGCGCAGCAAGCTGATTGCCCAGGGCAGATACACCGACGCGGTCGATGAGATCATTATGAAAATGGCGGGATAAGGAATGAGCTATGAAGCAATTCAAAACAGACGTATGTCTCTTTATACCGGAGCCTCATGGAAACAGGCGCGCAGAGGTTCTGCGTGAGACGTGTTTTCAGCGTTTCGTACCGAAAACGCGGCAGGAGCTGCGGCTTTCGTGATTAAAGAACGAAATCACGAAACAGTATCAGTTCGTTACGTCGATGATATGGACAAAGCCATTTTGATCGGTGCATAGATAACGCGCGTTGCTGGCCTCGGGAGCAAAGACATACACGCCGCTGCAGTTCTCAAAGGCGTTTGAATAGATGTGGATATCCGGGTTCGGAATCACAATCTGTTTAAGCTGCGTGCAGTTTTTGAAGGCGCCGGGATAGATCTCTGCACAGTCGGCCGGGAGCTCAACGGAGCTCATGGGAAGACCTTCAAAAGCGTTTTCTCTGATTATCGTCGTATCGGCAGGCAGCTTGAAGGTGATGGCTTCCGGCTTCCAGCCGGCGATCAGAGTAGTGGGCATGGTGATCGGAGTATTCAGATCATAGATCTTTCCGTCCACGTACCAGCCCAGGAAGTTTGCACCCTGCAGCGTGAGCGCAAGCTCAGGGAGGACGTCTCCGCAGGAGAGTCCGCTCACCAGGAAGCCATCGGGATCCGACTCGACAGTGATCGTGTCGGCCGCCGGAGGCGTGAGCACGGCATGCCCGCCGCTGTTGGTGTCAAACCAGATCGTGACCGGTTCGCCTATACCCACAGTCACCTCCGTGTCGGGGCTTGGGTAATGGTTCTCGTCACCAATCATGCGAACCAGATAGGTGCCGGGCATGACGTAAACCGTCTCCATGTAGGCAATGGCGTAGCTGCCGTCGTTGCCCTTATTACGGTATTCCATCTTGCGCGGCGTGAGGCCGGTGATGGCTCCGTCGCCGGAGTCGAGCCAGCTCTCAGTGCGTGTGATCAGCTTTGCGGGATCGGGCGCTGTCTGCTGGGCCTTGTCGATGATGACCTGCTTGCTGCCGCCGACGCCGTAAGTCTCTTCCGCATTTGTCACGTAGTAATATACGGTATGCGTCCCGGCCGTGGCGGGCTGCACCTTGAGCGTGGTGGCGCCCTTGGTCTTAAAGTTTTCCGCCGTCAGCGCTTCGACGGTGCTGTAGTAAGCCTTCGCTCCGTTGGGAATGGTAAGCTCAATATTGAAGCCCGTATAGGTGGTCTCGTCGCTGAACACCCCGTATTTGTCCTTTGCGGTTACCGAAAAGCTCTGTTCCGTCACGATATATTTACCGTTCTTAAGCGTGATTTCATAGTTCGGGTTCTCACCCGTCACGCTGGGGGTGACGCTGTAAGTGCCTGCAGCATCCTTGTTTGCATCCGTGGCAAGCTGTACGCCATTGAGCGTCTCACCCGCAACGAGGCCGCTGACGGTGCAGGTGAGCGTCGCAAGATCTGCGTTAAGCGGCGTTGTCACATCATCGCCGGAGACCGTCACGGGCTTCTTGCCGATCACGACATCCACGGACTGATACGCTGTCGCGTCGTTCTCGCCGGTAAGCCTGTAGTACACCTTATATGTCTCGGCGTTCTTGGCGGAAGGCGGATTTGCGGTCCATTCGCCGCTCTCGCCGAGTCTGTACTCCAGAACGCCCTGGTTGGTGCCGCCCGTCGTAATCAGCACCTGATTCTTGCCGTTATAAACGAGCTCCGGGATAGCGCTCGGCGCCGTAAAGATCTGCGAGGTCACTCTGACAGAGGCGTTCGCATACTGACTGAACAGGCCGTCGAGGACCTGGAAGCGGTACACGGCATTTCCTTCGCCGATCATCGGGAGCTCCGGGCTCGTCAGGACGGTTTCACCGCCGCCCGTGATCGTATATCTCTGCTTCGGCACGCTGCCGTTGCCCTCGTAGGCCAGCAGATAGTATCGGACGCCCTCGGCATCGGGCTCCCCGGTCTCGGCGCTGACGGTCCACTGAACGGTTTCACCGCCCGTGCCGTATGTGTGGGCCGGTGTGATGCTGATCCCGGCGCAGGGGATATGTGTCCAGCTGTCCCCCGTCTTCATGCCGTTGTATACATCGATGAAGCCGGTCGTGTCAGTCAGCGAACCCACACGATCATTGTTGGCAGACAACACGACCTTGTTATTCAGCTCACCACTGTTGGTCATCGGGCCGAAGGTATACACGCCGTCCAGGGTGATGGTGCCGCTGTTGGTCATCTGACCGAGATTTTCGATACAGATATCGTAAATGAGATCGCCGTCCGCCGGTGTGGTGAGCGCTCCGGTATGGCCGGTGCCGACGATCTCCACCTGCGCGGTCACAACGCTGCCCGCATTTGTGAACGTGGCGCCCGGATAGTTGGTGCAGTAAAGGGAGACCGGATTTTCAAACTGAATGCGCTGTTCCAGGACAAGCGGCGTATAGGTAGCCTGGTACGGGATTACCGCGTCGGTCACGGCGCAGAGATAAAGAGCCCCGCCCGCGGCGTTTTCAAATGTACCGAAGTTCTCCAGGAAGCCGGGAACCAGAACGATATCGCCGTTGTTGACCAGAGAGGCGCCGGTGACAACGCCGTTGCGGTCGTCGCCGTTGTAGAGCTGGCCCATCTGGACGCCCTGCTGCGTCACGTCGTCCTTCCAGGCGACCTGAATGCCGCAGTGGTAGTCAAAGATGCCCTTGTCCGGATCGTTGGACCGGATTGTGTCATTATAACGTCCGTTGTTCTCAAGCGTGCCCGTGTTGTACAGTCTGCCGTAGCAGAGCAGGGCGCCGTTGTTGGTGAGCTTTCCGCCGGGCTTGATGTTCAGCTCCGCGGCCTGCATGTCGCGGATCGCGGGCGCGGCCGGGTCGATGGGCTTGCCCTCGGTGCCCTCGATGGAGATGATGCCGTTGTTGATGATCTCGCCGCCGTCTTCCACGGTAATGACGCCGTAGGTGAGCGCCGGGGCCGTGCTCTCGGAGCCGGGCGCGATGGAGGCGGCGTCATACTCGACCTCTACCTGGCAGGTGTCCGAGATGATCAGGATGCCGCCCTCCTCAATGGACATTCTGGCGTTGTTGCCTACGGCAAGCTCCGCGCCGGTGGTGTTGAAGCTGTCCTGGAGGGTCAGCGTGGCGTTTCGCACCGTGAGGGCCGCGGTGCCATTCGTTTGATGATTGGCGATTTGAATGTCAAAGCTGTTGACGTCAAAGATGACATGACGACCGCCGTCCACGAGCAGGGCTTCCAGCACGGGAACTTCGCAGATCATCTTGATGGGAGAATTGTTGTAATAAGCCATCGCCTTGCGGAGGGACCAGAATTCCCGCGGGCCGTTGTCGTCGTTCATGATCTCGATTTCCAGATCGGAGCCCTTCACGACGTAGTTGGTGACCTGAGCATCCGCGGGCGCCTTGTAGTACTTGTCCAGCATCATCTGCTCCAGCGTCGGATCACCGGTTCCCGGGGTGTAGGTGGTGACCATGGACTCATAATCCAGAGTCGTATTATAGTCCTGTGTCTGGTCCACATAGAAGCTCAGCTTGACGTCCGCGGTCATGACGTTGGGGTCGGTGCTGCCCGTGTCTGCGCCCGCGACAAGGGTGCCGGAGGACATGAGGATCACGTCGATATAGGGCGTTTCACTATCGTTACCCGCCTTGTCCTTCATGGAAAGTCCGCCGTTAGCGATGGAGTAGACGCCCACCTTATTGCCGAGGGCGTCGGAGAAGGTGGCCTTGCCGGTCTCCGCGGAATATGCTTCATGCAGCAGGGAGACCATCAGCGCCTTGTTGCCCTCCTGCTTGACATGGAGAAAGCTGCCCGCCGACGCGTCTTTGATCAAATCGCTGACGTCGACACGGATGATGTAATAGGTGCCGTCAAAGCCGGACATTTTTTTATGCACTGTGCCGTCTACGCCCAGTTCCTCAATAATGCTGTAGCGGAAATAGCTGTACGGAGCATAGCGCTCCGCGTTGCTCGGCGTAAACTCGGTGGGGCCGGTCTTCACCTCAAAGGGCACAGCGGCGCCCATGATAATCGCCGGGGACTGCGTCGTGGGCCCGTTTTCAAGATTCTGCTTGGCAATGGCAGGGATACCGATGGTCACGTCTGTGTCGCCCTTTATCGCCTGCACCCGGTATACGCCGGGATAAGCCGTACTGTCACCCAAAACCGCGTTTCTGGTGTATTCCAGAGCGTGGGAACGCGGTGACAAGAGCGCAAAAGAGGCAGCGATCATAATTATGATCAGGAGTCTTATGATTCTGTCTGCACGACTGCGTTGTTTCGTCATGGGATCAGTCCTTTCTTTATTGCTGATTATACAGTTTTTTTCTGTTGTTACATTTATAACTTATTTGGTATGCTTTGTCAACAAATATAATCTCTGCGTCGACAGCCGTCGCTTCGAATAAAAGATACCATGCTGTATTTTGATTGCCCTCACCAAAAATTCAGCCGTATAAACGCGGAAGGAGCACAGCGCGAAATTATCAATATTTCCGCGTTGTTCTTTTCCCGGGTCAAATTCTGCATTACAGAAAACCTCTTTTGCCTTGGCAGACAGAAGAGGTTTAGTCGCGCTATAACTGTTCATAGATTTGCTTTTCCCCCGCATAACCAAACCGGAGGTTCCCCCGTGAGA
>CADAPH010000146.1 GCA_902789745.1 Oscillospiraceae bacterium | reverse complement strand
TCGTCACTAAAAGTGTACTTCTTCATCTTTCATCACCTTCATTCATTATACCATAGAAAGTGGTGAAATACAATCTTTTTAATCAGGTTATAGTATTAAAGAAACGTGAAGAGCCAAAAAAGTTATCCCTCCGCGCAATCACGCGCGGAGGGATAACTTTATCTTGTACGCCGCGCTATCCGATCTGCGTATACACCACACAGCTCATCACCGCGAACAGCGCCGTCAGCCCGACGCAGAAGAGCCTCAGACGTCCCCCGGCAAAGCGCCGGAGAAGCAGCCCCAACCCCATCGCGAATACGGGGATCAGCGCCGCGCAGTAGCGGATGTTCATGGTGCAGGTATAGGGATACGCAAAGCAGAAGAGATAATAGGAGATCAGCTGCGTGAGCGCGAATACCGTGAAAAACGCGCGGCGCACGCCGTCAAGTCCCGCGTCGCGCCGGGCCATCATGAAGACAAACGCCCCGAAGCACAGCAGGCCGAGCGCCGTCCCCGTCCAGAACAGGATCGGCCCCGTGACGGTGATCGCGGGGAAAACGCTCGCCCTGACGCCGTTGACGCCCGCGTCAAACAACGCGGTCTTAAAAAGCCCCAGCGTGGGATTGAAGTCACTGTACGGCGCTCCGTACATCCTCTGCGCGACGTATACATAGCGGAGCTGCCCGCCGCCGAAATCGAACAGGCGCCGCGCCGCGCTGAGATTCCCGCAGTACTGCGAACTTGTCGTCGGCTGAGGCGGAATAAAGGTCAGCGGCACGCCGAAGGCAAAGAAATTCCGGAGCTGCCACCACAGCCCGAGCGGCGCGCAGATCAGGCCGAACAGCGCATACTGCCCGAAAAACCGCTTCCAGTTCTTTCGGTCCCGAAGGAGAGCGCAGAGGAACAGTAGCGCGACCGCCGGCGCCGCCATCCATGCCGAGAGCTTGGCCATCATCCCGAGCCCGATTGAAAAGGCGAGGGGAAGGATGCGCCTGAGCGTCGGCTCCTCATACCAGCGCAGGGCGAGAAGCAGCGACAGGAGCATCAGCAGCACGGAGAGCAGGTCGTTTCCGAAGCTGCCGCCCATCAGCACAAAGGTCGGGTGAAAGCACACGATCGCCGCGGCGGTCAGCAGCGGCAGCCCCTCCAGTCCCACCTGACGAAAGAGGCCGACGCAGACGAGCAGCGTGAGGCAGGAATACAGGAAGGGCAGAATCTGCAGCGCCTCGCAGGCCGTGCCGTATTCCATGCCGCAGCCGGTGAACAGCCTCAGCGCCAGCGCCATCAGCCAGTGGTGCAGCGGCGGATGGTAAAACTGCCAGCGTGTGCGCACGTCAAAATCGGGCAGCTTCAGGCCGTTTCGATACCAGTACTCAATATAGGGCGCATGGCCCGAGAAATCGCCCCAGGCGTTGACGTCGTGCTGCCGGGAGACGGAGTCGGTATAGAGCACATAGATAAAGCGCAGGAGGATTCCGCCCGCAATCAGCAATGCAAGCGCCCGGCGGTCGTCGAGCTGCCCGCGCAAGTAAAGCAGAACCGCCCACATCCCCAGCATCAGCAGAGTCAGCCACAGCATCAGCGCCGTGCTGTGGCCGTTTGCGTAAATCAGAACAAGGGTGGTGACCGCGCAGGCCGACGCATAGAGGAAGAGGGGCAGGCGCTTTCCCGCGTCGGGGATCAGCGCGCTCCGGAACGAAAGGCGCGCTAAAAGCGGCAGGATCACCGCGCCCGCATAGAGATAGCTCCCCGGACGGAGATTGCTTTTTTCGCAGAAGCCAAAGAAGAACAACAGCAGACAGGCGGCCATGACGCATACCACGGCGTGTCTCTCCGCCCGCGCGGTTTCAGGGCCGGACTTCATGATAGCTCTCCTCCGTATTGACGTTCCACAGCGCGCGCTTGTCCTCCGAGCCCTCAAGAATGGCGCGGACAGCTTCAAAGGCGGTGCACATGGAGTGATCCATATTGTTGTAGCGGTGCTGACCGTTTCGGCCGACGCAGTACAGATTTTCGATCCCGCTCAGCCAGTCCCGCAGCTCGCCCAGGCGCTCATACGTTCCAAAGTAGGCGGGATACGCTTTCCTGACGCGCTCGACGTGACAATCCAGCACCTCGTCCCTCCGCGTGATCAGGCCCAGCTGCAGCATCTCCGAAATCGCCATCTCGGAGAAGGCCTCGTTCGTCATGGACCAGAGCGCGTCCCCCTCTGTGCAGAAGTATTCGAGCCCCAGCCAGACGCTGTGCGCGGGGTCTTTAACCATGTAGGGCGACCAGTTGTTATAGATCTGGATGCGCCCCATGCGAACCGTGGAGTCCTGTATATAGATCCAGTTGTCCGGGATAATATCCCCGAGCGTCGGAATATCTGTCCGGTTTTTCAGCGCCAGGCGCTTCGTCAGCACGCCCACGGTGATATAATCGCGATAGGGCAGCCCCGCGGCGATCTGACGCATCTCTTCCGGCACGTCGTCCATACCGGCCACAAGATCGCGCAGGGGCATGGAGGAGATGATATAGTCGCCCTCAAGCACGGTCTTTTCGCCGTCCCGTTCGCAGACAAGAGCGGATACGCGCGCTCCCTCTCTGCGAATGCCGGTCACCTTGCTGTTCATGAGGATCGTTCCGCCCATCTTCCGGATCTCGTCTGCGGTGATTTCCCACAACTCGCCCGGGCCGAGCTTCGGATATTTGAATGTCTCGATGAGTGAGGTCTCCATATGCCGCGGCTGCCGGTGCAGGCTCCTGTCGAGCAGATCGCAGCAGATTGCGGGTATCGACAGACCCCGAACCCGCTGAGCGCCCCAGTCAGGGGAGAGCTCGGAGGGATGCCGCCCCCAGACCTTTGCGGTGTAATCCTCAAAGAACATCGAATAAAGCTTTCTGCCAAAGCGATTGATATAAAAATCCTCCAGTGAGCGTTCTTCCCGCTGCCAAAGGAGAGCTGTGAGATAAGAAAAGCCTACGGCGGCCGTTGTTCCGAAGCCCATATTTCGCAAGGTCTCCGAACTCAGAGAGAGGGGGTAGGCGAAGAGCTTTTTCCGGAACCAGATCCGTGACAGCCGATTCCGCATGAGCATGACCCTGTCCGTCTTCTCCGGATCAGGGCCGCCTTCCGCCACCCTGGCATGACGTCCCGGTATTCTCTCGTCAAAAGCCGGCGCGCCCTGCGCAGGCAGCATGGCCTCCCACCACGAGTTGACCTCGGGGGACTTTGAAAAAAAGCGGTGCCCGCCCATATCCATCCGATTGCCCTTGTACGTCACAGTCCTGGAGATGCCGCCGAAGCGGTCGGATTCCTCCAAAACGGTGACAGTATACGCATTGCTGTGTTTCAACAGTTCATAGGCGGCGGTCAATCCGGCCGGCCCCGCGCCGATAATCAATATTCTCTTCATTGTTCATTCGCGTCAGGGAAACACAGTGACGCGTCAGCCCTTTCAAGAATGGCATTATTCTACCATGCCCGGCTGTACAAAATCAAGTCTGCCGAATCCGGGAATTCACCGGCTGCGATATGGCTGCCGCAGCATCATAATATCAGTCAAATTCAAAAAAATACACGGGCATCTTTACCGAGCCCGTGGACGCGGGATAGAGCTGCATTTCAACCGTAATGAGAGAACAATGCTTCCAAAATGAAGGCGTCAGCAGCGGAAATGCGGCTGGCGCTTTCGCGTTCAGGAAACGGCATAGAAATAGTTTACAGCGAGTCTATCATTTACGGAAAGGCCGTGCTATAATAGGGCAACGCCGAAAGTCCTTGCAAACAAAGGCTTCCGGCGCTGCTCATGGCACCCGCGAGAGGATTCACATGCATCGTTTGCCTTGCGTGAGACGGCAAACGATAGAGGTATTCGCCGGTGTGCGCACCGGCTCATGCACAGGCCCCCGGCCTGTGCGAAAATGATTCGAATCCTCCGTGAGGGATCAAAAAAGACCATCCCCAAAGGGATGATCTTTTCTCATGGCACCCACGGGAGGATTCGAACCTCTGGCCTGCCGCTTAGGAGGCGGCCGCTCTATCCTGCTGAGCTACGTGGGCAAATCACAAGCTTAGCTATTTTACAGCAGAACAGAGCCAATGTCAACATAAGATTGCACGGAAGGGAAGACCTATGCTCAAGCTCAGCAACATCAGGAAGGATTACGAGGCCGGCGACACTGTTGTCCATGCCCTCAAGGGCATAGATCTGGAATTCCGGGAGAACGAATTTGTCGCCATCCTCGGCCATTCCGGCTGCGGCAAGACCACCATGCTCAATATCATCGGCGGTCTGGATCATTATACCGACGGCGACCTGATCATCAACAACAAATCCACCAAGCGCTTTACGGACGCCGACTGGGACGCTTACCGCAACCACTCCATCGGCTTTGTCTTCCAATCCTATAACCTGATCCCGCACCAGACGGTGCTTGCGAATGTGGAGCTTGCCCTGACACTCTCCGGTGTCGGCGCCTCCGAAAGGCGCCGGCGGGCGAGTGAGGCGCTGACCAAGGTGGGACTGGGCGATCAGCTCCACAAGAAGCCGAGCCAGATGTCCGGCGGCCAGATGCAGCGCGTCGCCATTGCCCGCGCCCTGGTGAACAACCCCGATATTCTCCTTGCGGACGAGCCGACCGGCGCGCTCGATACCGAGACCTCCGTACAGATCATGGATCTTCTCAAGGAGATCTCCAAAGACAAGCTCATCATCATGGTCACGCACAACCCGGAGCTCGCCATGGACTACGCCAGCCGCATCATCCGTCTCAAGGACGGCGTCATCACCGATGACAGCGATCCCTACGACTCCGGCACCGGCGACACGGCGCAGTCTTTCCGCACCGCGCGCAAGGACAGAACCTCCATGAGCTTCTTTACGGCGCTGGCTCTCTCCACCAACAACCTGCTGACCAAGAAGGCGCGCACCGTCCTTACCGCCTTCGCCGGCAGCATCGGCATCATCGGCATTGCGCTGATCATGTCGCTGTCCAACGGCATCCAGGTGTACATCGACAAGGTGCAGGAGGATACGCTGTCAAGCTACCCGATCACCATTCAGGC
>CADAPH010000145.1 GCA_902789745.1 Oscillospiraceae bacterium | reverse complement strand
CCCAGCGTACTACAATAGAAAAAATTAAATTTCGCCAAAAAAAGTAGGCCTCATGCGGCCTTCAAGCTTTTTCCACGCTCGCAACTGTCAAACTCCCGTGGTTTTGCGCTGTTATGAGGGGTCATAGTTTTTCCTCCTTTTTTTGGTTTTCCGAAGAAATGTGTGTTGAATCCATTATAAAGGAAATTTCCGAAAAGTCAAATTGAAACCGGGCGCGGGATATGATAAGATAGGGGCGAAAAACAGACAGGGGGTTTGGCACCATGGATAAGGTTATGGTCATCGGCATTGCCGGCGGCACCGGCAGCGGCAAAACCACCATCACCCGCAAGCTCATGCAGCGCTTCGGAAACGACGTATCGGTCATCTACCACGACAACTACTACAAAGCCCACCACAATATGCCCTATGAGGAACGTGCAAAGCTCAACTACGACCAGCCCGACGCCTTCGACACCGACCAGCTGATCGAGGCCGTGCGCGCGCTGAAAAAGGGGCGCAGCGTCATCTGCCCGGTTTACGACTACTCCATCCACGACCGTTCGGAGAAGACGATCACGGTCAAGCCCGCGAAGGTCGTTTTGGTCGAGGGCATTCTGATCTTTGAGAACAAGGAGCTCTGCGAGCTCATGGACATCAAGGTCTTTGTCGACGCGGACGCCGACGTGCGCATTCTCCGCCGCATCGTGCGCGACGTGCGCGACCGCGGCCGCAGCCTGGAGAGCGTCGTCAACCAGTATCTCAGCACCGTCAAACCCATGCATGAGAAATACGTGGAGCCCAGCAAGCGCAACGCGGACATCATCGTCCCCGAGGGCGGCCACAACAAGGTAGCGCTGGAGCTGCTGATGGAGCGCGTGCGGGCGCATCTGGAGGGGAAAACCGCCAATGGCTAAACTCTATTTTAAATACGGCGCCATGGGCTCGTCAAAATCCGCCCAGGCGCTGATCACCAAATTCAACTATGAGGAGCTGGGCATGTCCGTCTGGCTCATCAAGCCCGGCACCGACACCCGTGACGGTGTGGATGTGATCAAAAGCCGCATCGGCCTGAGCGCGACGGCCCGGGTCATCGCCCCGGAGGAGGATATCATCGCCGCCTATCACGAAGCGGGGAAGCACGACGTCATCATCGCGGACGAGGCACAGTTCTTCACCCCGGCGCAGATCGACGGCCTGCGGACGCTGGTGGACGAGGAGGATCTGCCCGTCCTCTGCTTCGGCCTGCGCACCGACTTTCTCACGCATTTCTTCCCCGGTGCGCAGCGGCTCATGGAGCTGGCCGACTCCCTCACCGAGATCAAGACCGTCTGCGCCTGCGGGCGGAAAGCCACCGTCAACGCCCGCATCGACGGGCGGGGGCGTATCGTCACCGCGGGCAGCCAGGTGCTGCTTGGCGGGAACGACTGCTACATCGCCATGTGCCACAAATGCTGGAAGGACAGAATCAAACAGGAACAAGCGGAAGGAGACGACACACATGCTTGACAACATCACCGTCAATGAACACAGCAGCATCCGCATCGACGATAAGGTTATCGCCTACATCGACCCCTTCCGCCTGAAGGAAGCGCGGCACGACGCGGATCTCATTCTCTTTACCCATCCGCATTATGACCACTTCTCGCCCGAGGATTTCAAGAAGGCGGCAAAGCCGGACACGATCTATGTCTGCCCCCTCTCCATGAAGCAGGAGGCGCTGGACGCGGGCATCGCCCCGGCATATCTGCGCACGCTGGAGGCAGAGGAAAATCTCGGCATCCTGGATATTGAAATCGAAGGCGTACCGGCCTACAACACCAACAAGCCCAACCACCCGAAGGAAAAGGGCTGGCTCGGCTACGTGCTGGAGATTGGGCCGCACATGGTGTACATCGCGGGCGACACCGACCGCATCCCCGAGGGAGAGGCCGTGCAGTGCGACATCGCCATGGTTCCCATCGGCGGCACCTATACCATGAACGCGAAAGAGGCGGCGGAGTTTGTCAACGCCATGCGCCCGCACACCGTCGTCCCCACGCACTACGCCAGCATCGTCGGATCTCTGGACGACGCGCGGGAGTTTGTCAAACACCTCGACCGCGGGATCGAGGTTTGTCTGAAGATCGAATGATTGCCCCCCCTCTATGAGGGGGCCAAGAAAAGAGCGGAGCGCCGTTTTGACGTTCCGCTCTTTTTTACGCTCTTTTACATGGAAATTGTCGTGTTGATCGGGCCGTAAATCAGATCGGGGACACAGGTGACAAGCACCGGGATAAAGGTGATCAGCAGCAGCACGATGAACAGACATAGTATGAATGGCCAGACTTCTTTGATAAAATCTCCGATCCGGCAGCCGGTGATGCCGCAGGTCGTGAACATCATGGAGCCGAAGGGAGGCGTGATGCCGCCGATCATGATGTTGACGATGCAGACAAGACCGAAGTGAATGGTATCGACGCCGAGGCTCTGGGCAACCGGCAGGAGCAGCGGGGTCGCGATCATCAGGGCCGCGCCGCCTTCGAGGAACATGCCCATGACCAGGAGCACCACGTTGACCAGCATCAGGAAGACATACTTGTTGCTGGTGAGGTTGGTGATGGAGGCCGCGACGATCTTCGGCAGGTTGATATAGCTCATATAGTTGCCGAAGGTGGAGGCGGAGACCATGATCAGCACGACGCTGGAGGTGCCCGCGATGGTGTCGAGCAGGATGGGGATGAAATGCTCCTTAAAGCTGAGCTTTTTATACACAAATTTGCCGATCACAAAGCAGTAGAGCACCGCGACGGCGCCGCCCTCGGCCGGGGTAAACAGGCCGAAGCGCATGCCGAGGATGATGCCGAAGGGGAAGAACAGACCCCAGAAGGAGATGAACGCCTGCTTGAGCACTTCCTTCATCGGCGGGAACTTGTCGCGCGTGGTGGGATAGTTTCTCTTGTGGGCAATGATGGACACGACGATCATCATGGATACCGACATCAGGATGCCGGGGACGTAGCCGCCGGCGAAGATGCGGCCCAGAGACGCCTGCGCGATCAGGGAGTAGACGATCAGGTTGACGCCGGGGGGGATGACGGGCGTGGCCGCGGAGCTCGACGCGGTGATGGCCGCGGAGAAGGCCTTGGAGTAGCCGCGCTTCTCCATTTCGGGCACCAGCATCTTGGACTGCATGGCGCAGTCGGCGTTGGCGGAGCCGGAGCAGCCGCCCATCAGCATGCTCAGCAGCACGTTGACCTGCGCAAGGCCGCCCTTCATGTGGCCTGTGACGCATTCGCAGAAGTCCATCATTTTATCGCTGATGCCGCCGAAGTTCATGACCGAGCCGGACATGACGAAGAAGGGGATCGCCAGCATGGAGAAGGACTGCGTGGAGTTCATGACCTTCTGGAGGATCGTCCAAGGCTGGACGCTGGTATTGATAAACAGGAAGTAGAAGAAGGTGGAGCCGAAAAGCGCGTAGACAATGGGCATCCCCATGAAGTAGAGGATAAAGACCAGAAACACGGGAATCAGGTTAACGAAGCTCAATGTCATCAGTAAGCGCCCCCTTCCTCAATTTCCGCAGGCTGCTCATCAGCTTTGGGCTTGAGAATATGCAGCCTGTCCCGCATGAACTCAATCACGGAATAGACGAGCGAGAGGCCGAAGCCGAGAGGCACCGCAATACCTGTGTACCACTTGGGGATGCGCAGGGTGTCGGTATAGGTCAGCTTGACCTTGCCCCATTCAAAGACGCCGTCCTTGATCTGGAACATGATGCCTCGCTTAAAAATGAGGTTCAGCACATACTGCGCGCTGATATAGGTCAGCAGAAGCAGAATGGCAATCTCCAGAATCTCCACAATGATCTCGACCACAGTCTTCGCGCGCCCTTTGACCAGGTTCACCACGATGTCCACGCCCAGGTGCGCGTGGCGGCGGTGGGCGTAGGCGCTGCCCATGAACACCGTCCACACGAAGAGAGATGTCACGACCTCGTCCGTCCACTTGATGGGGTTATTCAGGAAGTAGCGGAAGATCACATTCACATTGACCAGAATCACACAGAGGGTCAGCGTTACGCCGCAGATGATCGAGTCCAGATTATGAATGATAAATTTTGGCGTTATTTTCTTTTTCATAGGCAAAAATCCTTACATGCAGCTTGATTGATTCAGGCCCTTATACCGGACATGGACTGCCCGTGAAAACGGGCAGTCCAGCCGTTATTTCCGTATTGGGATAAAATGGAAAGCTTACGCAGCCTTGTTGGCGCGGAAGTCGTTGATCAGCTTGACCAGCTGGTCGTGCAGCTCGGGATTGGCGCCGTACTCCTCAACGATCCAGTCGTAGACGGGAGCGCAGGCTGCGGTGAAGGCGTCGATGTCAACCTCGTTCCAGGTCACACCGGCTTCAGTCTTCATCTTCTCGATCTGGACAGCCTCGTCGTCGGCGCAGGAGGTCTGCTCCCAAACACCGCACTCGAGCGCGCACTCGTCGAGGATGTTGCGCCACTTCTCGGGCATATCCTGATACACGTCCTCAGCCATGAACAGCCAACGGGTGGCGATGAAGTGGTTGGTCAGGGCGACCTTCTTGACCAGCTCGTAGGGAGCGCCGGCGCCGGCGAGGGTGGAGGTGGAGCCTTCAAAGCCGTCGACCAGGCCGGAGGAGATGGAGGAGAGGCATTCGGTGAAGCTCATGGGGACAGGCGTGGCGCCCATGGCCTCGATGGTCTTGATGAACAGGGAGGCGGTGGTGGAGCGCAGCTTGACGCCGTTGAGGTCTTCGGGCTTATAGATGTCCTTGTTGGTGACGACGGAGCGGTAGCCGAAGGAGTAGTGGGTGTCGAGAATGTGGATGTTCTCCTCGGCCAGGGCCTCCTTCACATTCTTGACAATGTCGGGCTCTTCCAGGCCGATCCACTTGTCGCCGTTGACGGCGTGGACGACGGAGTCACGGTAGCAGTCGAGCTCGTTGAGGCCGTGGAAGGTGACCTTCACATGGCCTTCGGTCTTCTCGGTGACCATCTCGGCGAACTTCTCGGCAGCCTTGTAGTTCCACTCTTTGGGGTTAAAGACGTTGGAATAGGTCAGCTCGATGTAGTAGTCGTCGGCGTCGTCGGCGAAGGCGGCGGGGGAGATGGCGCACAGGGCCATCACCATCGTCAGGGTCAGAAGCAGTGCCAGAAGTTTCTTCATTTTCTGATTCTCCTTTTTCATTTTTTGTTCGTTTTCGGCTGTCAATACTGCGGTCTCTTTCCGACGCAGGCAAGGCCCATTCGTCTCTGCGCAGGCAGAGACGAAGACAGGGCGCCCTGTCTTCAAAATAGCGAATATTAACAAGCCATAAAGCTGATTCTAAATTACACCAAAGTGCACGGATATGTCAATACCAACGCCTTTTTCACGAGCTATTTTGGCAGGATTCACAAAAAGTACCTCAAATTTTTGGAGAAGATACTTCCTTTTTAATTGCATTTTTTTCTTGACAAAGGGCATGAAAAAACTACGCCGACGTTCCTCTTTCGGAGAACGTCGGCGTAGTATCAGCTTAACTATTTCTTTGAAGCAAGCCACGCTTTCGGCGCGCTGGGGTAGTTGGTGAAGATGCCCGCGGCGCCCCACTCGTACAGCCGTTCGAGGCTGCCGAGGTCGTTGACCGTCCAGCTGTTGACGCCGACGCCGTATTCCCGGCAGTTGTCGGCGTTCTCTTTGGTGAAGAGGCTGCAGTCGGGATGGTAGAACTCAAAACCGTACTTATGGCAGTAGTAGCCCGCGAACTGCAGGTCGTTGATCTCGACCAGCGCGCCCACCGGGCACTGGGGCAGGAGCTGCTTCATGCGGACGATGGACAGATGGTTGAAGGAGGAGAAAATCATCCGGTCATCCAGACCGAAGGCCTTAACCATCTCCGCCGTCTTCTCCTCGATCTCCGGGTAATAGACGATGCTGGTCTTGAGTTCCACATTGGTCACAAGGCCGGTGCCCTTTACCCAGTCGCAGTACTCCTCGAAGGTCGGGATGCGCTGCGGCGAATAAGCCGTCCCCTTGATGACGGAGGCGTCCAGCGCCTTCAGCTCTGCCAGGGTGTAGTCCTTGACATAGCCCTTGCCGTTGGTGGTGCGGTTCAGCGTCTCGTCGTGGATGATGACGATCTGCCCGCTCAATGCCGTCGGCCCCAACCTTCTCCGCTTCGCGGAAGGCCAGCATGGTGTTTTCGGGATACTTGCCGCTGTATCCCCTGTGCGCATATACTCTCATAATCGTTTTCCTCTTCATTCTTTATGTCATGTCCCGAAAATCAGATTGGGAAGCAGCATGGAAATGCCCGGGATGAATGTGACAAGCAGCAGACCGACGATCTCCGCAATGATGAACGGGAAACATTCTTTCACAAATTCGTTCAGCTTGCAGCCCGTGATTGACATGCAGGTGAACATCATGGAGCCGAAGGGAGGCGTCAGGCCGCCGATCATGATGTTGACGATGCACATGGCGCCGAAGTGGATCGGATCGACGCCCAGCTTGGTGACAACGGGGATCAGCAGGGGCGCAACAATGATGAGCGCCGCGCCGCCCTCGAGGAACATGCCCATGACCAGCAGCAGCACGTTGACCAGCAGGAGCATCAGCCACTTGTTGGAGGTCACGTTCAGCAGCACCGTCGTCAGGCGCATGGGGATCATTTCCCATGTCATGTAATAGCCGAAGACATTCGCGGCCACGATGATCAGAATAACCGTCGCGGTGCCGTTGATCGTCTCGACGAAGATCTTGGGGATATGCTCCCACCGGAGGCCCTTGTAGATAAACACGCCGACAAACAGGCAATAGGCCACGGCAAAAGCGCCCGCCTCGGACGGGGTGAAGAGGCCGATGCGGATACCGAGCACGATGCCGAGCGGGAAGAGCAGCGCCCACAGGGAGTCGGCGCACTGCTTCGCGATTTCTTTTGCCGTCGCTTTTCTGTCGCGGGAGGGCAGGTAGCCTCTCTTCACGGCGATAAAGTGCACGCTCACCATCAGGCAGGCGGCGATCACAAAGCCGGGCAGATAGGCCGCCGCGAACATCTTCGCGACGGAGACCTTTGCCAGCAGCGCGTAGATAATCAGGTCAATGCCGGGCGGGATGATCGGCGTGACCGCGGAAGATGCCGCGGTGATGGCGGCGGAAAAGCCCTTGGAGTAGCCGCGCTTTTCCATCTCCGGCACCAGCATCTTGCACTCCATCGCGGCGTCCGCGTTTGCCGAGCCGGACACGCCGCCCATCAGGCAGCTCAGCAGGACGTTGCTCTGCGCAAGGCCGCCCTTCATATGCCCGGTCAGCACGTCCGCCATGCTCATGAGCTTGCCGCTGATTCCGGCGTAGTTCATGATGGAGCCCGCCATGACGAAAAACGGAATCGCCAGCAGCGGGAAGGACTGGGCGCTGGTGACGAACTTCTGGAAAATCAGATCGACGGGAGAGTTATGGTCGATGACGCCAAAGTAAAAGAGCGCAGAGCCGATCAGCGCGAAGGCGACGGGGACGCCGGAGAAATACAGGATAAAGGCGATGATAATGGGAAGATAACCTACCATACTCTCACACCTCCTTCCGGGAGCTTTGCTCCGCCGTCTCATCGGGGCCGAGCACCCTGCCGTAGATCTGGATAGACTTCAAATCGCGGAAGATGAAGATGATCGACCAGATCGCCATATCCAGGAAGCTGATCATCAGAGAGGATGACACCCAGGCGGAGGACACGCCCAGGATCGCCGTCGGCTTGCGGTAGGAGCGCTTCAGGTATACGCAGCTGAGATAGAACAGATAGGCGCACAGAAAGGCCATCAGGATATCCACGATGATTTTAACGACATTCTGCACCTTGAGGGGCAGCTTGTTGACGAGAATATCCACGCCCACATGGGCCCGCATCTTGTAGCACGCGGCCGAGCCGATGAACGCCGTCCAGACGAAGCAGCTTGTCGCCATCTCCTCCGCCCAGGGGATGCCGGTGCGGAACACATAGCGCGTCAGCACGTTGATGATAACCAGCACCAGTGTCACGACGAACAGCAGCGAGGCCACGATCTCCTCGATATTTTCAAATATAAATTTCGCTGTGATTTTTTTCATGGTTCACCTCGAAACATGAGCCTAAAAACAACGGGGAGTGAAGTGCTGCCTCCACTCCCCTGCTGATTCTGTGAACTTACTTTGCCGCGTTGAATTCGGCGATGGCGGCGCGGAACTCATCATAGAGGCCCGGCGTGACATTCTTCATATTCTCGTATACGGGAGCCACGGCGGCGGCGAAGGCGGCGGTGTCAACCTCGTTGAAGGTGTGGCCGGTCTCCTCGAGCTTGGCCTTGGTCTCCTCGTAGCTGCTGTTGATCTTCTCGATCATGCGCTGGGCAGAGGCGGTGAACTCGTCCTGGATGATGGTCTGGTACTCCTCGGGGATGGTCTCCCAGACGTTCAGCGGGAAGTAGACGCCGCAGGTGCCGATGAAGTGGTTGGTCAGGGAGCCGACAGACGCGACCTCGCCGGAGCCGTCGTTGAGGAAGTCGTCCATGGTGCCCTCGAGGCCGTCGACAACGCCCTGGGTCACGGCGGAGAGGGTCTCATCCCAGCCGAGAGGAATGGCGTTGGCGCCCATCGCGTTGAGGGTATCGACAAAGAGCTGGGACTTGGGAACGCGGATCTTCATGCCCTTGAGATCGTCGGGCGTGTAGATTTCCTTGTTGGTCTTCATGAACCGGTAGCCGGAGAAGAAGTCAAGCGCCAGAACCTTGATGTTGTCGGCTTCAAGCTTCTTGACCATTTCCTTCACGGTGTCGGTGTTGATCAGGTACTCATACTCGTCGGAGTTGCTGGTCATCATCGGGCCGACCAGGACGTTGAAGTCAGGAACATAGTCGGCGATGTAGGACGGGTCCTCGACGGAGATGAAGTTGGCGCCGCTGGCAACCTGTTCAAGACCGTCCTTGTAGGTCGGGAGCTGGCTGCTGTGGAAAACCTGAATGTCGATCGCGCCATTGGTCTTCTCACGGATGTTGTCGGCGGCTTCCTGAATGGAGATGGCCAGCTGCTCGGTCGGGCCGAAAACGTGGCTCAGTCTCATGGTCAGCTTGAAGTCGTTGTCCGCGTATGCGGGCATCGCGCAGAAGCTGAATACCACGCACAGCGCAAGGATAAGTGCAAATGCTTTTTTCATCTTGTGTACTCCTTTTCCTTATTTTTTCCGATTTCGGCGCCCTGCTTCCGCGTGCTTTCTCACCATTGCCCGGATGGAAACGCCGCAGAACGCAGAAAGCCTTTCGCAAGTTACAATTTACACCTTCTTGCACAGATGTGTCAATGGAAAGCGAAATATCGCGCAAATTTTTGTCGGTATTAACAAAAAATACCTTCAAATTTTGGAAAAGATACTCGCTTGACACGCGGATACGCAAAGACACCGGCCCGCCCCAATCCGGGACAGGCCGGCGTGTAATGGCCGAAGCTGCGGAAATCAGTAGATCAGATTCGGCAGCAGCAGAGAGATGCCGGGGATGTAGGTGAGCAGCAGCAGCGCGATGATGAGCGCCAGGATAAAGGGCTGCACCTCTTTGATAAACTCACCCATTTTACAGCCCGTAATGGACACG
>CADAPH010000144.1 GCA_902789745.1 Oscillospiraceae bacterium | reverse complement strand
GCCAGCGCCGTGAATGAGGAACTGCTGGAAAACCACCGGGCGCTCAACGAGCTGTGCCATCGGATGGATCCCACGAGGCTCACCACCATGGCGGACGTGTTCATGCTGGAGATCGATAGCCCCATCCTGGAAATCCCCGACATCAACAGCTATAACCTCTACTTCGGCTGGTATCTGGGCGAGCTGGAGCAGACCGATGAGTTTTTCGACGAATACCACGCGAAATACCCCGAGCGCGTCATCGGCTTTTCCGAATACGGTGCGGACGCCAACCCCGCCTTCCACTCCTCCCGCCCCGAAAAGGGCGATTATACCGAGGAATACCAGGCGTTGTACCACGAGCATATGCTCAAAATGATCGAGGCGCGGCCCTATCTCTGGGCGACGCATGTGTGGAATCTCTTTGACTTTGCCGCCGACGGCCGCGACGAGGGCGGGAAGCACGGCGAAAACCAGAAGGGGCTTGTGACCTTTGACCGCGCGCTGCGCAAGGACGCGTTTTATCTCTACAAGGCCGCCTGGAACAAGCGGGAGCCCTTCGTCCACCTCTGCGGCAAGCGCTATGAAAACCGCTGCGAGGACACCACCGAGATCAAAGTCTACTCCAACTGCAGTGAGGTGAACCTCTACGTGGACGGGACGCGCATCGGCTCTCAAACGGGCAGGACCGTGTTCCGCTTTGAAATTCCGCTGCTGGGAGAGCATCTGATTCGGGCCGAAGCCGACGGATGCAGCGACAGCATGGTGATCCGCCACGTTGCCGAGCCGGACGAGAGCTATATCTTCAACAAGGCCGCAGCCAGCGTCACCAACTGGTTTGATGCGGGCGAAATCGACCCGAGCTGCTTCTCCGTCAGTGACACGCTCGGCGCGATCCGCGCCAATCCCCAGGCCGGGGCGATCGTGGACGCCATGATGGCCAAGGGCGCTTCCGAGCGCGGCGACGTGGCCGACGCGGTGAAGGACAATCCCGCGCTGCAGCGCATGATGGGGCGCATGACCATGCTGAGCCTTTTAAAACAGGGCGGCGCGGATGAGGAATCCATCAAGCAACTCAACAGAGTATTGCAGGGAATCAAAAAATGAAGACTTACGTACAACAGATCATGCTGGGTTCCGTGACCTCGAATGAGGCGCAGGCCCGCGAGACGCTGCAAAAAATCAAGGCCGCCGGATACGAAGGCCTTGAGCTCAATTCCTTTATGATCCATCCGACCGGGCTGCTGGTGCGCATGCTGACGAAAGCAGCGGGTATGCCCACCGGCAAGGGCGGAAAGCTCGACTGGCGCGCGCTGCTTGCGGAGAGCGGACTCCGTGTTTCCAGCCTTCATACGGACCTCGGCAGCCTGGAGCGCGACGCTTCTGCTGTCGCAGCGGAAGCAAAAAGCTTCGGCACGGATAAGGTCGTAATCACTGGCATGTACCGTTTCGACTACGGCGACGAAAAGGCTTTGCGCGAGTTGGCCGGGCGGCTGAACAGGGTGGGCGAGGCACTGCTAAAAGAGGGCGTCGAGCTCCTGTACCACAACCACAACGTTGAACTGCTGCCGCTCGAAAGCGGGAAACGCGCTTACGACCTCCTGATTGATGAGACCGATCCGAGCTTCGTCGGCTTCGAGTTCGACAGCTATTGGTTCACCGACGGCGGGGCGGATTCGAAGTGCTGGATGAAACGGCTCGGCCGCCGCATGAAGCTCTGGCACGTCACCGACCGCGGCAGCCGACATTCCGGCGCCGCCATAACGCCGATCCTGAAGGCTGACAGCATGGAGCTCGGTTCCGGGAACATGGATCTGGACGGGCTGCTCGCCATCGCCCGGGAAAACGGTGTGGAGGACGTCATACTCGAGAGCCACAAAAACTGGATCGGCAAAGACCCGGTGAAGAGTCTGGAGCTCAGCGCCCAATGGCTTGGGGAGAGAAAGTGATATGAGTTTGCTGCGAAACCAAATGCCCGCCCACTGGCGGGCCCAATGGATCGATCCGGAGCTGCCCCACGAAAAAGACGAACGGCAGCCCGCCTCGGTGCTGCGCCGCCGCTTCACCCTCGACAGCACGGCGGATGCGGTGCTGTATATCACCTGCCACGGCCTGTACGAGGCGCGCCTCAACGGGCAGAGAGTGGGGGATTTCGTGCTGGCCCCCGGCACCGGCGATTACGCCAAGCGGCTGACGGTGCAGGCCTACGCGGTCTCCGATCTGCTGCGGCAGGGGGAGAATGAGATCACTGTCACCCTGGGTGACGGCTGGTACCGCGGCAGCGTGGGCATCGACGGCCTCCGCAATTACTACGGGGCGGATCTCGCCCTGCTGTGCCAACTGGAAATCGGCGGAGAGCCGGCCCTGTGCAGCGACGCAAGCTGGCAGGCCAGCCAGCAGGGACCGACGAGGGAAAACGATTTACAACAGGGGGAGAGCTATGACGCCCGCCGGGAGGAGATCACCGACTGGCATGGGGTAAGCGTGAGGGAGCACGGCTACGATAACCTCACCCCCACCGAGAGCGTGCCCATTGTGGAGCAGGAGCGCTTTGAAGGGAAAGTGTTCACCGCCCCCAACGGGGAGACGGTCATCGACTTCGGCCAGAACCTGGCGGGCTATACCGAGCTGCACCTGACGGCAAAGGCCGGGCAGACCATCACCCTCTGGCACGGAGAGACCCTGGACGAGAACGGCAACTTCACCCAGTCCAACTTCGACCCGGGCGACCGGAACAAAAACGGCATCCCCCAGAAGCTCACCTACCTCTGCAAAGAGGGGGAGAACGTCTACAAGCCCCGCTTCACCATCTTCGGCTTCCGCTACGCCAGGGTGGAGACGGATATCGACCTCAACGGCGCGCAGTTTACCGCCGTGGCCGTCTATTCGCAGATGGCGCAGACGGGCTTTTTCACCTGCGGCAATGAGGATGTGAACCGGCTGTTCCTCAACAGCCTCTGGAGCATGCGCTCCAACTTCTGCGATATCCCCACCGACTGTCCCACCCGCGAGCGCGCCGGCTGGACCGGCGACGCCGCTGCTTTTGCACCAACGGCGGTGTATCTGATGGACTGCTATGACGTGCTGCGCAAGTGGCTGGGCGAGTGCAGGCTGGCCCAGAAGGAGGACGGGCTGGTGCAGAACATCGCCCCCGTGAACAATAGCGGCAGCATGATCTCCAACATGCTACAGGGCTCCGCCGGCTGGGGCGACGCCTGTGTGCTGGTGCCCTGGGCCCTGTACGAGGCCTACGGGGACAAAAGCATCCTGGAAGAAAACTACGACATGATGAGCCGGTGGCTGGCCTTCACGGCAAAACGGGCGGGCAAGACCCGGCCCCAGAACCTGCTCAACCCCTGGCATAAATATCTGGTGGACGAGGGCTTTCACTTCGGCGAATGGTGCCAGCCCGATGTGGACAACGGCGCCGCCATGAAGAAGACCATGATGTTCGGCGCGCCGGAGGTGGCCACCGCCTACTACTATCGCTCCGCCTCACTGATGGCGCAGATCGCGCAGATCCTGGACAGACCCGCGGACGCGGAGCACTACGCCGTCATTGCGGATAACGCCAGAAAAGCCTACCGCCGCTGCTGCACCAAAAACGGCAGTATCGACTCCGACCGCCAGTGCGAGTATGTGCGCCCCATTGCCTTCGGCCTGCTGGAGGGCGAGGAAGTGCAACGGGCGGCGGACGCCCTCAACACGCTGGTGGTGAAAAACGGATACCATTTGAACACGGGCTTTCTGTCCACGCCGGACCTGTGCCGCGTGCTGGCGGAGAACGGCCACGCGGACACGGCCTACCGTCTGCTGCTGCAGAGCGAGTGCCCCTCCTGGCTCTACGCCGTGAAGAAGGGCGCCACCACCATCTGGGAGACCTGGGACGGCGTGCGCGCCGACGGCACAGTACACGACTCTCTCAACCACTATTCCTACGGCGCGATCACCGGCTGGCTCTTTGGTGGGGTGTGCGGCATCTCCCTGAAGGCGGGAACGCTGACCCTCCGCCCCTGCCCGTACCGTGCGCTGGGCCATGCCGAGGCCGAGTGGCGCTCCCCGGTGGGGACGATCCGCAGCGCCTGGGCCTGGCGGGAGGGCAGACTGGTCTTCGATTTCACCCTTCCCATCCCGGCGGTGATCACCCTGCCAAACGGAGAAACACACAAAGAGGAGAAAGGAGAGCACCACTATGAAGTACTTCTGTAATCCCATCAATGTGAACTATCGCTATCAGTTCAACGCCGATCCCCGCAGGGGCGGCCAGCTTCAAATCTGCCGCGAGGCGGCGGACCCGTCCATGATCTGCTTTCAGGGTCGTTACTACATCTTTGCCTCCATGACGCTGGGCGTCTGGGTCTCGGATGATCTGGTGACCTGGGAAAACCACCGCCTGCCGGAGGAGCTGCCGCTCTATGACTACGCGCCTGACGTGCGCGTGCTGGGGAACTGGGTGTACTTCTGCGCCTCCAACCGCGAGCACAACTGTGACCGCTGGCGCACGAAGGACATCCTGAACGGCCCCTACGAAAAGATCGAGGGCAGCTTTCCGTATTGGGACCCCAACCTGTTCGCGGACGACGACGGGCGCGTGTACTTCTACTGGGGCTGCTCCAACATGACGCCCATCTACGGCGTGGAGCTGGACTCCAATACCATGCTGCCCATCGGCGAAAAGCGGGAGCTTGTCTTCGGTGATCCCTATCGAATCGGCTATGAGCGCATCGGCGAGGACAACAGCACACTGCCGGCAAGCGAGGAAGTTGTGGAAGCCAAATATCAAGCCTATCTCAAGGCAAGCTCCGTGCCGGAGGAGATGCTGCCTCCGGAGGTCAAGCCTCTGATCCGCGGTATGCTCAGCGACAAGCCCTATATTGAGGGCGCGTGGATGGACAAACACAACGGCAAGTATTATTTCCAGTACGCCGCCCCCGGCACCCAGTACAATACCTATTCCGACGGCGTCTATGTGGGTGAAAGCCCCCTGGGGCCGTTTACCCTCGCGGAGAATAACGGCGCGGGCCACGGCTCCACCATGAAGGACAAGCAGGGAAACTGGTGGCACACCTCCACCATGCGCATCTCGGTCAACCACGATTTCGAGCGCCGCGTCGGTCTCTGGCCCGCGGGCTTCGATGAAGACGGCGAGCTTTTCTGCAACCAGCGCTGCGGCGACTGGCCGATGGCCGCCGAGGGCGATCCCTGGCGTGATCCCGCGTGGATGCTGCTGAGCGTCGGTAAAGCGGTGACGGCATCCTCCTTCGTCCCTAAGCATGAGCCGGAAAAAGCGACGGAGGAGAACGTGCAGACCTGGTGGCGCGCGGCCTCGAACAGCCGGGACGAGTGGCTGTGCGTGGATCTGGGCAAGATCTTCGACATTCACGCCGTTCAAGTGAACTTTGCCGATGATAAACTGGACATCCGCTGCCCGGGTGAGATCCGCCCCGGTTCTCAGGCGCGATACATCGAAGAGCAGGACTACGCGACCCAGTGGAAGCTGGAGGGCAGCTCAGACGGCGAGCGCTGGTTTATGATCGAGGACAAGTCCGATGCGCAGACCGATCTCAGCCATGATCTGATCGTCCGGGAGCATGGCTTTGCAGCCCGGTACCTGCGTCTGAGCGATATGGCGGTACCCTATGGGCAGAACCCCTGCGTCTCCGGCCTGCGTGTGTTCGGCTTGGGCGACGGCGAAAAGCCCGCCGCGCCTGCGTTTACCGCCGCACGGACGGGCGATCTGGATATGACCGTTATGATTTCTGAGAAGCCGGATGCACTGGGCTTCAACATTCTTTTCGGTGCAAGCCCTGAAAAACTCTATCATAGCTATATGGTCTTTGCTGCCGGATCGCACCGCATCGGCGCGCTGATCAAAGGAAGAGAATACTATGTTCGCGTGGACGCCTTCAACGAAAAAGGATTCACCGAGGGCGCCTGTATCAAGCTAAGTTGAGGAGGAGACGACATGAGCTTTCCCAAGGTTTTTTTCATCGGAGCCGCCACGGCCGCCCATCAGGTGGAGGGCAACAATATCCACAGCGACTACTGGGCGCAGGAACATCTGCCACACACCAGCTTTACAGAGCCCAGCGGCATTGCCTGCGATCACTACAACCGCTATGAGGAGGACATCATGCTTCTGGCCGACGCGGGGCTGAACGCCTACCGCTTCTCTGTCGAGTGGGCGCGCATCGAGCCGGAGGAAGGGCAGTTTGACGAAAACGAGATCGAGCACTACCGCAAGGTGATCGCCTGCTGCAAAGCGCATGGCGTGGAGCCCATCGTGACCCTGATGCACTTTACCAGTCCTGTGTGGCTGATCCGTAAGGGCGGCTGGGAGGCCGAGAGCACCATCGAGTACTTCCGC
>CADAPH010000143.1 GCA_902789745.1 Oscillospiraceae bacterium | reverse complement strand
TCTCTACCGTGCGCGGCAAGGGAAGATACTGCCCCTGACGCAGGTACTGCGGCCGCTCACAATTGGGAGGGAGGTCCTATCATTCCGACTATCCCCAAATTATAAAGCTTCGGCACTGTTTTGGGTGCCGAAGCTTTTTTGCTGTCTTTTTCCGTCAGCCGTCCCTCGCCTGTCTCATTCTTCCGAATCCCGCAGGGCCTGCTCCACATCCCCGCAGCGCTCCAGCTTTCCGCCGGCGACCTTCCAGATGGTGTCCGCGCGGCGCAGCGTCCCCAGACGGTGGGCCGCCATGATCACCGTGCATGAGCCCATCATGGCGTCGATAGCCTCCTGCACCCGGCGCTCGCTGAGACTGTCGAGCGCGCTGGTCGCCTCGTCCAGCAGGATGATCTTCGGGTCCCGCAGAAGGGCGCGTGCAATGGAAATGCGCTGACGCTGTCCGCCGGAGAGATTGCCGCCGTTTTCCAGGATCCGGGAATTCAGCCCGTCCGGAAGCGACGCCACAAGATCCTCCAGTCCGACGCGGCGGATGACATCCATGACCCTGTCGGTGCTGATGTAGCCCAGCCCATAGACCAGGTTGTCCCACAGCGTTCCCGAGAGCAGCACCGTGTTCTGCGGCACGACGGCGATGTTCCGGCGATACGCGGTTTTGTCCAGGGTATCCAGATTCAGGCCGTCTATGAGGATTTCCCCCTCCTGAACCCTGTACAGGCCGAGGATCAGGTTCAGAAGGGTCGATTTGCCTTCGCCCGACTTGCCGACAAATGCCGCGCTTCCGCCCGCCGGTACCCGGAAGCTGACATCCTTCAAAACAGGCTCTTGGCCGTCTTCATAAGCAAAGGAGACATGCCGGAACTCGATCTCGCCCCGCACCGGGCCCGGCAGCAGCACCGTGCCGTTTTGCTCAACGTCCTTCTCATACAGGATCTCGTTTACGCTGACCAGGCTGTCGTATCCCTGCGTAATCAGAGGCAGCGCGTCCAGCATCCGCTGCACGTTCGAGATAATCATATCGAAAATGGACTGAAACAGCACCAGGGTGCCGATCTGGATGTACCCGCCCGCCGTCAGCAGGGCGGCAAAGCCGAGGGAGAGCAGCCGGAGGCCCTGAAAGCCGCCGTAGGTGACGTTGTTCACGCTGACGGTCTGCCTGTCATACAGGATGGAGGCTCTCTGCGCGCTGCGCACCTTTTTCAGAATGTTTCTGTATTCTGTCCTTTCGAGGCCGTGGGCGCGGATCAGGCTCTCCATCTCCAGCATTTCCTTGACGGCGGCGTTCACCTGTTCGTTCTGACGCCGCATCCGGGCCCGCCTGTCCTGCAGGGGTTTGGAGAAACGGCGCAGCAGGAACACAAACAGGGGGACAATCACAAGATAGAACAGCAGCATCGCCGGGAAGGTCGTCAGCGCAACCGCAATGATGAACAGCACGTCCTCGCAGAAGTACAGGACCTCCTGAAAGCGGTCATAGATCAGCATCTGGATGAACTGCACGTCCGAGACCAGCTTGGACAGCAAAACGCCCGACTGCGCGCCCTTGTGAAACCGGATGGAAAGCACCTGCAGCTTCTGGACAAGCGCCATGCGGAAGCCCGCCTCCACCGCTCTCGTAAAACGGCGGTAGCAGCGGCTGTCGATCCAGTAGCAGATCAGATTGACGAGCAGCGCCGCAAGCGACATCACGATGTTCGCCAGAACGGGCCGAACAAAGAAGGAACCTGTTTTTTCCACCGTGTTGATGATATTGGCGACAAAAACGGGAAGCATCAGCGCACCGAGATGCTTCACAAGCAGGATCAGCACCGAGAAAATGAGAAAGGCCCTGTGCCTGCGCGCGATGGCCCACAGCACGCCTGTGGGTTTCTGCGCCTTCTCCGGGCCGGCATTCTGATAGAAGGCATAGATCTCTTCCGTCAGATCGGTATCTTCCCTTTTCCCTGCGTATACCCGGTACCGGTTGACCCCGTTTTGGTACCGAAAGGTATACATATCCGCATACTGCTCCAGCAGGCAGCTGTTGATCTGCGCCCCGATTCTGTCCCCTTCCGTCTCCGGCAGCGCAGAGAAGCTGTCTGCCCGTTCTCCCTCGGCGCAGATCTCGATATACCTGCGCACGCTTCCTTTCTGAGACACGCGGATATCCCTGCATCCCATGCTCAGCAGGTGCAGCAGCAGCTCCTCGCAGATCAGCGGGCCTGCCGGCACACCGGACCGGTTCGGCCCGGAAGAGAGATGCCGTTCGGCAGATTCCACTGCCGCCGCGATATCAGGCGCCCCGGTCACCCTGATCGGACTGTCCGTCCCGATGCCGCTCCGTTTCATTCTTCCAGCAGGATTTTCTGGCTGTCGGGGTCGCGCGGCTGGCTTTCCATCTCCTGCCGTCTCTGTTCGACATAACGGCTGGGTGCAACACCGTATTTCTTTTTGAACATGCGGGAAAAATACAGCGGTTCCCGGAATCCGCACTGGTGCGAGATCTCCGAGATGCTGCTGCCGTCGTGAAATACCGAGCAGAGATACTCCGCCGCGGCCTGCAGCCGCTTGTCGTTCAGATACTGAAGCGGGGTCACGCCCAGCTCCTTCCGGAAGAGCTTTCGCAGATAATCATAATTGAACGGGATCGAGCGAAGATACCGGTCCAGTTCAAAATTGCAGTCCGGATAATTGCGGATGATGGTCCGTTCGATTTCCTCCACGATGCTGCTGTGCGGG
This sequence comes from Oscillospiraceae bacterium, assembly GCA_902789745.1. Lineage (GTDB taxonomy): Bacteria > Bacillota > Clostridia > Oscillospirales > Oscillospiraceae > Limivicinus. Next base: position 2,798 of record CADAPH010000143.1, on the reverse strand, counting down.
GTAACACGCTGATAGGCCGTCAGATAGCTGGCAATCAGCGCGCCGTACGCGGAAAGCAGCGAGGCGCTGCGGCTGCTGAGATCGGAATAATGGTAGAAAACCGCATGAAAGGCGTTGCGGATAAAATGATTGCTGTCGTCCTGGATCAAAACCGGGTGTTTCGGCAGAAAGGTGGAGTTCTTCATGTTGATATGGATGTTGGTAAAACCGCTTTCACTCTGGTTGGAGTGGGCGACATGCGGCGGAATCACGGCAACGTCCCCCTCGCGGTACGCAAATGTACAGTCGTCAAATACCAGCAGGCCGGAACCGCCCGTGCAGTAAATCAGCTCCAGACTGTCATGCTGGTGCCGGGAAACGGAATAGGTCAGAAGATGCTTGCCGGAATAGAGAATCTCGTTCACAGAGGGGGCTCCTTTCGGGAGTACGGGACACATGGGCGGACGGACGGAAACGGGCGGGAGAACCGCCTCTGAAATATTATTACTTTTTTCGGAAGAAAAAAAGCATGTCGGCGGAAGGATATCCGTTTTGTGCATAAAGAGGATCAGATTAACCATGTACGCCCGGAGCGGCGGGAATTACAATATTTCCGTAATGTCGGACATGCTTTCGGACATGGGATGCGGAAGCGGTCCGGAAAAAACGGATCGGTATTTGACATACCGAAATCATCATTCTAGGAGGAAAATCATGAAAAAACTTCTCGCGCTGCTGCTGGTTCTGACCATGGTTGCGGCTTTGGGCACGACCGCGTTTGCGGACGACGCCAAGGTCGGCAAGACGGTCCTGAAGGTCGCCTTCAACCAGAGCTCTGCCAACCCCGAGTACGCTGTTCTTGAGAAAATCAGCGACGATCTCTACGATGCCACGGAAGGCCGCTACTCGCTGGAGATCTATCCCGACGCCTCTCTCGGCGACCAGGCTCAGACGCTGGAGATGGTCATGATCGGCGCTCTCGACATGTCCCTCGTCGGCAACGCCATCATCGAGCCCTACAGCTCTGATTTTGCCATCATCGCCACCCCCTATGTCTATGACTCCATCGACCACCAGGAGAAGGTCTTCGAATCCAACGACGACGCCCTCAAGGCGCTGTATGCCACGACCGAGGACCACGGCTTCGTCGTCCTGAGCACCTATTCTCTCGGCGCGCGCAACCTCTACACCCGTGACGGCCCGGTCACCACACCGGAAGAGCTGAAGGGCCTCAAGATCCGTGTCATGGGCTCCGACACCTGCCTGAACATGATGAACGCGATGGGCGGCTCCGGCGTTGCCATGGCGCAGGGCGATGTGTACTCCGCCATCCAGACCAAGACCCTTGACGGTGCGGAAAACAACATCAACACCTACATCGACCTGGTCCAGTATGAGGTCGCCCCGTACTACAACTACACCGGCCACCTGCTGCTGCCCGACGAACTGGTCATTTCCAAGATGATCCTCGACCAGATGAGCCCGGAGGATCAGGCTGCCCTGCGCAAGGTCTGCGAGGACTCCATCCCCTATGCCTTCGACCTTGTCGCCGAAGCTGCCGTTGAGAACCAGAAGAAGGGCGAAGAGCTGGGTGTCACCTTCTCCGAGGCCGACATTCCCGCCTTCCAGGCCCTGTGCCAGGATCTGATCAAGGAAAACGCGGAGAAGAGCGACATTACCAAGGGCATGTACGAGCTGATTCTTTCCCTGCGTGAAACCGACGCGGATGCCAAGTAAATCCGAAAAATAACGGTACAGCCATACCGGTCCGCAGCACGCTGTGGGCCGGTATTCTTCCAAAACGGCTGAAACCCGAACGCGGCGGCGAACCCGGCTGTACCGCGGCGGGCTTCACAGAGAAAAATGACGGAGGTTTCCATGAAGGCCCTTGATGCCATCAAGAACGTTTTAAACAAGATTCTGGAAATCCTCGGAACCGTCACACTGGGAATCATGACGATCCTGGTCGTTTACCAGGTGATCACCCGTTACGTGTTCAACGCGCCCAGCCCCTTTTCCGAGGCTCTTTCCCAATATCTTTTTGTCTGGATGATCATGTTCGGCAGCGCTTATGTATACGGCTCGCGCGAGCATCTGACCATCGATCTGCTGAAGGATAAGTTTTCACCCAAGCTGAATATGATCGTCGAGGTCATTGCGAACGTCTGTCTTTTTGCGTTTATTCTGCTGGTCTGCGTCTACGGCGGCTGGAAGTACACCGCCTCCCAGGTCAACCGCATCGACCCCTCGCTGCACATCTCGATGGCGATTCTGTACACCTCGGTGCCGTTTACCGGCGTCATCACGCTGTACTACGCCGTCTACAACTGCATCAGCTCGATCCGTGATTATCAGCAGGGCAAGCGTGATATGACAACGATTGCATTGGCCGGAACGGTCATGATTGTGCTCATCTTTGTTACGCTGGCCATCGGCTTCCCCATCGGCCTGAGCATCGGGATGGGCTCTGCCGTGGCGCTGTACATCATCATGCCCGGGCAGAACGCGCTGATCATAGCGGCGCAGAAGATGTTCCAAAGCGTGAACTCCTTCTCCCTGCTGGCGATTCCCTTCTTTGTCCTGGCCGGCAACCTGATGAACTCGGGCGGCATCGCCCGCAGGCTTGTCGGCTGTGCCAAGCTGGTGGCGCACCGTCTGCCCGGCGCGCTGGCCCAGACCAACATCGTCGCGAACATGCTCTTCGGCGCCATGTCGGGCTCCGGCGTTGCCGCGGCGGTGGCCATGGGCGGTATTCTCGGACCTCTGGAGAAGGAAGAGGGCTATTCCGATGAATACATCGCGGTCTGCAACATTGCCTC
>CADAPH010000142.1 GCA_902789745.1 Oscillospiraceae bacterium | reverse complement strand
ATGGTGGTGATCTCGGCGTTATCGGGGATCTTGCTCATCTTCATGAGACATGCCTTGGTGACCTTGCCGTTGACGATGACGTTGCAGGCGCCGCAGTGGCCCTCGCCGCAGCCGATCTTGCAGCCGGTCAGCAGCAGGTGCTCACGCAGGACGGTCGCCAGGGTCTCGTCCTTGCAGAGAACCAGATTCCGGGTAACGCCGTTGATGACAAGTGTTTTTCTGATCATACGTTTTCCTCCTGTATTGTGTTTTATTGTTGCCCTCACAAGAGGGCTGCGTACAAATTCAATGGCCGTGCCCGCCGCAGCGGTCATGGTCGGGGCCTTGTCCGGTGATGTCCTTGACCCGCTCGATCCCCCTGGCCGAGAGAAACACAAGCTGCGACACGCTGCCGTCCATGTTTTCCCCGCTGAGCTTCAGGAAATTTGCGTTCTCATAGTAGTCGATGGGCAGCGTCCGGCGGATGAGCTCCCCGGTTTTTTCATCCCGCACTTCGACCGTCACCTCATGCGCGGTGATTTCAAAGAATTCATCGCCCAACGGAATCACGCTCCTTCTCCGGGCATTCTTTTACGTATCTATTGTACTCTTCAAAAAGTGGAAGAATCAAGTTGTATTGAAAAGCAAGTCGCAGAACTTGCGGCTTGCTTTTTGGCTATAATTCATAATTTTATTTTGGGAAAACTGGTAGAACTTATGAACATCACGCAGAGACGACCAGTGTTCCGTTCACGTCGCACAGCGGGACTGCCCGCAGCCGCCCGGCCTCCGCCTCATAGCGTTCGACCGCCCTCTTCACGCCGGGGAGCTTCGGATTGTTGTAATCGTGCAGAAGCAGATACCCGCCCGCAGACATGCGCGGCAGGAAGAAGCGCAGGCCCGCAAGGGTGCTCTCCTCCAGATCGACGTCCAGCGACACCAGGGCGAAGCGCCCCCCCTCCAGCCCCTCCGCCGTCTGCGGGAACAGACCTCTGCGTATTTCGATCTGCTCCGGGTGCGGCATGATTTCCACCACGCGATCAACCGCCGTGTTGCGGTGGGCCTGGGCAAAGCCCGTACCGCAGGCCGCGCTCTCCGCTTCGTCGAAGCCTGAAAAGGTGTCAAAGAGGTACAGCCGCCGCTCCGGCAGCAGCTGATTGATCCATCGGGCAAAGCCGCCCCGGTAAACGCCGAGCTCCGCCGCCGCGCCGGGAATGCTGTCCAGACGCGCGCAGATCGCCTCCAGCGTTTTGAGGCGCACATAGTCGTTATCCGACCCCGGCCCCGTGATCTTCTCCCGCTCCGTCCACAGCGGGACGCGAATCAGGCGCTCGGAAAAGCGAATGCGGTTAACATAATCTTTTCCGAGGATCTCGCTTGCCAGCTCATAGCTGCGGTTGCGGTCGACGGGGACGAGGTGATTTTTGAGATAAAAGACCTTCTCTGCCGCAACGCCCAGCGCGTCCAGCTCTTTTGCCATGCGCGCCGACTCCCGGCTTGCAGCGATCAGCAGATCGAAGTCCCGTCCCGCCAGCTCTTCAAGGGATATGACCGGTCTGCCGAGAAAGCTTCCGCCGCCCTCCCGCTCCACAAAGGCCTCGATTTTCTCTATGGGCAGCGCCTCGTCGACCAGATCGCCCGCGCCGCAGCCTGTACCGTATACATAGATTTTCATTCGCTCCGCCTCCCTCAAGGACAGTATAGCACGAAAAATTGCGCACAGCGATTTACAAATAAAAAACAATCGGCTATACTGTCCTTGAAAGGATCGTGAATCGCCATGAATACAGCAGCTCTTATTGTCGCTGCGGGCATGTCCTCCCGCATGGGGGTCTTTAAGCCCATGCTGAATATCGGCTCCATCTCCATCGCTCAGCGGGTGGTGGCCACCTTTCAGCAGGCGGGTGTGGAGAAGATTGTGATGGTCACGGGCTACAATGCCGTGATGCTGGAGCGGCATCTCGCGGGCAACGGCGTGGTCTTTCTCCGAAACGAGGCTTATGAGACCACGCAGATGTTTGACTCCGTCTGCATCGGTCTCAGCTATCTGCGGGACAAATGTGACCGTGTGCTTTTTACGCCGGTGGACATTCCCCTCTTTACCGCCGCCACGGTACGGCGACTTCTGGAGACGGACGCGCCGCTTGCCTGCCCCGCCGTAGACGGAGAGACCGGCCACCCCACGCTGATTGCCGCTTCGCTCTTTGACCGGATTCTGGCGGACAGGGGCGATCAGGGTCTGCGCGGCGCGCTCGAGCGCTGCGGCGCTGAGATGCTGCGGGTGCCGGTGGAGGATCGGGGCGTCCTGCACGATGCGGACACGCCCGAGGATTACAAGGCGCTGCTGCGTTATCACAACGAACAGCTCGTGCGCCCGGTGCTGAACGTGGAGCTTGCGCGGGAGAAGGTCTTTTTCGACGCCCGCACGGCCATGCTGCTGCGCCTCATCGACGAGACGGGCTCCGTCCGCCAGGCCTGCCAGCGGATGCAGATGTCCTATTCCGGAGGGTGGAACGTGATCCGCACGTTGGAAAGCCAGCTCAACCGGACGCTGATTCTCCGCAGTCAGGGCGGCGCGGGTGGTGGGAAAAGCAGTTTGACAGACGCCGGTAGACTGCTGCTGAACCGCTACGACGCCTACGTCGACGTCCTGCGGGAAAAGGCCGGAGAGCTGTTTGGGGATTATTTTGGAGGACTGTTCTGATGAGAAAGCTCTGGCTGATCCGGCACGGGCACCCGGATTTTCCTCTGGGCGCGCACATGTGCCTCGGCAGAACCGATACGCCCCTCGGCCCCCTGGGGCGGATGCAGGCCGTGCTGCTGGGCGAAGCGCTGCGGGATCAAAAGCCCGCGGTGTTTGCAAGTCCCCTCGCCCGCTGCCGGGAGACGGCCGCGCCCCTCGGCGGGGAGGCTGTTCTCGTCCCTGCTCTGGCCGAGCAGGACATGGGCCCCTGGGACGGGCTGGATTTTAATACGATCAAAGCGCGATGGCCGGAACTCTACGCGAGACGATCGGGCGAACCTCTGCTGGTTCCGTCCGGAGCCGAGACGCTGGCGGAGGTTCAGCGCCGCGTGACGCCCGCCCTGCGGGAATGTGTGAGCGCTTGTGAAGGCGATCTCGCCGTTGTCGCCCACGCCTCGGTGATCCAGGCAATCCTGGCGGAGGTATGCGGCGTTTCCCTGGATGAGAGCCGTCCGCTGCGTATTCCTTATGCGTCCTATGCGCTGCTGCGCTGTGACGATACAATCACTTTGGAGCAGGGAGCTTCGCGCCCCTGTCCCCCGCTGACACAGGCGCTGGCTGATAAGCTGCTGCGCGCCGCTGCGCCGGGAAATCGGATCGAGGCGCATTGCAGGGCCGTGGCGGCGGAGGCGCTGCGCATTGCGGCGGCGCTGCCGCTTGCGCTGGACAAGGAACTGCTCGCCTCGGCGGCGCTCCTGCACGACGTTGCCCGGACAGAAAAAGACCACGCCCGTCTGGGCGCGGCCTGGCTGCGGGAGCTGGGATATGAGAAAGCGGCGGCGCTTGTGGAGCAGCACCACGATTGGCAGGGCGACACGATTGATGAGGCGGCGGTGCTGTTTCTCGCCGACAAGTGCGTGAAGGAGGATCGGCGCGTGTCGATCAAAGAGCGCTTCGCGGAGAGCGAAGGGCGCTGTACAACGCCGGAGGCAAGAGCGGCACACGCCCGGCGCGGAGACGCTGCTCTGCGCCTGAAGAACGAGATCAATGAAATCTGCGGAAAAACCGTTGTAGAATAGAGGGATTAGCATGGAAAACATCTATCGGGACATTCTCAAGCATCTGGCCGAAAACCGGGCTGTTGCACTGGAAACCGTAATCTCCGGCGAAAGCGGCGCCATCAAAGACGGGCTGCGCCGCCGCCTGACCGAGGTCACGCCGGTGACGGACGCGAAGGGGCGCAGCTTTGCCCGCGTAACGGCGGAGGCAGCGGAGGACGGCCTTGTCGTGCGGGAACCCGTGCTGCCCCAGGAGCGGCTCATTGTCCTCGGCGGCGGGCACATCGCGCTTCCGGTCTGCGAATTCGGCGCGAAGTGCGGCTTCACGGTCTGTGTCGTGGACGACAGGCCGGACTTTGCCAACCGCGCCCGCTTCCCGGAGGCGGCGGAGGTGCTTTGCGACAGCTTTGAAAACGGCATCCGGAAGCTCGCGGTCACGCCCTTTGACTATGTGGTGGTCATCACCCGCGGCCACCGGCACGACGCGGACTGCCTGCGGGTGCTGCTGCCGGGGACCTGGCCCGCGTACCTGGGCATGATCGGCTCGCGGCGGCGCACGAAGGGCCTTCTGGAGATGCTGAAGGAGGAGGGCTTTGACGCGGATCGTCTCGCCCGCATCTGCACCCCGATCGGCCTGAACATCGGCGCGGTCACACCGGGAGAGATCGCCGTCTCCATCCTCTCGGAGGTCATCGCCTACAAGCGTCTGCCCGAGCACGGGGACCCAAACCGTTACTGCAACGACTCCGACGTGGAGCTCTCGACGCTGCAGTATCTGGCGGAGAATCACGAGCCGAAGGCCATTGTCACGGTGATCGAGACGAAGGGCTCCACGCCGCGCGGGACGGGCGCAAAGATGGCGGTGAGCCCGCTCGGCAAGGTCACGGGCAGCATCGGCGGCGGATGCAGCGAGGCGGCGGTCATTCAGGACGCCATACGCATCATCGGCACCGGGAGATACAAGATCGTGGACATCGACCTGACCGGCGAGGTGGCCGAGTCCGACGGCATGGTCTGCGGCGGCACCATGAAGGTGCTGGTCGAGGACGCGCTCGATGCATAAACGGCAGCAGGGAGAGCATTTTGCTCTCCCTGCCGCCGTTTATGGGGATATTATTCGTCCACGCCGACCATGACGGAGGTCGCCTTTACGACGGCATAAGCCTCGCCGCCGACCTTGAGCCCGAGCTCCCTGATGGCATTCATGGAGATGGTGGCGCTCATGACATTGCCGCCGCCGATGTCGATTTTGACGATGCCGTTGACGGCGCCTTCCTGTATATCGATGATCTTGCCCTTGAACTGATTTCTTGCGCTGAGTTTCATAACGATAATCTCCTTTCCTTATTGCCTCCCCTGCAAGGGGAGCTGTCAGCCGTCAGGCTGACTGATACTATAACCTGATTAAAAAGATTGTATTTCACCACTTTCTATGGTATAATGAATGAAGGTGATGAAAGATGAAGAAGTACACTTTTAGTGACGAAGA
>CADAPH010000141.1 GCA_902789745.1 Oscillospiraceae bacterium | reverse complement strand
AGAAGGAGTACTACCAGAGCCCCAGCGTCAAGCGCCGCAAGAAATCCGAGGCCGCCCGCAAGAACAAGAACAAGCGCTTCTATTGATCTGACATGTAAAAACCACCGGTCGAAAGGCCGGTGGTTTTTTATTGGCTCCCTCAAAAAGGGAGGCAAGAACGATCCCGCCGCTTTTGCGGCGGGATCAGGTTTATCAGTGGATCCTTGTGAGCTTGGCGACCACGACGTAGCGGCCGTCGTCGCGCTCGTAGGTGCAGGTGGAGAGCGTCACGATGTGGTCTGTCTCGTTGACCTCAACATCGGTCTTGAAGGTGGACAGATCCTTAATGAGCTGAATGTGGCCCATGAACTGCTCGGGCGAGTCAAAATTCATCGCGTAGGCGAAAGAGGTCGGCTCGGTAATAAAGCCCGCGATCAGGTCAAGGCGGTAATTGAAGTCCGGGGTGCTCAGATACATGACCGGATGCTCGGGATAAAAGCTCTCGTCCCGGTAATTGCGCAGGGTCGCAAACATCGAACCGTCGTTCATGTTGTGGCCGTAAATGCAGGTATTCTGATCCGAGAAGTCGGAGGCGTTGCGGCAGTCGATAAAGATCGTGCCGTTGGCGTTCTGGATCTCGCCCGGGATGTGGTCAAGGTAATAGAAGTTGTCGTCCGTATAGGCGACGGGGTAATTGATCTTGGTATTCGGGCAGTAGATCCATGCGACATAGTCGGTGCTCTGGGCGCGCAGACCGTCAAAGTCGATGTGCAGAGGGCTGACCTCGGGATCAATGCCGTCACCCTCGGGCTTGTCGCTCTCAACCGGTACGGGCGTGGGAGAGGCCACGACGGTGGCATACTGGTTTGCAACTTCGTCATAGGCTTTCTCTGCCTGCTTGTAACCCAGAATGGTGGATATGATTTTATATCCGCTGTATGCGAAAACACATAACAGGACAATGCAGAGCACGATCAGGATGATCCTGACGGCACTGTTTTTTCTCCTTCTTCTTGCTCTTCTCGGAGTCGTATTCTCGTCCAAATAAATCGCCTTCCTTTTTACGGATGCTCATGAGACAACAAATTCCATTGTTTTGAGCGTAGGGGAGGGGCTTGCCCCTCCCGGCAGAACAGAGTTCAATGTACGTACTCGCCCGGCGAACCCGAGTGAACGTCGGTTTCATCGCCGGGAGGGGCAAGCCCCTCCCCTACAATGTCAACACGAAAGCGTCCGAAGATTCAACATTCATTATTATAACCCAATTTTACGGAAAAGGGAAGCCCCTGTTATAACAAGACGTTACAACAGGGGCGAAAGTTCCTGAAGGATTATGAAATCAAAAAATTTTACTTGATGGAGACGATGCCGGCGCCGGTCTTCTCGTTGAAGGCTTCAACTGCGCCGTCCTGCAGGGCCTCTACCAGGGCCTTGATCTCGGGACGGTCTTCATCACCGCGGCGGACGGCGACGAGGTTGGCGTAGGTCTGGGCGGCGTTGCCCTCGGCGTCCTCAATGGCGAGCGCGTCGGTGGTCTTGAAGCCGGCGTTCAGCGCGTAGTTGTAGTTGATGACGGCAATGGTGCCCTTGGGGCTGTTGGCGAGCAGGGAGGGAACGGCGTCAGCCTGGGCGGCCTGGACGGTGTAGCCCTTGGCGTCCTTGATGTCGAGCACGGAGGGGGCAGTCTCAACGGAGGCGTCCTCGGGCAGCTCGATCAGGCCTTCCTGCTGGAGCAGGAGCAGCGCGCGGGTCTGGTTGGAGACGTCGTCGGGAACCAGAATGGTAGCGCCCTTCGCAAGCTCCTTGAGATCCTTGAGAGTGGTGCTGTAGATGCCCATCGGCTCATAGTGGACGAGACCGGCGGAGACAAGGTCGGTGCCGTTGGCTTCGTTGAAGCTGTTCATGTAGGGGGCGTGCTGGAAGTAGTTGGCGTCCAGGGTGCCGTCCTGCAGGGCGGTGTTGGGCAGCACGTAGTCGTCATAGATGACGATGTCGAGCTTGATGCCCTTCTCTTCGAGCTTGGGCTTGACGATCTCAAGCAGCTCGCCATGGGGAGTGGAGCTGGCGCCGATCTTCAGGGTGACGGGCTTATCGGCGGCGAAGGCGGCGGCGGAAAGGCTTACAAGCAGAACCGCGCAGAGGATCAGAGCGAGTGTCTTTTTCATTTCAGTGTTCTCCTTTTCAAAATTTTTTTACTTTGTGATACGTTTATCGGTGCGGTGCGCAATGGCGGTCCCCACCTCCTGAATAATCTGGACGATTATTACAGTCAGAAAAACACAGATCCACTTGATATCGGGATTGAAGCGCTGATGGCCGTAGCTGATGGCGATCTGGCCGAGGCCGGTGCCGCCGATCGTGGAGGACATGGCGGAGTAGCCCAGAATGGTGACCATGGAGATCACCGCGCCCATGATAAGCGAGGGTTTTGCCTCCGGCAGGAGCACCTTGGTGATGATCTGGAAATTGTTTGCGCCCATGGACTGGGCGGCTTCGATTACCCCGGCGTCGACCTCCTTGAGGGAGGATTCCACCATACGCGCGATGTACGGCGAGGCCGCGATTACCAGCATGACGATCATGGCCTTGTTGCCGAGGGAGGTGCCGACGATGAAGTTTGCCACCGGCAGCATGGCGACCATCAGGATGATAAAGGGGATGGAGCGGAAGAAGTTCACGATGATGCCCAGCAGGCGGTTGAGCCAGTGGATGGGACAGATGCCCTCGCGGTCGGTGATGTTGAGGATCACGCCCAGCGGCAGGCCGATCACATAGGAGATCGCGGTGGAGATCACGGTCATATAGATCGTCTCCCAAACGCCGCGCTGGAGGATGCCGGCATCCCAAAGCTTGTAAAAGGTTTCGGAGAGCATCAGGCTTCCTCCTTCCATTTGACCGGGCTGTTCTTGAGCCAGGAGATGACCTTGGCAGCCTGGTTCTCGTCCGTGGGCAGTTCAATGATCATATGGCCGTAGACAATGCCGTCAAAGTCCTTGGTGTCGGCAAACATGATGTTGACCGGTGTCTGACAGTCGAGGGTCATCCGGGAGATGATCGGCTCCTTCGACTGAAGGCCGTCGAAGATCAGGCGGATCTTCTTGCCGCCGCTGGTTTCGAGCGCGGCGCGATCCTGGGGGAGGATGAGCTCCCGCGCGATCTGGGACTTGGGATTTGTAAACACGTCGCTGACGCGCCCCTCTTCGGCGATGCGGCTCTGATCAATAACGGCGACGCGGTCGCAGATCTGGTCGATGACCTTCATCTCGTGGGTAATGACAATGATCGTGACGCCGAGCTCCTGATTGATCTGACGCAGCAGCTCGAGGATCGAGCGGGTGGTGTTCGGGTCGAGGGCGGAGGTGGCCTCGTCGCAGAGCAGGTAGCGCGGGTCGGAGGCGAGGGCGCGGGCGATGGCGACGCGCTGCTTCTGGCCGCCGGAGAGCTGCGCGGGATAGGCGGCGGCCTTTTCCTCAAGCCCGACCACCTTCAGAAGCCCCAGCGCTTTCTCCTGGGCTTCCTGGCTCCCGACCCCGGCGATCTCCAGCGGGAAGGTGACATTCCGCAGAACGCTGCGCTGTTCCAAAAGGTTGAAGCCCTGGAAGATCATCGAGATTTTCCGGCGCATTTTGAGCAGCGCGGGGCGGGGAAGCGTGGTGATATCCTCGCCGTCAATAATGACGCTGCCGGAGGTGGGGCGCTCCAGAAGATTGATGCAGCGGACGAGCGTGCTCTTGCCCGCGCCGGACAGGCCGATAATCCCGAAGATTTCGCCGTCCTGTATGGTGAGATTGATGTCCTTCAGCGCTTCCACATCGCCGGAGGCAGAGGAATAGGTTTTACACAGCTCTTTCAGTACGATCATCGGATGGGGTTCCTTTCGGAAAAAGTGAAAAGGCCCGGAAAACTCGTACAGCTTTCCGAACCTGATTGAATACAGAAACAATCAAATGGAGAAAGGATCTGACGAGTCACTTTTGGGCGCGCATCATCATGCGCATGCCGCACATGCACATCTCCATCATCATGCTGTTGACGGTGTTGAAACGCATCGTGACCCGGCTCCTTTCCTACAGGATGTCTGCATTATAGACCTGCCCCGCCCCACTGTCAAGCGGGGCGGGGCAGATTCATGAATTTAACCATGCAAAGCGGCAAAGCGCTTTCACATTCCTGAGAATTTGCACAAAAGGTAGAAACGGAGAGGAATTTACAGATAATGGTGACGGAAATAATCCACGATCAGCGCAATGCCCGCCGCGGCGATGCTGCGGCCGTCCGGGGTCAGGAACTCGTCGGAGAGGAAGCCGTACTCATCGTTGACGATGGAGGCGATGTCGGCATAGTAAGCGCCGGTGTTGATGCAGACCTGACGGATCCAAGCGTTGGCGCTCGCAATGAGCTGGGGGCTCAGCCCGTCGCCGCCCTGATAGTTGGAGCTGATGGAGCCGATGGAGCAGACGATGATGTTGGTGTCGGGGGAGGCTTCGCGGATGCTGTTGATCAGCCGCGTATAGCCGTCGACAAACTCCTGCTCCGTCGTATCGGCCAGCCCGTCGCCGCCGAGGAACAAAACCACGCTGCGCGGGCGGGTGACCATGGCGGCGTTTGACGGCGTGATCAGCGAGCCGTCCACAAAGACGATGGGTGATTCCGCCGCGTTTTTCGCCATGAGGCCGCTGCCGTCGTCGGTCCAGATCTGCGCGCTGACGCCGTCGCCGTAGTTCGTGACGTAGTTGCGCAGACCTGAGAGGGTCTTGTCGATGAGGAAGGTCATGCCGAAAACGTCTTCCAGATTGCCCTTCTTCGTCTCAGGCACCGGAATGAGTTTTCCCACCGTCGACTCAAGACCGGCGAGATCCACATCGACAGGCTTTTCACCGCGCTCGATATGCCCGAGGACGAGTGTGCCGTCGGCCCTGTTCCCGGTGTTTTTCTGGGACATGGCAAAAATCAGCCCGACCAGCATCGCCACCAGGCACAGCAGGATTCCCACCGCCCAGAGCAGATTGCGCATATTGGACGCCCGGTTTTTCATGACAAAACCTCCCTTTGCAAATATGGGCGGCCGCGGGGCCGCCCATACAGCGTTTCTTTATGGTTGAACGAAAGCCCGGAATTACTCCTGCTCGGCCAGAGCCTTGGCTTCCTCGATGACCTTCTGCTGGACATTGCCGGGGGCTTCCTCGTAACGCACGAACTTGCAGGTGAAGGAGCCGGCGCCCTGGGTCATGGAGCGCAGGTCGATGGTGTAGGAGCTCATCTCGGCC
>CADAPH010000140.1 GCA_902789745.1 Oscillospiraceae bacterium | reverse complement strand
GCCGGACAGGAACACGTATTTGCCGTTGAAGTAGAGGTTGCCAAACATCGTATTGGGCATAAAAATGTCGGAGAGCGTCGCCATGGGGATCAGGTACAGCCCGTCCTGCCGGATCAGGTCGATGTTGTAGGCCGCCAGATCGAACTTCAGCGCGTCGCCGTAGCGGTAGAAGGAGCCGGTGTCGACCTTCTGCAGCAGCGTGGGCTCGCCCGCCTCATTGAAGGTGGACATCGTCACGGTATCCAGGGGCGTAGCGGATGTGGCGCGCAGCGTGAAGAGGTTATAGTCCATGAACTCGATGTAGTTCTCGTCAAAGTCGAAGGTCACGGGGGAGAGGTTGTCGTCGGCCTCCGGATTTGTGTTGTGGCGGGTGGCGGTCACGATGGGGCCCTCCGCGTTCAGCTCAAAGCTGATGGCGGCGTCCGCTGTCTCATAGAAGCTGCCGAATAACGCCATCCAGTCGTTGATCTCGATGTAGGGCAGATCCGTCACGCCGTCCAGGAAGTAGAGCGTCAGTTCCGTCCCCGTCGGGTCGGATTCAAGGTACAGGGGATAGGACGCGCTGGTGATTTCGTGCGCCTTTGCGGTCTTTTCCGCCGTGTCTTCAGCGAAGAGACTGCCAAGCGAGCTGAAAAGCTCCGCCACGTCTTCACTCGGCCTCCGCCGTCTGGGTCTGTGCCGCTTCGCCATCGGCGAAGGCCGCGGCGCTCAGGGACAGGAGCATCGTGAGCGTCAGGAGAATGCTGAGAATTTTTTTCATACTGTCATCGTCCTTTCTCTCCCTGTGGGAGAACACAATGGGTTTACGGGTTTTCTGCTGTTTATGGATGTGTTTTTGCTTTCTGTGATTTTCACTCCCACAGATCCTCCAGCTTGTCCTGGAGAAGCTGGAGATCTGTGCGATTGGCAAGCTCCGCCTTTACGCGCTCCGCCATCTCGATCTGGTCGGTGATGATCCCGTCGCAATGGCTGTCGAGGAACTGATGCATGCCCCGCTCGGTGTTGATGGTCCAGACATACACCTCTTTGCCGCTTTCATGGATGGAGTCGATGCGGCTGTCGGTGGACATCTCTTCCTCCAGGATCAGCAGATCGCAGTTGATGCGGGCCACGTCGCCGAGGCCGCCGAACATCAGCACGCCCGTGTTGAACTCCGGGTATTTGGTCTCGGCATAGTCGATGATGTCATATTTCAGGGAGATGAGCGTCACGTTCTCAACGCAGTCCTTCTCCCGGATGAGCTTCACCACGTCGTCCACCATCTGCTTATCGGCGGAGACGCCCTTGAGCTCCAGGAAGAGCGTGATGCGGCCCTTGACCAGATCCAGCATCTCGTCGAGCTTCGGCACCGGAGCTGTCGCGCCGGTGACGGGATCGGTGATCGTGAGGGCCATGGTCTCCTCCAGTGTCAGATCGCCGGGCTTTTTGGCGACGCCGGTCAGACGCTTGTAGTCGTCGTCGTGGTTGATGATGTAATAGCCGTCCTTCGTCCGCTGGGTGTCGGTCTCGGCGGCAAAGCAGTTATGCTCGATGGCAAGCTCCAAACCCTCCAGCGAGTTCTCCGGCGCCATGACGCCGCCGGTCCGGTGGGCCACGATGCGCACGGGCTCCGACCGGTGCACCACATCGTCAAAGCCGAGGCCGATGAGCGCCGCGAGCAGCAAGAGCAGCACCAGCGTGAGGATCATCAGCAGCACATGCCGTCCATAGCCGCGGCGCTTGGAGCGGGAGGGCCACTTGACCGCGAGGTCCCTGGTGTACTCCAGGTAGCAGCGGGTGAAGCGCAGCATAAAGCAGGAGCCGGCAAGCAGACTCAGCAGATAGAGCAGGAAGCCGCCGTCCAGGACGACAAGGGCGCAGACCGCGCGATAAACGATGACGTCGAGGTCCGTGTCGGTGTAGTTTCCGCTCAGTACCGCCTCGGAGTCCACCCGGTAGTTCCGGGGCAGCGCGGCGCCCTCAGCCTCCAGGCTGTTCATGGGGAGATTCAGCAGGAAGCCTGCGGCGAGGAGGATCAGCAACAGCACCACAAACGTGAGCGCCATGGCCGGGACAAAGTTTTTCCAGTTCTGTTTCCAGAGCCGCCAGGACGCCGCAAAGGCCGCCTTCGGTTTCATCCCGTCGAGCAGTACGCCGTGCAGGGTGAAGACGCCGCCGAGGCCCACGGCCAGCAGCGCCAGCATCACGATCCAGTAGAGTGCGTTGTACAGGGGCGTGGAGCGCACGACCTCCATGATGAAGTTGGGGATGTAGAAGTTCTCGGTCAGGCTGATCGAAAAGCCGATCCCGCACAGCGGCACCGCGATGAAGATATACAGCAGCACCAGAAATCCGCCGGGGCAGAGAAAGCGGCGCAGGGCGCGAAAGCCCTGTCCGATCTCGGCAAAGATGCGCACGGTGCGCCCGTTCAGAATGTCGTCATAGAGATAGATGCTGGCAAAAATTTCAAACGCGGCAAAGACCGCAACCAGCACCACGCCCAGCAGCAGGATCGCAAGACCGCGCCAGCTCAGCAGCAGATCCGTGAGATTTGCCGTGGTGAGAGCAGCGCCGCCGGATTCGGCCACAAGGTTTATAAGCTTATACAGCCCCCATGTCGCAACGGCCAGCAGGATGCCTGAAATCATCTGATAACTGAACAGCTCCGGGATTGCCTGAAAGACCAGACGCCCGTAGCTGATCGGCCCGGAGGGTTCTTGTAATTCTTTACTTTTCTTCATTTGTTCCTCGTTTTCATACGGCTAAACGATGGACCCGGAAAGGGCCCATCGTTTGTGTGTAATTCCCGTGTTTATCTGCCGCTGCGCTGCTTTTGAGCCATGCGCCGGGATTTCATGAAGCTGTAGAAATCCTGGGCGCAGGCATAGGCGCTCTGAACATGCTCCTCGCTGGGGGAAAAGGCGGGGATCAGGCTGATCTCAAGGATGTCAACGCCCAGCTCGTTGTCCAGCAGCCAGAGCTTCAGCTTGGCGTCGATGACCTTCTGTCCGCTGGGGCAGACAGGGAGCTGCGGGTAGGGATGCAGGTTCAGGGAATAATTCTCTCCCTCCGCGAGCGGCGCAGTGGTCACATCCAGGCAGAAGGTATAGATATCGTCCAGCGCATAAACCCAGCCGTCCTTTTTCGCGGCGTTCATGAACCAGCCGTGGCCCTCGTCCACATCGAGCGCGGGCATGTCGGCGTACATGCCGGAAGAAAACTGGCGAGTGGCGTGAAATTCCGACGCGCCTTTTTTCTTGTTGGCCTCCGCGACAGCGATGAGGGTCTTTGCGGTGTCCACGGTCATGGCGCTGAAATTCAAATCTCCGGCGGGAATGCACTTTTTGCGGCAGTCGCCGCACATGTACGCGCCGCCAGCGAGGTTTTCGCCCGACAGGCCGCCGAGAAGTCCCACAGATGCGCCGCAGAAAGCGCAGCTCTTCTTGTCAAAAAGTCCCATTTTGGTTTCTCCTTTTTAAAATCGTAGAGTTTGAATCAGTACAGGCTGTTGATGTAGTCGGTCAGGGCCGCGCGGTCGTAGAACTTTGCGGGGCTGGTAATGACGATATCGGGCTCCGCGCCGCGGTCGACGTCATAGTAGGCGCCGTTTTTGATGAAGGAGATGCGGTGGCTGCCGGAGATCTGGAAGGAGGTGCCCCAGGCGGAGGAGATTTTCTGCACCACGCAGGAGCCGCCGCCGGAGGTGCGGCCCATGACCGTCACCATGCCGGAATCCTTGAGGGCGCAGGGGACAAGGTTGCCGCAGGAGAAGCCGACGGGAGAGGTCAGCACGAAGAGGTTCTTGTCCTGCACGGTGTCGCGCTCGTCAAACTCATGGTCGCGGTTGGCGTCGCAGCGGTAGGTGGAGGCGCAGACCGCGCCGGTCATGGTGTCCTTCATGCCGATGTTGGCCTCGCCCAGGAACCAGGCAATGACGAACACGGCGGTGTCTGCCGCGCCGCCCTGGTTGACGCTCAGGTCGAGGACGACGTTTTCAATGGGGCTTCCTTCGCGGGTGATCATTGAGTGGGCCTTTATGATGAGGCCGATGGTGTCGTTGTCGGGAAGATCCGCCGGATCCTCGACGCTGTAGATGTATTCCGCGGTGTTCATCATTTGGGGAAGCTCAAACTTGTCGAAGGTGACATACGCGGTGTTGCCGACTTCTTCATAGCCGGGGACGCCGTCGGGGTAAAACTTCTCCCGCGCGCTTGCGTACAGATCACGCTGCTGAGACCACTTGCTTTCGGAGGGGCCTTTGGGAGCCGTATAGTCCAGGTCGCCTGTCAGGTAGGAGAAGCCGTGCCAGGAGGAGTGACCGTCGTCCAGGTAGTCGGCGATCAGGCGGTAGATCGCGGCGTCCGCCTGCTTGACCTCATTGCCCTTGAGGAACTGGTCGAAGCCGACCTCGTGGAAGAGCTGGGCAAAGCGGTCGATGTCATGAACCTCTTTCAGACCGTACAGGTAATCCAGCATCATGCAAAGCTCGCCGTAGCCGTATTTTGTCAGGGCCGCGCTGCGCTCGCCGGTGGGGGCGGCATAGTAGAGCTCGTCGCCCGGATTGATTTCCACGTTCAGATTTACGCATTGGCCGTTATAGAAGAAGAAAGCACTGTTGGGCGCGAAGAAGAAATCGTTCAGGGTCTGCAGGGGGATCAGGTACAGGCCGTTCTCGACAGGCTGATAGATCAGCTCAATGTCGTAGTCCGCCAGGGGAAGCACCAGCTCGTCGCCGTAGCGGTCGAAGGTGCCCTTGTCCACCTTTTGAATGAGCGCGGGCTGGCCATCGCTGGTGAAGAACGGGATGCTGGTCACGTCCAGGATCGTGGAGGCGCTGGGCTTCATGCTGAAAATGTTATAGTCTACGAAGCGGATCTCGCTCTTGTCAAAGTCGAACGTCGCATAGCAGCCGTCGTCATTGCTTCCCTCGTGATTGCGGGTAATGGTCACGACAGGGCCCTGAACGTCCTTCGTGAAGGTGACGATACCGTCTCCAATCAAGCCGGTGAGCAGATCGCACAGATCGCTGATTTCCATGTAGGGCAGATCCTTCACGCCGTCCAGGAAATAGAGCTTCATGGTCTCGCCGGTTTCCTCGCCGACGGTATACAGGGGGATATCTTCGCCGGTGATGGTGTGCGACTCCTCCGCAAAGGCCGGGGCGCAGAGGGACAGGAGCATGGTCAGTGCCAGGAACATGCTGAGCAGTTTTTTCATCTTGTCAGTTCCTTTCGTAATAGAATCAGCCGGTTCGCTTTTCGGCTCAGTACAGGGTGTTGATGTAGTCGGTCAG
Source organism: Oscillospiraceae bacterium (assembly GCA_902789745.1). Classification (GTDB taxonomy): domain Bacteria; phylum Bacillota; class Clostridia; order Oscillospirales; family Oscillospiraceae; genus Limivicinus. The sequence goes on along the minus strand of CADAPH010000140.1, from coordinate 1,133 downwards.
CGCCGCGCGGTCATAGAATTTTTCGGGTTTGCTGATGGTGTAGTCGGGATCGGCGCCGCGGTCGATGTCATAGAGGGAGCCGTTTTTGAGAAAGGACATGCGCAGGGCCGCGGAGATGGTAAAGGAGGTGCCCCAGGCGGAGGAGATGGGCTGCACCGTGCAGGAGCCGCCGCCCGAGGTCCGGCCCATCAGGGTGACCCTGCCGGACTGCTTGAAGACGTTCGGCACGAGGTTGCCGCAGGAGAAGCTCACAGGAGAGATGAGGCAGTAGATGTTCTTGTCCGCGATGGTGTCGCGCTCGTCAAACTCGCGGTCGAGGTTCACGTCGGCCCAGTAATCCGTATTGGCCATGGCGCCGGTGAAGTTATCCTTGAGACTGATGGAGGCCTTGCCCAGGCACCAGGCGATCAGGAAAGCGGCCGTGTCCACCGAGCCGCCCGCGTTGCAGCTCAAATCAATGACCACATTCTCGATGGGACTTCCCTCACGGGTGATCTGCTCGTGGGCGCGGATAATCATGGCGAAGGTGTCGGTGTCGTCAAAGGGGATTTCCTGCGCGCTCTTGTAGCCGTAGTATCCTGCGCGCTCTTGTAGCCGTAGTAGTCCTCATATTTTTCCGACTTGATTTCAAAATGGTCAAAGGTGATGTAGGCCGTGTTGCCCACTTCCTCGTAGGCGGGCACGCCGTCGGGATATTTTTCGGCACGGGCTGCCAGATTCGTTTCACGGTGATCGAACAGGCTTTGGAACGAGGGGCCTTTCTCGGCCCTGTAGTCGATGGGGCCAGTCAGATAGGAATAGGCCACGAAGCCGGAGTGGAGATCGTCGAGGTACTTGTTGATCATGTAATAGATCGCCTTGTCGGCCTGCGCCGGGTCTTTTCCGGTCAGCGGCTGCACGAAGCCGATCTGATCGAACATGTTGGCAAAGCTGTCGATCTCGTGGATTTCCTTCAGCCCGTAGAGGCTGTCCAGCATGAGGCACAGCTCGTTATAGCCGTATTCGGCCAGCTCTGCGCTGCGCGCGCCGGTGGGGGCCGCGTAGTAACGCTCGTCATTGGGCGAGAGCTTGTCGATCACGATCACACACTGGCCGTTATAGAAGCAGTTGAGTCCCCTGCTGGACGCCAGGGT
>CADAPH010000139.1 GCA_902789745.1 Oscillospiraceae bacterium | reverse complement strand
CCCGGCCGATCCGTCCTTAACGGGGCGCGGCACAGAGCCCTCAGCTCCCGCTCCTGCCGGGATCGACGCAGAGATCGCCGAGGCGTATGACCGCTGTCTCCGCTTCGAAGCGCGCGGCCCCTTCGCGCAAAAGCTGCGCAGCGCCTCCGGTACGGTTGTGCGCACCGGTCTGGACGCAGAGCTGCTGACCCGCGGCCTTTCCGATGAAATGCAGGCCATGCTGGCGGAGCGTGCCGCGACCGCGAAACGCAGCGTGGAGCTCTATACGCCGGAAGGCGCGGTACTGCCGGAGCTGTGCGAGTCCCTGTACAGCTCCGCCATGCAGACGAGGCTTGCGCACGCGGAGGACTATTGCCGCGCGGAGGAGTTTCCGGTCACGATGACTTTTGAGGGCGGCGAATGGAAGGCCGATCTCGACGCGCTCCTGCCTGACCCCATCCCGCGCAGGCCCGGATTTGACGCGGCCTGTGCCGCGCTCATGCCGATCTCTTTGCACTACACGCTGCCGCCCACGGGGCCGGGGCCGGTTCCGAACCCCGCCTGCTACGGAGAGACTGCTGATCCGCAGGAAATTGTGAGACTGCTGGAATCTCCGACCGCGCAGAGGCTTATCACTGGGCCGCCCGATCTATTATTACCTCGACGAGACGATCCTGACTCTTGTCTGGCAGCAGGATGAGCACGGCGCCGTCGGCACCTTTGCCGAGGTGCTGATCAGCGATCCGAGCCAGCTTCGCCGCAAGCTCGCGGACGACACCTTCGGCACGCTGCAATATTACACGCCCAGTGAGTTCGCCGCCCAGACCAACGCGGTGCTCGCCTGCAGCGGGGACTTCTACAACAGCGGGCGCGCGGATTATGGCCTGTATGTCTATAACGGAGAGCTCATGCGGTCTAATCTCAGCTACGGGCAGACCTGCCTCTTTACGGATGAGGGCGACATGCTCTTTACCTATGAGGATCAGTTCGCGGACGTCTCGGAGGCCGAGCGCTTTATCCGGGACAATCATGTCCCCTTCTCCCTGAGCTTCGGCCCGGTTTTGATCGATCAGGGTCAGGACGTCACCCCCTACGATTACCTCTTCGGCGAAGTTCGCGAGGGCTACGCCCGCTGCTGCGTGGGTCAGCTCGGAAAGCTGCACTACCTGATGATGACCATCAACTGCGAATACCCCGACCACGATGTCTATGTCACGCTGCGGCAGGCGGCGGACTCCATGATCGCCCACGGCTGCGTGAACGCCTACACGCTCGACGGTGGGCAGACCGGCAGCATCCTCATCGGCGGCAGGCTCATCAATCCCGTGCAGTTCGGCACGGAACGGGAGATGAGCGATATTTTCTACTTTGCCACCGCCCTGCCAAATGATTGATTTTTTACGGAGTGTTAACGATGCAAATGCTCAAGCATGACTGGAGCGATACGCGCTGGCGGCGGTTCCTCGCCTTTTGCGCCGGCGCGATGGTGCTCTTTTACATGGTCTGCCCGGTCGCGCCGCTGCGCTGGGCGGATCTGTACGCCTCCTACGGCAAGATTCTGATTATCTCCTTTGCAGCGATCTACTTCTTCCGCGCGCGGCTCGACGGCGTTCTGGAAGTCAAGCTGGTCATGTATTACACGATCTGGCTGTTCCTCACCCGCCTGTTCAACACCGACCTCTACCTGCAAAACGAGCTGGATCTGGTCATCAGCCGCGTTCTGTGCTGCGTGATCCTGCCGGTGGGACTCCTGCTGGAGGAGAAGGAGCGGCGCGTGATGCTGGACGTTGTGATCGCCGTCAGCGGGGCCTTCTATTTTGTCACCGCGCTGATGGGCCTCTACGCCTGCATCTTCGGCGTCTACTTCTACGTTCCGCCCGAGCATGTGGTTTTCGGGCTGGACAACGCCGCCTACGGCAACAGCTATGTGCGCATTGTCGCCTGGGAGACCACGCGCAACATCTCCGCCGTGTGGTTCTATCTCGCCGGGTGCATGATGGTCTATGAATTTTTCAAGTGCGAAAACAAACTCTGGCGCATCCCGATCTGCATCGCGCTCTTTGTGTTCCACCTGGCCGTCGCCTTCACCATGACCCGCAGCGTCATGCTCGCCGCGAGCATCAACGCCGCTATGCTTGCGATCCTGCTGGGTATGCGGTATATCCGGACAGAAAAGAGAGCGCTGCGCGTCGCCCTGATCGCTGTGCTGGCAGCAGCTTCGCTGCTCGTGTGCTGGAAGAGCTACGACTGGCTGCGCACCGGCACGGCGAAGATTTACGACGCGATGGATGTGCAGATCGAGCGCACTTCCGATCAGTTCATGACTCCGGAATCGCTCGGCGAGGACGGCGCAAACTTCAGCGACAGCCGCGATCTGAAGGAAAGCGTCTCCAGCGGCTCCATGCGCTTCCATGTGTGGGCGGCCGCGATTCCCGCGATCCGGGACGAGCCGCTGCGCCTGCTGATCGGCAAGCTCAGCCACAAGGTGATGGACGGGCCGCACCGTTACCAGATCAGCGCCGAAAACGGCTCCTTCTGGCACATGCACAACTATCTCATTCAGGTGCTGATGCTGACGGGGCTGATCGGCTTTCTGCTGGTGCTGGCCTTCAGCGTGCTGGTGGTGATCCGCATGATCCGCCTGTTCTTCTCCGCGCACCCCGGCGCGACGATCGCCGTCAAGACCCTGACCCTGCCGGTGAGCGGCATTTTCGTCTACGGCATGCTGGAGACGGTGATCTTCACCGCCTCGGCGGACGATCGGGCGCTGACCGATTTCCGAGAGCTGTTCTTCTTCCTCATCACAGGCGTGATGCTTTCCTATTCCTACACATTTGCGCCGCCGAAAAAGCGCTGATTCATACAAATTTTAAAAGCTTATTCCCATTTTTCCCCTTGCTTATGTATATCCAACGTGTTATTATCATGAATAGAGCTTTTGATTCAGGAGTGACCTCATTATGCCAAAGCCTGTCGTTATCACAGCCGACAGCACCTGCGATCTTCCGCAGGAGTTGAAGGAGCGTTATGATATCCGCACCATTCCCCTTACCATTCTTCTGGGGGATGAGAGCTATCTTGACGGCGTGGGCTTCACCGCACAGGACATTTATACCCGTTATCACGAGGACGGTACGCTGCCGAAAACCTCTGCCCCCGGCATCCAGCAGTTCATGGATTTTTTCACGCCCATTCTGGAGGAAGGCTGTGAGATCGTCCATCTGGATATCAGCGCCGAGCTTTCAAGCTCCTACAACAACGCCTGCATCGCCGCATCTGAGCTGGGCGGCGTCCATGTCGTGGACAGTCGTATGCTCTGCACCGGGATTGCGCTGCTTGCCATCGAGGGGGCCGAGTGCCGGGATCGCGGTATGTCCGCCGGGGAGATTGCGGAGCATTTGCGCACATTGACAGAGAAGGTCGACACCAGCTTTGTGCTGGATACCCTGGAATTCATGTGGAAGGGCGGGCGCTGCTCCGCCGTCTCCGCGCTGGGGGCGAACCTCCTGCGGCTCAAGCCCGCGCTGGAGATGAAGGACGGTAAGCTGAGCATTTATAAAAAATACCGCGGCAGCATCCAGACCGTCTACCGACAGTATGTGAAAGAGCGCCTGGCCTCTGCCGAGATCCGCCCCGGCCACATCTTCCTGACCGACTCCGGCGAGGTGCCGGAGGAGACGCTGCGGGAGTTGAGGGGTATTATCCGCGAGGCTGTTCCCGACGCCGAGATACATAGCGCCAAAGCCGGGTGCACCATTACCTCCCACTGCGGGCCGAAAACGCTGAGCGTATTGTTTATCAGAAAGTGAGGGGCAGGCAGGATGATCGATCCCAAAGACGTCGACAGAGTCCCGGAAGAGGAATGGGAACAGTTCAAGAAGGACGCCGTCAAGGACGAGCTGTATTATAACGGCCCGGGCGATCTGCTGGACACAGCGGAAGGGCGCTCCAAGTTCTGCCGCCTGAACAAGACCAGCGTCTACCGCAAGCCCGACCCCGAGTTCCCCGGCTACAAGATCTGGGTCTTCAACAACCAGGGCGAGGGCATGGTCGTCAAAAAGCGCAGCCGCGTCGATCCGAAGCTCATGGAGGATGTGGAGTACAACGCAGAGGGCATTGAGATCAGCCGCTCATACGAGCCGGCGTGAAGATAATATGGTCTTTCCCTTGAGGGGAAGGCTTTTCTTCGTCCAAACTCTGTGCAAGCAAACAACAAAGGCAGAAAAATACCCCGTACGAATGTACGAGGTATTTTTTGTTGAGCGCGTCGTAGGGGTCGATCCCCAGATCGACCCGCCAATTCTTACGCATAGTCATCAATCAGCGGGCCGATGAGGGCATCGGCCCCTACGGTGGACAGGTTATACTCCTTGTTTTACAGCACGATTGCGTTCTTCGGGCAGACGTCGGCGCAGGTGCCGCAGGCGACGCATTTGTCCTCGTCGAGCTTCCAGACCTTCTCCTTGCGGTCGACGGTCAGGGCCTCGCCGGGGCATTTTTTCGCGCAGATCGTGCAGTAAACGCACTTTGACGGATCCTGCGTCGGTTTGCCGTCGCCCCTCGGCTGAACCGCGGGCGCCGCCTCTGCCGCAGGGGCGGCGGGAGCCTCCCCTTCCGTCTTCGGTTTCGGAGCCGCGGCAGGCGCGGCGGCGGGCTTGGGTGCGGGCTTCTTCACGGCCTTCTTGATGAAGGTGCCGGAGACGATCAGGTCGCCCTCCTCAATGCCGATCATGTGGTAATCCTGGGTCAGCTCGATGGAGTGGCGCGTGCAGAAATCGGCGCAGGTGGCGCAGAAGGTGCAGGAGCCGAGATCAAAACTGCGGGTGACGACGTCGTCCCCGTCTTCGTTCTTGACGCTCGTATGGGTGATGGCCCCGCCGGCGCAGACGCGCTCGCACATGTTGCAGTTGATGCAGGTCTCCGGGTGGAAGACGATGCGCCCGCGGTAATTGGGGGCCGCCTCGCTCGGCTTGAAGGGATACATGGCGCAGCTGGGCTTGCTGAAGAGCTTGGTGACAGCTTCTCTGACAAACGGGAAATCCATTACTTCTGCCCCCTCTTCTCCTTGAGTATTTGGGTCGCCTTCACGAGACCGTCCATGATGGCCTCGGGCTTGGGCGCGCAGCCCGCGATATCCACGTCCACATGGACGTATTTCGACAGCGGCGCGCAGACGGAATAGCTGCCCTTGAAGACATTGCCGGACTGCGGGCAGGAGCCCATTGTGACGACGCATTTCGGTTCGGGCACCTGGGAGATGGCGCTGAGGACGCGGTCAAGGCTCTGCTTCGTGACAGGGCCGGTGACGACGACGATATCCGCCTGACGGGGGCTGCCCGTGAGCTTGAATCCCAGGCGTTCCACGTCGTAGCGGGGCGTCAGCACGGCGACGAGCTCGATATCGCAGCCGTTGCAGGAGCCGCTGTTAATGTGGAACAGCCAGGGAGATTTTGCGGTGCTCTCCGCGATCAGTTTTTGAAACATAGCGCTCCCTCCTTACAGACCGTACCACGCGAGCACAAGGCTGACAAGCGCAAGGCCGGAGACGACAGTCCAGTAATACTTAAATACCTGTTCGATCTTGAGTCTGGCGGTGACCGCGTGGACGAAGGAAATGAACAGGGCTGATGCCGGTGCCGACGCCGCCGAGGAACAGGGCGACAAAGAGGCTGGTCATGGTCAGCACCTTGACCGCGTGGCTGAGCTTGAAGACCGCGAGGGGCGCACCGCTGTATTCGGCGTGCATGCCTTCGCAGATCTCGGTCTCGGCCTCGGCGGTGTCGAAGGGGTGGCTGCCGGTTTCGCCGGGGATGACCATGGCGAAAGCGATCGCCGCGGGGATCATGCTGAGCCTGGTGATGAGGCTGCCGTTTTCGACCTGATAGCGCGCGATCTCACTGAGGGAGAAGCAGAGGCCGGAGCCCATGGCGTTGCCGACGGTCTTGGCGATCGCCAGCAGGACGAGGACGAGGGGCAGCTCACAGGCGATGATGGTGACCATCTCACGGCTCAGGCCGACGCCGGCGTAGGGAGAGCCGGAGGCGGCGGCGCCGAGGATCGCGGCCAGGGCCGGGATCAGCAGCAGGTAGAGCACCACGATGATGTCCGCCATGCCGGAGAAGGCGCTGAAGCCGTGGATCGGGATAAAGAGCTGGATCACGACCAGCGCGGCGAGACCCACCAGCGGTGCGATGAGGAAGGTGGTGCGGGAGGCCGCCGCGGGGACGATGGTCTCCTTTCCGCAGAGTTTAAAGAAATCATAGAAGGGCTGGAGGATCGGGGGGCCGACTCTCTTCTGCATTCTGGCGACGAGCTTGCGGTCGATGCCGACCAGCAGCATGCCGCAGAGGAAGCAGAACAGGAAGCCCGGGAATATGAGGATGTAGCCCAGATACTGAAGGCCGTTCAGAAAAATGTTCGCAGTCATATTTCCCACCTCCTTAGAACACGATCATCATGTACACGATCGCGAGAGCGAGGGCGACCACAGCCCAGAGGGCATAGTCGTTCACGACGCCGCTGTGCAGATCGTGCATGAAGCTGAAGTAGTGTCTCCAGTTGTGCTTGAAGCCCCAGAAGAGGTCTCCGCCGCCGACCTGGGAGTACACGTTCTTTTCGCCGCCGTAGAAGAGCTGGTACTTGGTCTCGACCTCTTCGTTCTCGCTCTCGCTGACACGGTCATACTTGCCCGCGACGGCGGCGACGGTCAGGGCGAGCAGCGCGATGCAGAGGATGAGCAGCCAGTTGATGGGCTCCCATACGCCGACCTGGGCAAAGCTCAGCTCAGGCACGGGGAGATTGGACTTAAAGCCCATGGCGGTGATGTATTCGCCGACGTCGGCCACGGCTTTCGCGGCGGGCTGGGTCAGGATGCCGGTCACGGTATTCGGGAAAATGCCGGTCAGGATGCAGAGCACGGCGAGGATGCCCATGGCGAGACGCATGCCGAAGGGAACCTCCTTGACGTTCTCATACTCCTTGGGAAGCTGCCCGAAGAAGACGGACTGGCTGACCTTGACGAAGGAGGCAAGCGTCAGCGTGGAGGTCACAAGGGCGACGATGGTGACGAGCAGGAAGCCGATGTTGTTGGATTCGACCGCCTTCTGATAGGTCGCCTGATAGATCATCCACTTGGAGGCAAAGCCGTTGAAGGGCGGCACGCCGCTGATGGAGAACGCGCCGATGAGGAAGAGCACCGTCGTGTGCGGCATCTTCTTCGACAGGCCGCCGAGCTTGCCGAGATCGGTTGTGCCGGTCTCATGCAGGACAGCGCCCGCGGCAAGGAACAGCAGGCCCTTGAAGAGTGTGTGGTTCATCGCGTGGTAGAGGCCCGCGGAGACGCCGAGGGAAGTGCTGAGCCCCACCGCCGCCAGCACATAGCCGATCTGGGAGATGGAGTGGTAGGCCAGCAGGCGCTTGAAGTCGTGCTGGGCAAGCGCCATCGTCACGCAGACGAACATGGAGACGCTGCCGATGAAGACCAGCATGAACTGGGACGCGCCGAGATTCATCGTCTGGAACAGGAAGTAGGTAAGCCTGATGATGCCGTAGATGCCGGACTTGGTGAGCACGCCGGAGATCAGCACCGAGATGGACGCGGGAGCAGCGCCGTGGGCGTCCGCCGCCAGCGGGTGGAAGGGCACGATAAAGGCCTTGGTGCTGAAACCGATGTACAGGAAGGCAAAGGCCAGCTTGGTGGCATTGTTCATGGTGCCGGGGATCAGGCTTGCAAGCTGCGCGAGATTCAGCGTGTGGTACTGGGCGTAGAGCATGATGACGCCGGTCAGAATCGCGGTGGAGCCCATGCAGCCGACGACCAGATACTTGAACGCGGCCTCCAGCGCGCCGTAGACCTTCGTGCGGAAGGCGGTCAGCGCGACGGCGGCAAAGGTGAGGATCTCGACCATGACGAACATATTGAAGATGTCGCCCGAGAGGACGAGGCCCAGCACGCCGCCCGCCAGAAGGCAGTAGAGCACATAGTACTGGGGCACGCAGTCGTCATGTACCATGTAGCGGATGGAGTAGATGGCGGAGACAAAGACCGCTGTGGAGATGAGCAGCGCGAAGAAGAGGCTGAGCGCGTCGACCTCCAGGGCGATGCCGATGGCATAGCCGCCCGCGATGCCGCGGGAGCCCATCCAGTAGGCGATGACCTCGCCGTCCATCATGACGGGCTTGACCAGGGAGCCGAGGAAGAAGAGGCTCAGGCCCGTGGCAGCCAGGGCGATCCAAGCCCGGAAGCCCGCGGGGTTCTTGGGGTTCTTCGATTCCTTCCCGCCGGTGGCGGCGATGAGGAAGGCGCCGAGGAAGAGCACCATGATCGAGTAGATCGGGAAGTGATGGTAATCCACCATGTTATGCAGGTTAATCATCCTCTCAGCCTCCTTATCTCTCTGGTGTCGAGCGTCCCGTAGGACTCATGCAGGCGGATGACGAGGGACATGGACATGGCCGTCACGCAGGCGCCGATGACGATGCTTGTCAGCGTCAGGGCCTGGGGGATCGGGTCGACAAAATAGCTGGCCTGGGTCAGCTCTCCGGCGGTGAAGACCGGGGCGGTGCCGCCGGGGGTGTAGCCGATGGAGATGATGAGCAGATTCACGCCGTAATCCATGACCGACATGCCGATGACCGTCTTGACCAGGTTATACTTGGTGACGATCGTGTAGAAGCCGAGGACAATGAGGAAAAAGGCGCAGATATAATTGAACAGGATCATGTCACTTCACCTCTTTCTCGTCTGCCGCGTCCTTCAGCACGCCGAGCATGAGAAGGGCGATGGAGCCGACGCCGGTGATGACCTTGACGCCGACGGTCACGTTCATCCAGAAGATGGTGCCGGAGCTGTACAGGTCGCCGATTGCGCCGTGGGTGTAGAGGACGTTTTCAGCGAAGTGCGCGCCGAGCGCGACGCCGAGAAGCCCAAGCGCCACATAGAAGATGGAAGCGCAGCCCTCTGTCACATGCAGGAGATGATAGCTGAAGGTCTCAACGGTGCGTCCGTAGCCGTGTCCCAGATAGACAAGCGCCACCAGCGCGACCATCAGGACGCCGCCCTGAAAGCCGCCGCCGGGGGACAGATGCCCGTGGAGGATAATGTACAGGATGTAGACCACCACGCAGGGCAGGATCCTGTCGCAGCCGCAGCGCGCGATTACATTTTTGACAACGGGTTTTTCATTCATTCCGATCGTCCTCCTTTCCTGCTTTCTTTTTAAAGAGGATGACGGCGCTGCCGGTCACGGCGGTGACAAGGATGAACGCCTCGCCCATGGTATCATAGCCACGGAAGTCGAAGACGATCGAGGTCACATCGTTGACGGCATGGGTCTTGGCCAGGTTCTGCTGAACAATGGCGTCGGCCGCGCCGGAGGCAAAGCTGTCGTCGAAGCTTTCGGGGTTCTGCTGGAGATCGTAAACGGATACCGGGGCGGCCTGTCCCTCATAGGTACGCTCCATCCCCGCGAGGGTGAGCGCGCCGAAGACGCTGAAAAACAGGATCGCGCCGAGGGAGACATAGGTGAGCCACTTTTTCATCAGTCATCCCCTCCTCTCATTTTTTTGAGGGCGACGATGAATACCAGCGGCGTGAGGGCGGCGCCGACGGCGGCCTCGGAGATGGCCACGTCGGGCGCGTGCATGACGAGGAAGGCGCCCGCGCAGAAGACGCCGGTCACGGCCAGGGCGATCACCGCGCTCAGAAGCTTTTCAAAGTGGCAGGCAAGGATTGCCGAAATCACAACGCCGCTGACGACCAGGATATCGAGAAGCGCAACGATATTATTCATTGAAATCCCTCCCGTAATCGTCGATTTCCATCTCTTTGTCGGGACGGACGCCGTTTTTGTACGCGCCTTTGGCGATGGCGTGGGAACCGATGGGGTTGATGGTGATGATCAGCAGGCCGATAAACAGCACCTTGACGCCGGTGGAGACGCTGCCCATCACGAAGAAGGCGTAGAGCGCGCCGCCGAGGATCACGCCCAGCGTGCCGAGCGTTGTGATGCAGGTGCTGGCCTGCATGCGGCAGAAGGCGTCAGGCATCTGCAGAACGCCCTTGACGCCGGCCAGCGCGAACACAAAGCCGACGGCAAGCAGAATGTCGATCACGATTCTCATTTGTCAGACCACCTTCTTTTCTCAAGATAACGGCCGACCAGCATCGTATCCACAATGCCGAGCATGGCGCAGATGATGGCGATATCGAGATAGATGCCCCTGCCGGAGTAGAGGGAATAGAGCATCAGCGCGCAGCACACCAGCACATCGATGCTGTCTCCGGCGACCATACGGTCCGCGGCCGTGGGGCCCTTCGCCAGCCGGTACAGGAGTATGACCGCGAGGAAGGCGAAAGCCGCGGCAAAAATCAGTACTTCAATCATCATTGCCAGATCCTCCTGATCCCGTTTTCGAGGCGGCCCTTGATGATCTTGCCCGCCTTTTCGCGGTCGGTCTCGGCCACGTCGATCCAGTGGATATAATACCAGGTCTTGCCGTCCTGCTCGGCGATATCGAGGGTGATGGTGCCGGGCGTGAGCGTGATGGAGTTTGCGAGCATGGCCTGCGCGTAATCCCCCTCCAGCTCCACGGGCACCTTTACGATGCCGGGGTTGACCTCCTTGCAGCCGCCGAAGCAGCGTCGGGCCACGTCCAGATTCGCCTTGATCAGCTCACCCAGGAAGATGAAGACGTAGGCGACCAGCGCCCCGAACCTGACCGGGTTTGCCAGCCGGAAGGCGTTTTCGTGGATGAAGAATCCGGATGTAAAGAAGCTCCATGTGAGCAGCACCCAGAAGAGAAAGCACAGGCAGAAGGTAGATATCACTGCGGGAACTTTTGTCTTGGGCAAGTGAATCCTCTCCTTTCATTATTCGATTGCGAATACATTTGCAATCGAGGTTACTCGCGCTTATCGCCCTCCGCTTGCGGGGGACGCTCCGGTTGGTCGGCGCGAGGGCTCGCATTGCTCGCCTCATGGTGTTTTTGAGGCGGCAAAGCTGCCTCAAAAACGATTTGAAACGATTGCAACATTATTTCGAATTTGTTTGACGTGAATCAATCGACCTTGAGGCTGTCGACAAAGAACTCCCTGCCGCCGGTCATCCTGAGGGCAGTGCCGCCGCATTGGGGGCATTTCGCCTCGCGGCGGTCTACCGCG
>CADAPH010000138.1 GCA_902789745.1 Oscillospiraceae bacterium | reverse complement strand
CGATACGATTTCGCTGACCTTCGGCGCGGACGGGCTGGGGCTCTTCTTCATCGCCCTGGTCGGCTTCATCTGGTGCTTCGTCCAGTTCCACGCCTTCGGCTACATGAAGCACGAGGGGAAGGAGGGGCAGTTCTTCGGCTTCTTCCTGCTGACCTACGCGGCCCTCATCGCCCTCGCCTTCGCGAAAAACGCCGTGACCTTCTACATGTGCTTTGAGCTCATGACCCTCTGCTCCATGCCGATGGTGCTGCACAACGGCTCCGAGCAGTCGCGGCGCGCTTCCTTTGCCTACCTCGGGTACTCGACCCTCGGCGCGTCGCTGGCGCTGCTGGGCTTCTTCCTGCTGGCCGCGCAGGGCAACGACCTGACGTTTACCCCCGGCGGGGCGAATCTCACCGGCGATCCGAAGACCCTGCTCGCCGCGGCCTTCCTCATTATCCTCGGCTTTGGCGCGAAGGCGGGCATGGTGCCGCTGCAGATGTGGCTGACCGAGGCGCACCCCGTCGCCCCCTCGCCCGCGAGCGCGGTGCTTTCCGGCCTCATCACCAAGGGCGGCGTGCTGGCGATCCTCCGCTGCACGTTCCAGCTCTTCGGGCGCGAGATGCTGCGCGGCACCTGGGTGCAGACGACGATTCTGGTGCTTGCGATCGTCACGATCTTCACCGGCTCGATGCTGGCCCAGAGGGAAAAGCTTCTCAAGAAGCGGCTGGCGTATTCGACCGTCTCCAACGTGTCCTATGTGCTCTTCGGCCTCTTCGTCTTTGACGAGATGGGCATGGGCGTTTCCGGGGCGTTTTTGCAGATCGTCTTCCACGCGCTGGCCAAGGACGCGCTCTTCCTCTGCGCGGGCTCGATCATCTTCGCCACCGGGAAAACCAGGGTGGACGAGCTCAAAGGCATCGGCAGGCAGATGCCCGTCACGATGTGGTGCTTTGCCATCGCGTCCCTGTCCCTGATCGGCATTCCCCCGATGGGCGGCTTCTTCGCCAAGTACCTGCTCGCCATGGGCGCGCTGGACACCGGCATGACGCTCGGTCTCGCCGGCGTGATCGTGCTGATGGTCTCGGCCCTGCTCACGGCCTTCTACCTGCTGCCCATCGTGTCGGCGGCCTTCTTCCCCGGACGCGATTTCGAGGCCGGGGAGAGGTGCGAGGTGCCGAAAACCATGCTGGTCCCGCAGATCGTCTTCGCGGGCCTCACGGTACTGCTCGGCATGTTCCCGCTTGCGCTGTTCGCATTTACAGCCATACTCAACGGCTGGCTGCTGTAAGGAGGGGAGACCATGAACATACTGACCATTTTATGCGTGCTCTTCCCCGTCCTCGCGGGTGCGGCCCTCTTTATCTGGCGGCCGCAGAACCGGGAAGTCCGCAACCGCTATTCGATCACGGTCGTGGGCGTCAACGCCGTCTTTGTCCTCGGCACGGCCCTGCTCTCTGCAATCAACGGCGCGGACAGCATGGCGGTGCATATCGCCGACCTCAGCCCCATGCTCTCGATCGCCTTCCGGCCCGACGGCGTTTCGCTGGTCTTCGGCTGCATCATCGGCGTGCTCTGGCCCGTGACCACACTCTACGCCTTCTCTTACATGGCGCACGAGGGGCGGGAAAGCCTCTTCTTCGGCTTCTTCATCATCACCTTCGGCGTCGTGGCGGGCATCGCCTACTCGGCAAACTTCTTTACCCTCTACCTCTGCTATGAGTTCATGACCCTCGTGACCCTCCCGCTGGTCATGCACGAGATGGACGACAAGGCGAGGAGCGCGGGCAAAAAGTACGTCCTCTACTCCATGACCGGCGCGGCGCTGGTGTTCATCTGCCTCATGTACTTCTGCCGCTACGCCGACTCCCTCGCCTTCACCTACGGCGGGATTCTGAACATGGACAAGGCGAAGGGGCATGAAAAGGAGCTCATGACCGTCTTTGTCCTGGCCTTCTTCGGCTTCGGCGTCAAGGCGGCGATCTTCCCCTTCCACCGCTGGCTGCCCGCGGCGTCGGTGGCCCCGACCCCGGTCACGGCCCTGCTGCACGCGGTGGCGGTGGTCAAGTCCGGCGCGTTTGCGGTGATGCGCCTTGTCTACTTCGGCTTCGGCTGCGATTTCCTGCGCGGCACCTGGGCGCAGTACATCGTCCTCGCCGCCTCGGCGTTTACGGTGATGTTCGGCTCGGTGATGGCGCTCAGAATGCCGCACCTGAAACGCCGGCTCGCCTATTCCACGGTGTCGAACCTGAGCTATATCCTGGTGGCCTTCGCCTCGATGAGCCCCGTCGGCCTCGCGGGCGGGCTGCTGCACATGATCTTCCACGCGGTGATTAAAATTTCCCTCTTCTTCTGCGCGGGCGCGATGCTCCACCACAACGAGCTGGAATACGTCTGCGACATGGAGGGGCTTTCCAAAAAGATGCCCGTGACCTGCGGGGTGTTCCTGATCGCGTCGCTGGCCCTGATGGGCATACCGCCCCTCGGCGGCTTCCTGTCGAAGTGGACGATCGGCACCGCCGCCGCGGCGAATCTCAACTGGGCGGGCTATCTGGGCGCGTCGTCCCTGATCGTCTCCGCGATTCTCACCACGCTCTATATGATGAGCGCCGCCGTGCGCTTCTATTTCCCGCTGAAGGACGCGCCAGAACAGCCGGAGCGCATCCATGAGGCCGACCGCCTGATGACCGGGCCGCTCGTCTTCCTCATGGGTCTGCTGGGCGTTCTGTCGCTGCTGTCATGGCCGCTCTCGGCCTGGATCGGAGGGCTGGTATAATGCTTGTTTTGATGGTTTTTCTGCCCATGATCGTGGCGATCCTGTGCTATCCCCTCTGCGGGAAATCCGAAAAGGCGTGGACGACGCCCGCCCTCGTCGTGACCGGCGCGGTGTTTTTGATGGCCCTGTCCCTGCTCTGGGAGCCGGGGCTTGCCGACGGGATCGACGGCTTCTGCGGCCTCGGCGTGCACTTCCGCGCGGGCGGGATGCGCACCGTGATGGCGATTTTAGCCGCCTTCATGTGGGTGATGACGGCGCTGGCCTCCCCCGAGTACTTCGACGGAGCGCGCCTCAACGGCCGTTACTTCTGCTTCTATCTCTGGACGCTTGGCGCGCTGGAGGGTGTGTTCCTCTCGGCAGACCTCATGACGCTCTTCATCTTCTTCGAGATGATGAGCTTTACCTCCTACGTCTGGGTGGCGCAGAACGAGACCCCCGCCGCCATCCGCGCGGGCGAGACTTATTTGTTCATCGCGGTCATCGGCGGCCTCACGATGCTGATGGGCCTGTTCCTGCTGGACAACGCGGTCGGGCGGCTCACTTTTGAAAACATCGTCGAGAAGGCGCCGGAGATGAGCGCGTCTCTGCGCTGGGCCGTCGGCGTCTGCGCGCTGGTCGGCTTCGGGGCCAAGGCGGGCATGTTCCCGCTGCACATCTGGCTGCCCAAGGCGCATCCCGTCGCCCCCGCGCCCGCGAGCGCTTTGCTCTCCGGCATCCTGACCAAGAGCGGCGTCTTCGGCGTGATCGGGATCACCTGCTGGCTCTTTGACGGCGTCCCCGGCTGGGGCAGCTTCCTGCTCGTCCCGGCGGTGATCACGATGTTCCTCGGGGCGCTGCTGGCGGTCTTCTCGGTCGATCTCAAGCGCACCCTCGCCTGCTCGTCCATGAGCCAGATCGGCTTCATCCTCACGGGCGTTTCGATGTGCGCGCTTCTCGGCGAGCACGGCTCCATCGCCGCCTGCGGCGCGGTGCTGCACATCCTGAACCACTCGCTCATCAAGCTCACGCTCTTCGTCGCGGCGGGCGTCGTGTACTTCAACGTCCACTCGCTGGACTTAAACGACGTGCGCGGCTTTGGCAGGGGCAAGCCGGTTTTGATGCTGGCCTTCCTCTCGGGGGCCTGCTCCATTGCGGGCATCCCCGGCTTTGGCGGCTATATCAGCAAGACGCTTTTGCACGAGGGGATCGTGGAGTACTGCGTGCATCTGACCGAACACGGCCACAGCGCCGCCGCCTACCGCGCGGTGGAGTGGGTCTTCCTCCTCTCCGGCGGCCTGACGCTTGCCTACATGGCGCGGCTGTTCTACATCCTCTTCATCGCCGAAAAGCCGGAGCACCAGCATCAGAAGGAAGGCCGCTACATGACCCCCATGACGGCCTCGGTGCTGGTGATCGGCGGGATTTTGATGCCCCTGCTGGGCAGCTTTCCGCATCAGACCATGGACAGGATCGCGGCCTACGCCCTGCCCTTCTTCCGGCGCGAACCCATGGCCCACGCGGTGCACTACTTCTCCCTCACAAACCTCAAGGGCGCGGCCATCTCCATCACCATCGGCGCGCTGGTCTTCCTCTTTGTCGGCATGAAGTGGCTGACGAAGCGCGAGGACGGACACGAGGTCTACCGCAACGTCTGGCCCTCCGGTCTCGATCTCGAGGACGCGGTCTACCGCCCCGCCCTGCGCGGCCTCGCCTTTATCGGCGGCGCGGCGGCAAGACTGGTGGAGACCTTCGGCGCGCTGCTCATTTACGGCACGGTCGACCTTATCTTCCTCGGCGCGAAGGACAAGGTGATCCCGCCCGAGGACGATCAGTTCTCCGCCTATTCCAAGCAGAGCGAGAGAGGCCGCGTCGCGCGCAGCTTCTCCTCCGACCTCCTCTGGGCTGCCTGCGGTGTGCTGGCCCTGCTGCTTTTGGCGGCGTGGAACATGCTGGGCGCGTAGGGCATAAACAATAAAAGCGGGGATGCGGCAAAAGCCGCAAATCCCCGAATGAAAACACCCCGGAACGGTTGTTCCGGGGTGTTTTGTTTGTTTATTGGGATCAGACGAGCTCGATCACGGCGATCTCGGCGGCGTCGCCGCGGCGATTGCCGATGCGGGTGATGCGGGTGTAGCCGCCGTTGCGGTCGGCGTACTTCGGGGCGATCTCGTCAAAAACCTTCTTGGCCACGTCCTCGCGGGTGATGAAGGCCAGCGCCTGACGGTAGGCGGGCAGATCCTTCGCCTTGCCGAGGGTGATCATCTTCTCGGCCAGGGGCGCGATTTCCTTGCAGCGGGTCACGGTGGTCTCCATGCGGCCGGTGTCCAGGAAGTCGGTCACCTGCTGGCGGAGCATCGCCATGCGCTGGGAAGTGGTCTTGCCGAGTTTTCTTGTACCAGGCATATTGTCGTTCCTCCTATAATGAGAGCTTAGCTTATCGGATGTTACTGGTTGTCGTCGCTGGCAAGGGACAGACCCATCATGGTGAGCTTATGCTCGACCTCTTCCAGGGACTTGCGGCCAAGGTTGAACCGTGTTGATGTTCGCGCGCTTGAGGCAGTTGAAGCTTCTCACGGACAGATCCAGCTCTTCGATGGTCATCTTGAGCATGGTGTCGGGCTCCTTCTCCACCTTCTCGACGACGGTAGACGCACCGCCGACGGAGTCGGAGAGGTTGGTGAAAAGCGTGAAGTGGTCGCAGAGGATCTTCGCGCCCAGAGAAACAGCGTCTCTCGCGGTCATGGTCTTGTCCGTCCAGACCTCGATGGTCAGCTTGTCAAAGTCGGTCTGATTGCCGACACGGGTGTTTTCCACCGTGTAGTTGACCTTGAGGACGGGAGTGTAGATCGAGTCGACCGGGATGGTGCCGATGGGCATCTGGGGGTTCTTGTTCTTGTCGGCGGAGACGTAGCCTCTGCCGTGATCGAGAACCAGCTCCATGCTCAGGGCGCCGTCAGGGCCGAGGGTCGCGATGGGCTGCTCGCTCCTTGACGCCGGGGATGGTGGAAAACTCATGCTGAACACCGGCGATCTTGATGCTGGTGCATGCGATGCCGGGGAGGGAAGAGAGAAGTACCCTGCGTAGAGAGTTACCAAGCGTAGTACCATAGCCGCGCTCCAGGGGCTCGATGATGTATTTGCCGTACGAGCTGTCTGCGGGTGTTTCAATGCACTCGATACGCGGCTTTTTAATTTCGATCATATAGTTATATAACCCTCCTTATTAGATTGCACCTTACACGGTGCCTGCGGTGATTCAGCTTACCAATTGAGGGTATCCTTTATTACTTGGAGTACAACTCGACGATGAGACGCTCTTCAACGGGCAGATCGATATCTTCTCTGGTGGGGACGGCAACAACCTTGCCGACCATATTGTTCGCGTCGAACTCAAGCCACTTGGGGATGACGTGATAAGCGTTGGCCTCGAGGTTCTGCTTGAAGCGCTCGATGGAGCGGCTGCTCTCCCTGAGGGCAATGACCATGCCGGGCTTCACCTGGTAGCTGGGGATGTTGACCTTGCGGCCGTTGACGGTGAAGTGGCCGTGGTTGACCATCTGGCGGGCCTCGCGGCGGGTAGCGGCGTAGCCGAGGCGGTAAACGACGTTGTCCAGGCGGTTCTCCAGCTGGAAGAGGAGGTTCTCGCCGGTCTTGCCGGGCATACGCTCGGCGCGCTCATAGTAACCGCGGAACTGCTTCTCCAGCACGCCGTACACGAACTTGACCTTCTGCTTCTCCTGCAGCTGCATGGCGTACTCGGACTTTTTACGCCTGACCTGGCTGTTGGAATTTCTGGTGGTTTCCTTCTTGAAATAGCCCATGGTGGCGGGGCTGATGCCCAGCGCCTT
>CADAPH010000137.1:3650-9056 GCA_902789745.1 Oscillospiraceae bacterium | reverse complement strand
AACGCCAAGGCGGTGGTCATCGCCTCCGGCGGCTTCGGCGCGAACAACGACATGATCAAGGCTGTCCGCCCCGAGCTTGACGGCTTCATCACCACCAACGCTCCCGGCATCCAGGGCCAGGGCATCCAGATGGCCCAAGCCGTCGGTGCCGACACCGTCGATATGAAGCAGATCCAGCTCCACCCGACCGTCCATGTGGAAGGCACCAGCGCAAACCTCATCACCGAGGGTCTGCGCGGCGACGGCGCCATCCTGGTCAACCAGGAAGGCGAGCGCTTCTTCGATGAAGTCTCCACCCGCGACAAGGTCTCCGCTGCCGAGTTTGAGCAGACCGGCGGCTATGCCTGGCTCATCATCGACAGCCGCATGTATGACAAGTCCAACGTCATCCAGGGCTATGTCAAGAAGGGTTTTGCCGAGACCGGCGACACCTACGTCGCCCTGGCTGATGCCATCGGTGCTCCCGCTGAGGCGCTTGTCAACACCTTGATCAATTGGAACGCGTGCGTGGAGCAGAAGTCCGATCCCGAGTTCGGCCGCGTTTCCTTCGCCAATCCCCTTGATCAGGCTCCCTTCTACGCCATCAAGGTTCAGCCCGGTGTCCACCACACCATGGGCGGTATCAAGATCAACGACAACGCGCAGGTCATCGACACCGAAGGCAATGTGATCCTCGCCCTCTTCGCAGCGGGCGAAGTCACCGGCGGCGTGCACGGCAACAACCGTCTGGGCGGCAACGCTGTGGCCGACTTCACCATCTACGGCCGCATCGCCGGCCAGAACGCGGCGGACTTTGCCAAGGGCGGCGCTTCTGAGGAAGCCGCGCCCGCCGAGGCCGCTGAGGAGCCTGCCGACGTCGCCTCCGCCACCGCCAAGGCCACCGGCATCGGCGGCGACGTGGTGGTCGAGGTCAAGGCCGACGCCTCCACCATCTACGAGGTCAATATCCTTGAGCAGAACGAGACCCCGGGCATCGGCTCCGTGGCTGTCGAGAAGCTCCCCGGCGCGATCGTCGAGGCCAACTCCCTTGAGGTCGACGCCATCACCGGCGCGACCGTGACGAGCACCGCCATCAAGACCGCCGTCGCCGAGGCTCTGACCTCCCTGGGCTTCGACCCCGCCGCCTATGCGGGCGCTCCCGCCGAGGCTGCGGCCCCCGCCGAGAAGGCGGAGGAGGCCCTTGACTGCGACGTCGTTGTTGTCGGCGCGGGCGGCGCGGGCATGACCGCCGCCATCACTGCCGCCGACGCTGGCAAGAATGTCATCGTCCTGGAGAGCACCGCCTTCCCCGGCGGCAACTCCGTCCGCTCCACCGGCGGCATGAACGCCGCCCCGACCGAGTGGCAGCAGGCCAACACCTTCGGTGAGAGCGCGGGCGTGGAGGCCACCCTCAAGAAGGTCGCCAACTACCCCGACAACGCGCGCATTCAGGAGCTCGGCAAGATCGTCGCCGAGCAGTGGGAGGCCTACCAGGCCGATCCCCAGGGCTATTTCGACAGCGCGGAGCTCTTCCAGCTTGACACCCTCATCGGCGGCGGCGGCAAAAACGATCCCGCCCTGGTCAAGAAACTGGTCGAGAGCAGCGAGAGCGCCATCGGCTGGCTTGATTCCCTCGATCCTGCGATCATCCTCCACAACGTCGCGGCCTTCGGCGGCGCCTCCGTCAAGCGCATCCACCGCCCGGTGGATGAGAACGGCAAGGTCATCTCCGTCGGCGCGTACGTCGTCCCCCTGCTCCAGCAGAACCTTGAAAACCGCGGCATCACCCTCATGACCGATACCCCTGCCGTTGAGATCCTGATGGACGGCGGCCAGGCTGTCGGCGTGAAGGCCGAGGGCGCGGACAAGACTTACACCATCAACGCCAAGGCGGTCGTGATCGCCACCGGCGGCTTCGGCGCGAACAACGACATGATCAAGGCCGTCCGTCCTGAGCTTGACGGCTTCATCACCACCAACGCCCCCGGCATCCAGGGCCAGGGCATCCAGATGGCCCAGGCCGTCGGCGCGGACACCGTCGACATGGCGGAGATCCAGCTCCACCCGACCGTCCACGTTGAGGGCACCAGCGCAAACCTCATCACCGAGGGTCTGCGCGGCGACGGCGCGATCCTGGTCAACCAGGAGGGCAAGCGCTTCTTCGATGAGGTCTCCACCCGCGACAAGGTCTCCGCTGCCGAGTTCGACCAGACCGGCGGCTACGCCTGGCTCATCGTCGACAGCCGCATGAGCGACGCCTCCAACGTCATCCAGGGCTACATCAAGAAGGGCTTTGCCGAGACCGGCGAGACCTGGGAGGAGCTGGCCAAGGCGATCGGCGCGCCCGCCGATGTGCTGGCCGAGACCATGGCCGCCTGGAACGCCTGCGTGGAAGCCAAGGAGGATCCCGACTTTGGCCGCGTCTCCTTCGCAAATCCCCTCGATCAGGCTCCCTTCTACGCCATCAAGGTGCAGCCCGGCGTCCACCACACCATGGGCGGCATTAAGATCAATGACAACGCCGAGGTCATCAGCACCGGCGGCGACGTGATCCCCGGCCTCTTCGCTGCCGGTGAGACCACCGGTGGCGTACACGGCAACAACCGTCTCGGCGGCAATGCCGTGGCCGACTTCACCATCTTCGGCCGCATCGCCGGTCAGAGCGCCGCGGACTTCGCCGCCTCTTCCGAGCTGGCCAACGCTGCGTAATTCGATACCAACCCAACAAAAAACCAGATCCGCGAAATGCGGATCTGGTTTTTTGATCGTCTTGGGAAATCTTGCGCCATTCTGAGTGAGCAAAGGATGCTTTCGTGAATCCGGAAAGACAGAGCACAGCGGCTTTGCAGTCCGGCTCAGACGGTCATGCTGCCCAGATATTGGGCGGCGGCGTAGGCTGCCGCCAGAATGACGACGAGCAGGAAAAAGCGCAGAAAGCATTTCACAAGCTCGGCCCGCTTGAATTTGGCGGCCGTGCCGTCGGTGACCTTGAAGCAGGCCGTCCAGATCAGGTCCGCCAGAAATGTGAGCCCACCGACGCCCGCGACCACCAGCATCCACGCGTAGATCATATATTTGAGAAGTTCGCCGTCCATGTTATTTCCTCGCAATCATTTATACTGTCCGTATCATAATAAACCCTCGGCGCTTTGTCAACCACCCGGGATGCGGAAAATGCAGAAGAGGCGCAGTTTTTGCGCCTCTTCCCTGCGTCCGCCTCTCAGCAGAGCTGCGCGCCGGCGGGGACGGCGTCGTCGAGCATGATAAGATGCAGCTCCTCCTTGCCGTCGACCTCGCGCACGGCGGAGAGCAGCATGCCGTTGGACATCTGGCCCATCATCTTGCGCGGGGGCAGGTTCAGGATGGCAACGACCGTCTTGCCGACAAGCTCCTCGGGCTCGTAGAACTTGCGGATGCCGGAGAGGATCTGGCGGGGCGTGCCGCTGCCGTCGTCGAGCTGGAATTTCAACAGCTTGTCGCTCTTCTTGACGGCCTCGCAGGCCAGAACCTTGCATACGCGCATGTCGCATTTGGCAAACTCGTCGATGCTCACGTCGGGCAGGACGGGGTTGACCTTGACCTTCGGGCCGTTAGCGGCCTTCTCGGCCTGCTCCAGCTCCTCGAGCATCTTCTGCGCGTCGATGCGGGGGAACAGGGTCTCGCCCTTATGCACCTCCACATCCGCGGGCAGGGCGCCGTAAACGAGGGCGGCGTCCCAGGTCTGAACGGAAGCGTCCGCACCGATCTGCCGGAAAGCCTTGGCGCAGCTTTCGGGGATGAAGGGTGTGAGCAGGATGAGCGAGACGCGCAGGGCCTCGAGCAGGTTGTACATCACGGAGGCGAGGCGGGCTTTCTTCGTCTCGTCCTTCGCCAGCGCCCAGGGCATGGTCTCGTCGATATACTTGTTGGCGCGCTGAATGAGCTTGAAAACCTCGTCCAGGGCGAGATGGGGCTGGTAATTGTCCATCTGCGCGGCGTACTTCTCGGGCGCGGCCTTGATGAGAGAAATCAGCTCGTCGTCCAGGGCGTCATATTCACGCTCCGCCGGGAGCCTGCCGCCGAAGTACTTCTCGACCATGGCGGTCGTGCGGGAGACGAGGTTGCCGAGGTCGTTTGCAAGATCGGTGTTGATGGTGGAGATCAGGAGCTCATTGGAGAAGTTGCCGTCCGCGCCGAAGGGGAAGGTGCGCAGCAGGAAGAAGCGCAGCGCGTCCACGCCGAACTTGTCGGCCAGCACGTAGGGATCGACCACGTTGCCCTTGGACTTGGACATCTTGCCGCCGTCGATGACGAGCCAGCCGTGGCCGTAGACCTTCTTCGGCATGGGCAGACCCAGGCTCATGAGCATGGCGGGCCAGATGATGGAGTGGAAGCGGACGATCTCCTTGCCGACGATGTGGCAGTCGGCGGGCCAGAACTTCTCAAAGTCGTCGTAGCGGTCGTTGAGATAGCCGAGGGCGGTGATGTAGTTGGACAGGGCGTCCACCCATACGTAGACCACATGGCCCGGATCAAAGTCCACGGGGATGCCCCAGGTGAAACTGGTGCGGGACACGCACAGATCCTCAAGGCCCGGCTTGATGAAGTTGTTGATCATCTCATTGACGCGGGAGGCAGGCTCGAGGAAGGTGCCGGTCTCCAGCAGCTCCTGCACGGGCTTTGCGTACTTGGAGAGACGGAAGAAGTAGGCCTCCTCCTCGGCGTCGTGGACGGGGCGGCCGCAGTCGGGGCACATGCCGTCCTTGAGCTGGCTCTCGGTCCAGAAGCTCTCGCAGGGGGTGCAGTACTTGCCCTTGTAGGAGCCCTTGTAGATATCGCCGTTGTCGTACATCTTTTTGAAGATGCGCTGGATGGACTGGACATGGTAGTCGTCGGTGGTGCGGATGAAGCGGTCGTTGGAGATGTTCATCAGCTTCCACAGGTCGAGGATGCCGCCCTCGCCCTCGACGATCTTGTCCACGAACTGCTGGGGCGTGACGCCCGCGGCCTTGGCCTTCTCCTCGATCTTCTGGCCGTGCTCGTCCGTGCCGGTCAGAAACATCACGTCATAGCCGCGCAGCCGCTTGTAGCGGGCGAAGCTGTCGGTCGCGACGGTGCAGTAGGTGTGGCCGATGTGCAGCTTGTCCGAGGGGTAATAGATCGGGGTCGTGATGTAAAAGGTCTTCCTGTTTTCCATACTCTCTTCTCCTGTATTTGAATTTCAAATCAAATTCCGCTTAAGCTCCCTCTCTGAGGGAGGCAAAGGGGCGCGTCTCACCCCAGATACTGATCCTCGCCGCGGTTTCGGATGTAGCCGTCGGGCCAGTCGATATCCTCATCGTGGAAGTAGTAGACGCCGGTATTCTCGCTGACGGTGTTGAGATAGTTGCCGTCCGCGTCGTAGAGGTCGCCGTAGGTGTGGATGCGCTTGCCCACCAGCACCCAGGG
>CADAPH010000137.1:0-3620 GCA_902789745.1 Oscillospiraceae bacterium | reverse complement strand
AAGTCGGTGCCCCAGACCTCCACCACCAGGGACTGCTCCCCCTCATTGACGTAGGCCGCCAGCTTGATGGGGAACTCCCGGTTGTTCTTGAAGCGGAAATCGGGCTGCCGCCAGCTTACGGTGGCGTCGAGGCCGTAGTCGAGATAGCCGACCTTGAAGTAGTGGTTCTGCCGCGTGAGGATCTTGAGCCTCGCGTAGAGCGCCGCGCCGTAGAGCGTGGAGCTCACCTGGCAGATGCCGCCGCCGAGCTCGTCCACCTCCTGGCCGTCGCTGTATGCCTTGGCGATCTGGAAGCCCGCCTCCTGGGTGCGCTGGCCCACCGTGTCGTTATACGAGAAGGTCTCGTCCGGCAGGAGCACCAGGCCGTCCAGCTTGGAAGCTGCGAGGCGGATGTTGTTGATGCGCTCGGGCGTGGAGCCATAGTAATAGGTCATCTGCGCGCCCAGCAGGTCGCGGAAGAGGATGGCGTTGAGCGCCTCCGCCGTATATTCCGGCTGGATCTCACTGAGCGGCACAACCACCTGCTCGCCGATGTTCGCCGCCTGCCAGAGCTGTGCGGCGGCTTCCGTGTCGAAGCTGCGGCCCACCGTCTCGGGCACGATGTCACGGATGCCGGTATCGAAATAGGCGTTGACCGGCTCGACGGCGACCTGGTCATAAATCTCTGCCAGGTTCGGCATCTGTACATTCCGGCGGAGCTTGTCGAAGCGGAGCTCCTTCTCCCCGGCCTTCAGCGCGGCAATGACCGCGTCGTGGAGGGCGTCGGTATCCAGATCGATCCCGCCCGCGCCCTTGACGAAAATCAGCCGTCCGCCCGCCTCGTCCAGCGTCCAGGGTTCCTTCCGGAGATTGCTGTTGAGCTTTGCGATCCCCTCGTCCATGCAGGCGCGGATGTAGGTCTCGTCCAGCGTCCGCTCCTTCGTCGCCACGTCCACGGGGCTGAGGCAGTTCAGCAGATAGTCCCGGAGGTTTGCGAACACATCCCCCTCGTGCCCGTAGGCGCAGGCGATGCGCACGGCCTCGTCCCGGCTCATCACCGCGCCGGAGCGCAGATAGTCCACCTGAAAACCTGCCCCGGCGGGGAGGCTGACCGCGAGGCTTTCGCCCTCCAGGGCGTCCCATTTTGCCTCGCGCAGGGCGTCGGCGGTCTCCTCGGGCGTCATGCCGCCGACGAAGACGCCGTCGACATACACGTTCGGCAGGTTCACGCCGTTGACGCTCAGATGATAGCCCCAGACGGCCGCGCCGCAGACCAGCAGCACCGCCACGCACAGCACGATGACGCAGGTCAGCAGCAGGCGCTTCATGGCGCCGCCACGCTTCTTCGGCGGCTTGGGGGCCTCCGCCTTCTTCTCGGGGGTATTCTGTATCTTGTTTTCCAGCAGCTTGTCAAAGTTGTCGCTCAATGCTTATCCCTCAGTCTGTATCTGTTGCTTATCCCTGTTTCTTCTGTTGTTCATAGAGCTCGGCAAAAAGCTCCTCCTCGCCCTTGGGCAGGTTGACCCGGCGCTCGGCGTATTCCGCGCCGCTGATCCAGGGGGAGCCCTCGATGCGGCCGTTGGCCTGGGTCTCGAGCATGATCCCGATCAGCGTGTTGGAGATCAGAAAGCCCGGCACCGTGAAGTGCCAGCGATCCTCCGTCTGCGCGACCCAGCCTTTTTCCCGAAAAGCCTCCAGCACCTGGCCGATGGGCCGCCAGTCGCACTGGGTGCGCGTCACATAGTCGTAGCGGGAGATGCCGCGGGAGGTGCGCATGGCGAGCATGACGTACTCCACCGCCCGTTCGAGGGGGCTGATCTCCTCGTACTCGTCCACGATGCTGACCTTGCGGTGCACGCCGGAGATATATTCGCGCAGATCCTTGACGTAGCTGTAGCGAATATTGCCCACGCAGGAGTGCGCGCCCGGGCCGAAGCTGATATAGTCATCCATGTTCCAGTATTTCAGGTTGTGGCGCGACTCAAAGCCCGGCGCGGCAAAGTTGGAAATCTCATACTGCTTGTAGCCGTAGCGCTCCAGCATGTCGGCGGCGAAGGAGTACATGTCCGCCTGCTCGTCGTCGCTGGGCAGGATGGGAGAATCCCTGTATTCCCGGTACATCTTCGTCCCCGGCTCCAGCTTCAGGCCGTAGCAGGAAATATGCTCCGGGTGCATCTCGACGATCCTGGCGAGGGTGTCGGCCCAGTCGCGCTTGGTCTGGCTGGGCAGGCCGTACATGAGGTCGAGGCTGATATTGTCAAAGCCCGCCAGCCGCGCGTCCCGGAAGGCCTTCTGCGCCTGCTGGAAGCTGTGGCGGCGGCCGATGAGCTTCAACAAGTTGTTGTCGCTGGCCTGCACGCCGATAGAGAGGCGGTTGACCCCCTCCTCCCGCAGGAGCTTGAGCGCCGTGGGGCTGAGAGAATCGGGGTTGCACTCCACGCTGATCTCGGAATCGAGGCGCACGTTGCCGTTGAGCTTGAACTGATCCAGAATCTGCACCAGCCGGTCGGCCCCGTAGAAGCTGGGCGTGCCGCCGCCGAAGTAGATCGAATCCACCTCAAAGCTCCGTATGGAGTGGGACGACTCCTTGATATGCGCGATCAGCGCCTGCTGATACTCCGGCATCAGATGGTCGCAGCCTGCGAGGGAATAGAAATCGCAGTAGCCGCACTTCGATGCGCAGAACGGAATATGGACATAGATACCGAGTCTCGGTCGTTTCATGGGATACTCCTGAAATGTTGAGAGTGGAGTTTGGAGTTTGGAGAGTGGAGTTATGGAGTCCGCTTCGCGGACAATTTAAATTCGTGCGAAGCACACCATAACTCCACACTCCACTCTCAACACTCCAAACTGATCAAAACAGTTCGCTTACTTCGCTGACGAAGGCGGCGGGGTCTTCGATTTCGGCCCCGGCCATCAGCTCGGCCAGGCGGGCGAGGATCAGGGAGAGGTTCTTCGCCCTGTCCGTGTCGCCGCTTTCCCAGGCGGATTTAAGGCTCTGGACAGCCTTGTGTTCGGGGTTGAGCTCCAGCACGCGGGTCGCGCGGATGGAACGCATCTCGGGGCTGGGCCCGCGGCGGAAGTACTTCTCCATCTCGAGGGTCAGGCCGCCCTCGGTGGTGAGGCAGCAGGGCTGGGAAGCGAGCTTCCGGCTCAGGCGCACCTTGCTCACCGCGTCGCCCACAGACTCTTTGACGAAATCGAGGAAGTCTTTGTTCTCGATATCGCGCTCCTCGGCGGCTTTTTTCTCCTCCTCGGTCTCAAAGCCCAGATCGTCGGTCACGACGTTGCAGAAGGTCTTGCCGTCCTGATCGTGCAGGGCCTCCAGCACCATCTCGTCGATGGGCGTGGTGAGGCACAGGATCTCATAGCCGCGCTTCTTCACTTCCTCGCACTGGGGCAGGCTCAGCGCGTGCTTAACGGAGTCGGAGCTCGCGTAGTAGATGGCCTTCTGGCTCTCGGGCATGTTCTCGACATACTCCTTGAGGGTCATCTGGTGATCCTCGGAGGTGTAGAAGATCAGCAGATCGCGCAGGAAGTCCTTGTAGCGGCCGTACTCGTCGCACACGCCGCACTTGATGTGGATGCCGTAGTTGCGGAAGAACTCCTCGTACTTGGGGCGGTCCTCCTTCATGAGC
>CADAPH010000136.1 GCA_902789745.1 Oscillospiraceae bacterium | reverse complement strand
ATCCTCCTTATTTCGGTCGGCCAGGCCGCCTTCATCGTCCTCACGGTCTCCGTCGACGATCTCATTCTCCCGCTTATCCATGTTCAGCGAGATATTGAGTTCGTCCAGACGTGCCATCTTCTGCCTCAACTCTTTCTCCTGCGGGAAGGGCTTTTCTACCTCCGCTTTGGCATTTTCCAACTGGGCTCGCACGTTTTCCAGTTGCGCCTCGGCGTTGTGCATCCGATCCTCAAAGCCCTCCAACAGATGATCCAGGCGCTGGATGTTGCCATAGATATCCGTACCCAGGGCGGTTGTGTGCGTCAGGCTGCCTTTCAGAGAGATTTTGTACTCCTTGCTGAAGCTGTCAAAGAACAGCTCCATAGCAAAGCCCCGATACTGTCCGATCGGAACGGCGTCGGGGCTGGTCATATTCTGGCAGGCTTCCAGGATGGCGGAGCCTGCCGCTTTCTTTTCGGTGTAGGTCTTTCCCTCCACGATCATGGGAGAAAAGCCGTCCTCATTGGGATGCGTGTATTCGGCCAGTCTCGTCATGTCATCCCTGTAGCCTTCAATCCGCTGCTCATAAGAGGAAATCTTCTGCGGGAACTCCTTGATAATCTGATCCTCCAACGAATACCGCTGGCTCAGATGATTGGCTTTCAGGAGCTTCAAGCGGGAGACTGCCACATCCAGGTCCATTTTCTCCTTGATTTCCGGATTGCCGCTGCAGAGGGCTTTGATCTCCGCGTAGCTGAGCGCGGTCTCATCAATGTCCTCCGCTGAACGGACGGGGCTTTTTGAGGTCATGATCTGGCCGATGAACTTCTGCTTGCTCTCCACCAATTGATACAGATAGCTGTCGAAGGTGTTCTCCGTCACATAGGTGAAGATATCCACCTCCGGGTTTTCGTTTCCCTGACGGACGATGCGGCCCTCGCGCTGCTGGAGGTCGGCGGGACGCCATGGGCAGTCCAGATGGTGCAAGGCGATCAGCTTTTTCTGCACATTGGTGCCCGCGCCCATCTTTTGCGTGGAACCGAGAAGCACCCGGATCTGGCCGCTGCGGACTTTCCCGAACAGCTCCTTTTTCTTGACCTCGGTGCTTGCTCCGTGGATATAGGCTATCTCTTCAGCCGGTATACCCATGGCGATCAGCTTGTCGCGAATGGCGTCATAGACGTTGAAATGTCCATCGTTATGCGGAGTAGAGAGGTCACAGAAGATCATCTGGGTCGAGCGCTGATCGGCGGTGCGCTGCCAGATCTCAAAGACATTCTGCGCACAGGCGACTACCTTGCCGGTCTCGCTCTCCGGCAGCAGCTCGTTCATCAGCCGCTGATCCAGCGCCAGCTTGCGCCCATCGTTGGTGATGACCAGCATATTGTCCTGCGAGGAATTGACCATGCCCCCACGCACCTTTTCAGCGCGCTCGGCCAGCCCGTCCACCATTTTCTTTTGCAGCTCTGAGGGTTTCAGCACTACATTATGATAGTTGGCCTTCGGCACCGGCAGCATAAGCATATCTGCAGTCTGAATGTCCGCGACCTCCTTGAACATGGTCATCAGTTCCGGCAGATTGAAGAACTTGGCGAAGCGAGTTTTTGCCCGATAACCGGTGCCCTCCGGGGCGAGCTCAATGGCCGTGACTGTTTCCCCGAAGGTCGAGGCCCAGCTGTCAAAGTGAATGAGATCGTTGCGGCGCAAGGTATCATACTGGAGATATTTCTGCATGGTGTACATCTCCACCATCGTGTTCGAGATCGGTGTGCCGGTCGCAAACACCACGCCGCGCCCTCCGGTCAGTTCGTCCAGGTATTGGCATTTCATATACAGGTCGCTGGACTTCTGTGCCTCTGTCTGGCTGATGCCGCCCACATTGCGCATCTTGGTAAAGGCGGCAAGGTTCTTGTAATAATGCGCCTCGTCGATGAACAAGCGGTCAATGCCGAGCTCCTCAAAGGTCACCACATCGTCCTTGCGGGACTGATCGTTGAGTTTTTCCAGCTTGAGCTGTACCTGCTTTTTGCTGCGTTCCAGCTGCTTGATGGAGAAACGGTCTCCCCGGTTGCGCTTGACTTCCATGATACCTTCCATGATCTCGTCCATCTGCTGCTGCAGCATCTGTTGCTGCCGTTCAAAAGAGAGCGGGATCTTTTCCAGCTGGCTGTGTCCGATGATGATAGCGTCATAGTCACCGGTGGCGATGCGGCCGCAGAAGCGTTTCCGATTCTTGGTCTCAAAGTCTTTTGCGGTGGCCACGAGGATATTGGCGCTGGGGTAGAGTTGCAGATACTCCGCGGCCCACTGCTCCGTCAGGTGATTCGGCACCACGATCAAACTCTTTTGACAGAGGCCCAAGCGCTTGCTCTCCTGTGCCAGCGCCACCATGGTAAAGGTTTTGCCCGCACCGACCACATGGCCCAACAGTTCATTTCCGCCGTACAGCCCACGGGCGACGGCGTTAAGCTGATGCTGACGCAGACTGATTTCCGGGTTGATCCCTGCCAGACTCAAATGACTGCCGTCATACTCGCGGGGTCGAACAGAGTTGAACTTCTCGTTGTACAGTTTCGTCAGACGTTCCCGGCGCGAGGGGTCTTTCCAGATCCACTCCTGAAATGCCTGCTTGATCAGTTCCTGCTTGGCCTGCGCAATAGCGGTCTCTTTCTTGTTCAGTACCGGCGTCCGTTTGCCGTCCGCGTCCTCGATATAGTCGAAGATGCGCACGTCCTTCAGATTAAGGGCCTGCTCCAAGATCTTGTAGCCGTTGATGCGGTCGGTGCCGTAGGTGTTGAACGCGCGGACGTTGCTTCTGTCGCCGGATTTGCCCTCAATATTCCATTCGCCCGTGTAGGCGGAAAAATGGATCTTGATCTTCCAGCGGGCGTAGTAGGGCGTCCCGAACAGTTCATACATGAAGTCTTCGTAGTCCTCCGGGGGTATCCAGGTCGCGCCGAGTCGGACGGAGATCTCCGCCGCGGTCAGATCGACCGGCTGTACCTTCTCCAGGGCCTCCACATTGGGGGAATAGCTTTCCGGACCTTGTTTGGCCTTCCGCCTTGCTTCCCGCAGCTTCTCCCGGACGTTGCCGGAGAGATACTCGTCCGCAGGCAGGTATTTGGGCTGACCGTTCCCGGAGCCGGCAGAGTAGCGGGGATTGATGAAGATGACGCCCCGGAGGTCCGAGACGATCTCTGCCTCAGAGCGGTTGCTCAACTCCATCATATAGTCCATGTCCACCCGTGCTTTTTCGGCCAGTGATACGGCCAGGGCCTCAGAGGACGTGTCAACACGGTTGATCTCGACCCTCAGCTTGATGGTGCGCTTGGAGAACATGTCCGCTTTGCGGAGGAAGTTGCCCTCGTCATCCAGCACCTCCAGGGAAGACAGCAGGAAGAAAGAATTGTCCGTGCTGAACACGGACCGGTTGGCGCGGGAGTTGATGATGCCGTACTTGGAGCTGAAATCGTCATACAGAGCATTGAGCTGGGCTTGCTGGGCTTCGATCATGGTATCCGGGTAATCTTCCGTCTGATACTCGATCAACAGGCGGACACAGTCCCGAATTCCGATCAGCCCTTTGATGCGACTTTCAGCGGTGACGGAGGCGTTGACCGGCGTCATGCGGCTGTTTTCCCGGTAATACACCTTCCCGTCCACCAGCGTAAAGCTGAAATTGCGGACGCCGGGGTCGGCGGGAATGGAGAGGTCTTCTTCCTCATCAGCCAGCTCTTCCGCCTCATACTCGGTGATACTGCCGTTGATGCCTTGGATGGCCTCGGACAACAGCTGGCCGAGATCCTGATCCTCATAGGGGATACAGGCTGTCTCCGGGCCAAAGGGACCGCTGATCTCCTTCATCTCGCCGAGGATCATTTCCGGATGATCGACGAAGTATTGGTTCATTTTGAGCCCGTTGGCGTCGGTATTCAGATGCACCCAACTTGGCTCATCCAAAGTGAGGGTATCCCGCTTCTGGAAAAAGAGGATGTCCGAGGTGACGTCGGTGCCGGCAGCGGCTTTGAAGGTGTCGTTGGGGAGCCGGATCGCCCCCAGCAGATCGGCCCGCTGAGCGATATATTTCCGCACTACAGGGCTTTCCTTGTCCATCGTGCCCTTGGAGGTCACAAAAGCGACTATGCCGCCTGGTCTCACCTTATCCAGGGTTTTGGCAAAGAAGTAGTCGTGGATCAGGAAGTTGTTCTTGTCGTAACGCTTGTCCGACAGCTTGAAATTGCCAAAGGGGATGTTGCCGATGGCCACATCAAAAAAGCTGTCCGGCAGCTCCGTTCTCTCGAAGCCCTGGACAGCGATGGAGGATGTCTGATAGAGCTGTTGCGCGATGCGCCCGGAGATTCCGTCCAGCTCCACGCCGAAGATGCGGGAGCCTGCCATGCTCTCCGGCTTCATGCCCATAAAGTGGCCGATGCCGCAGGAGGGCTCCAGCAGGTTTCCGTTTTGAAAGCCCAGATTCTCCAAGGCCTGATACATGGCGCGGATCACAACAGGCGGCGTATAGAAGGCGGTCAGTGTAGATTCTCTTGCAGAGGCAAGTTCCTCGTCGGTCAGCACCGCCCGCAGCTCCGGATAATGCAGGTTGTCCTCGTTGAAATAGTCCGCCAGACCGCCCCAGCCCACATACTCCGAGAGTACGCCCTGCTCGATGCTGTTGGCCAGCCGATGCTCGCTCTCCAGCTTCTTCAAAAGCTGAATGGCGCGGATGTTGTGATAAAAGCGATCCAGAGGCGTACCGACGCCGATATCTTCCTTCTCAATACGAAAGTCGAGGCGGCGCTCTGCGGGGATCTCCGGGTAGAGCATGGTCGGCGCCAGCTTGGCGCGGAGCTTCGGCGCAGGTGGGGCGAGTACGGTTTCTTTTTCAGCCGGTTTCTCCCGCGGTGGCAGATTGACCGGCTCCGGGTTTCCCTCCTCAAATGCGAACACGTTTTGGCCGGTTTGCTCGGAGAGCTCCGCGGCCAGCATGGCCTGCCGCAGCATTTCGTCCACACGGCTTTCCGGCGGCTTCTGTTCCGGCTCCGATGAGGGGAGCCGCGCCCTGATGGCTGCAACAACCGCTTCGATTTCCGGGTTGTCCCAGTCCTCGAATTCCTTGTAGTCCTCGACCAACGTATCCACGCCATCGCGGCACTGGAGAAAATCCAGACTGCCGGGCAGAGGGCTGCTGTTCTGGATGCCCAGAGCCTTCAGCTTATCCGTGGGAAGCGCTGCGTATGCGGCATACGCTTCCTCCAGAGTGGCGTAGGTTTTCAGTTCCAATGTGCCGAGAACCTGTAAATCCGTGACAACGTAATAATGGTCAATGAAGCTGTCCGCCTGCGGTTCCTCCACGATCTGAAGATATTGCTCATTCAAAGGATTCTCCGCGACCATTTGCAGGAAATCTGCCTGACTGTACTCTATTTGCAGCAGCGGGAAGCGCACATCCTGTAGCACCACGCTGTCCGAGCCATAGAAAACGACCTCGTACTCCTGCGTCCCGATATTCACGGTCGCGCCCGGCATAATGCGGTACTCCTTCTTCGGCGGAGGCGGAGGGTTCAGTTCCTCCTCGGTGGGCTCCATGGGCTTGGCAAGGTTGCTGTTCAGCGCATCAAGGACCGCCATGCAGCGCTCCGTCAGATGCGTATGATCCGCAATGACCGTCTCCATGGCGGCCCGCATCATGGGCAGAATGAAGTCGCCTTCACTGACGCGGGCATACATTTTTTTGTCGCCCTCCGAGAAGGCGGACGCGCAAGAGACCAAATACCAGCGATCCGGGAGTCTGTTTGTCTCGCCGCCTCGTTCCGTTCGGATACCTTGTTCCGCCAGATAAGCGGGATACGCATCTTCTTCGGCTTTGCTCAAATACCGTTTCGCAGCAATCAGCTCCCGGATACGCTTTTCCACCTTCGGCCAGCGTATGGTAAAGGAATCCTTACTCGGAAGATATGGCTTAATGGTGATTCCCTTGGAATCATGATCTTCCCAATACCCTGTTCCGGGGATGGCGTCTGAATAGCCGCCGACGCCATATTCGTTTTTGAGGAATTTGACGTTCTCCTCCGCACTCTCGCCCTTTTGAAACTGCTCATAAATGCGGTACTTCCCGTGAGAGTAACCGCTCCCATGCGTGAGCACATAGTCGATGGCGGCCTGTGGCAGGATGAAACTGGCGTTTTTCTCAATCTGGGCCTCTGCCAGCATGGAGATTTGCTCGCCCTCGGTGGGTAGCGGGCGCTCATTGGGCGAGAGCCATATCTCCGTCAGAATCATGCCATGAATCATGTCTGCCACAAACGGCCAGCGGATATATACCTCCGCTTCACGATTCTCATAGACGCCCCTCCATAGAAGCAGGAGATCATCATAGGCCCGGTAGCCTGCCGCTTGGCCGTTGGAAAGCATCTTCTCGACCGGCACGCCGTCAAAAAAGGACTTGATGAAAATGCCGCGTTCTCTCCGATCCTCATGTTCGGATAAGTACGCGGCAATGGTCACTCTATGATCTTTTAAGGCATCGCTTATGCGGATCAGTTCCTGCTTCTCCGCGCCCTGATGATAATACGGGATTTCGGTGCGGGCGTCGAAATCATGCCCGCTTAGCTGTAGATCAGCTCCGCCAGGATCGTCTCCTCGGCTCTCTGCCGGATGCTGTTCATCCGCTGCACCCAGGTCATCTGATCCCTCGCTTTCAGCTCCTCCGTCACGCCTTCGGCCCTCGCCATCTGCGCTGTGATCGCCTCCAGTCGGTTCAGCGCTTCCTTCTCGATCTCCATCAGATGCTCCGTCAGCTTCCCGCCGGTCAGCAGATTCGTGTAGGTCACTCTGTGGTGCTGCTGCAGATACCGGCGTCTCATCAATCCGTATTTCCCAAGGGTCACCTCCGGCTCGTCCGGGGGCAGCAGATTGGGCAGACGGTATCCGCTCT
>CADAPH010000135.1 GCA_902789745.1 Oscillospiraceae bacterium | reverse complement strand
TATTGCCAGCGAGTTTGAAGCGGTCGTCAAAGAGTACGGGGATTATCTGGATAGCCTTGGCGAGACAAACAGACTCCCGGATCGCTGGTATTTGGTCTCCTGCGTGTCTGCCTTCACGACCGGAGACAAGAAAATGTACGCCCGTGTCAGTGAGGGTGATTTCATTCTGCCCATGATGCGGGCCGCCATGGAGACAATCATAGCGGATCATACGCATCTGACAGCGCGCTGCGAGGCGGTCCTTGACGCTCTGAACAGCGATATTGCCAAGCCGTTGGAGCCTACAGAGGAGGAACTGAACCCGCCGCCCCCGCCGAAGATGGAGTACCGTATTGCGCCGGGCGCGACCGTACACATCGGGACGCAGGAGTATGAGGTTGTTTTCTTCGGCTCGGACAGTGTGGTGCTGCAGGATGTGCGCTTCCCTCTGCTGCAAACGGAGTACAGCCAGGCAGATTTCCTCCAAATGGTCGCGGAAAACCCTCTGAATGACCAGTATCTTCAGATCGTGGAGGAGCCGCAGGCGGGCAGCTTCATTGACCATTTTTATGTGGTTACGGACTTGCAGGTTCTCGGCACATTGGAACTGAAAACCTACGCCACGCTGGAGGAGGCATACGCCGCTTACACAGCACTTCCCTCGGACAAGCTGAAAGCGCTGGGCATCCAGAACAGCAGCCCTATGCCCGGCAGTCTGGATTTTCTCCAATGCCGCGACGGCGTGGATACGCTGGTTGAGGACTATAAGGAATTTGAGGACTGGGACAATTCGGAGATCGCAGCGGTGGTGGAAGCCATCACGGCGCGGCTCCCCTCAACAGAGCCGGAGCGGGAGCCGCCGGAAAGCCGTGTAGATGAGATGCTGCGGCAGGCCATGCTGGCTGCGGACCTTTCCGAGAGGACCGGTCAAAATGTGTTCGCCTTTGAGGAAGGAAACCCGGAACCGGTTAATCTGTCGCCGCAGGAGAAACCGGCTGAAAAAGAAACCGTACTTGCCCCGCCTGCGCCGAAGCCTCGCGCCAAGCTGGCTCCGACCATGCTCTACCCGGAGATCCCCGCAGAGCGCCGCCTCGACTTCCGTATTGAAAAGGACGATATCGGCGTGGGTACGCCTCTGGATCGCTTTTATCACAACATCCGCGCCATCCAGCTTTTGAAGAAGCTGGAGAGTGAGCATCGGCTGGCCAACAGCATCGAGCAGAGCGTACTGTCGGAGTACGTGGGCTGGGGCGGTCTGGCGGACTATTTCAACGAGGACAACCTGCATTATCCGGAGCTGCGGGCGGTGCTGACCGACGAGGAGCTTTCCTCGGCAAGAGAGTCCACGCTGACCGCCTTCTATACGCCGCCTGTCGTGATCCGCGCCATGTATCAGGCGCTGGAGAATCTGGGCTTTCAAAACGGGAACCTGCTGGAGCCCTCCTGCGGCATCGGCCACTTTATGGGCATGAAGCCGGAGAGCATGGCCGACTCCCGTATCTTCGGCGTGGAGCTGGACGGAATCTCCGGGCGCATCGCACAGCAGCTCTATCAAACATCCTCTATTGCTGTCCAGGGCTTCGAGAGAACGGAGCTGCCGGACAGCTTTTTTGATGTGGCCATCGGCAATATCCCCTTCGGCAATTTCAAGCTGTCGGATAAACGCTATGACAAGAACAACTTTTTGATCCACGACTACTTCTTTGCCAAAACGCTGGACAAGGTGAGGCCGGGCGGCATCATTGCTTTCGTGACCTCCAAGGGCACGATGGATAAGGAAAGCCCCGTGGTGCGAAAGTATATCGCTCAGCGGGCAGATTTGCTTGGCGCTATCCGGCTCCCCAACGACACCTTCAAGGCCGCTGCCGGCACCGACGTTACCTCGGACATTCTCTTTTTCCAGAAACGGGACACCCTCACTTTGGATGAACCGAGCTGGGTGGATCTCAATACCGACGCCAGTGGGCTGAAAATGAACCAATATTTCGCCGATCATCCGGAGATGATCCTCGGTGAGATGAAGGAGATCAGCGGCCCCTACGGGCCGGAAACAGCCTGCCTTCCCTATGAGGATCAGGAGCTCGGCCAGCTGTTGTCCGAGGCCATCCAGGGCATCAACGGCAGCATCACTGAGTACGAGGCAGAAGAACTGGCCGACGAGGAAGAAGACCTCTCTATTCCCGCCGACCCCGGCGTCCGCAATTTCAGCTTTACGCTGGTGGACGGGAAGGTGTATTTCCGGGAGAACAGCCGCATGTCACCTGTCAATGCTTCTGTCACTGCCGAGAACCGCATCAAGGGGTTGATCGGGATTCGTGACTGTGTTCGCCGTCTGATCGAATACCAGACGGAAGACTACCCGGATACCATGATCGAAGCCCAGCAAGCACAGCTCAATGCCCTGTATGACGATTTCAGCACCAAGTACGGCATCATCAACTCCCGCGCCAACCGGTCCGTATTCAGCACAGACAATTCTTTCTTCCTGCTGTCCTCCCTGGAGGTGATGGATGACGAAGGCAACTTCCTCCGCAAAGCGGATATGTTCTCCAAGCGCACCATCAAGCAACGGGTGGAGATCACCCATGTGGACACGTCCTCCGAAGCGCTGGCTGTCTCACTGGCCGAAAAAGCACGGGTGGATATGGACTATATGATGGAGTTGACCAACCGCTCTGAGGCCGAAATCGTCTCGGACCTCCGGGGCGTCATCTTCATCAATCCTCGCTACGAGGCGGGCTCCGGGAACGGTCAACCCAAATACCTGCCCGCGGACGAGTATCTCTCTGGTAACGTCCGTGAAAAGCTGAGAGAGGCGCGACGGGAGGCAAAACAAGACCCGGAAAATTATGCCCCCAATGTAGAGGCCCTGGAAAAGGTGCAGCCGGTCAATTTGACCGCTGCAGAGATCTCCGTCCGTCTCGGCGCGACCTGGATACCCCCGGAGGATTATGAGGACTTCATGTATGAGCTGTTCGGAACACCCTACTATGCCCGGTGGAAGATCAAGATCCATTTCTCCGCCTACACGGGAGAGTGGAACATCGAAGGCAAATCCGGCGACAGAGGCAACGTCCGCGCGTTCAACACCTACGGCACCGACCGCATCAACGGGTATAAGATCATGGAACAGACCCTCAACCTGAAGGATGTGCGCATCTTCGACTATATCGAGGATGCAGACGGCAAGCGGACACCGGTGCTGAACAAGAAAGAAACCGCCATCGCGCAGGCCAAGCAGGAACTGATCAAGCAGGCATTCCAGGAATGGATCTGGAAAGACCCATCCCGACGGGAACGGCTGACGAGGCTGTATAACGAGAAGTTCAACTCTGTCCGTCCCCGTGAGTATGACGGCAGCCATCTGAGCCTGGCCGGGATCAACCCAGAGATCAGCCTGCGCCAGCATCAGCTCAACGCCGTCGCCCGCGGGCTGTACGGTGGAAATGAACTGCTTGGCCATGTGGTCGGCGCGGGCAAAACCTTTACTATGGTAGCGCTGGCACAGGAGAGCAAGCGCCTGGGGCTCTGTCAAAAGAGTCTGATCGTGGTGCCGAACCATCTGACGGAACAATGGGCTTCGGAGTATTTGCAGCTCTACCCCAGCGCCAATATCCTTGTGGCCACAGCCAAAGACTTTGAGGCCAAGAATCGCAAGCGCTTCTGCGGCCGCATCGCCACCGGCGACTATGACGCCATCATCATCGGACACAGCCAGCTGGAAAAGATCCCGCTCTCCTTTGAGCGTCAACAGCAAATGCTGCAGCAGCAAATGGACGAGATCATGGACGGCATCATGGAGGTAAAGCGCAACCGGGGCGACCGTTTCTCCATCAAGCAGTTGGAGCGCAGCAAAAAGCAGGTTCAGCTCAAGCTGGAAAAGCTCAACGATCAGTCCCGCAAGGACGATGTGGTGACCTTTGAGGAACTCGGTATTGACCGCCTGTTCATCGACGAGGCCCATTACTACAAGAACCTCGCCGCCTTTACCAAGATGCGAAACGTGGGCGGCATCAGCCAGACGGAGGCACAGAAGTCCAGTGATCTCTATATGAAATGCCAATACTTGGACGAGCTGACAGGCGGACACGGCGTAGTGTTTGCGACCGGCACGCCGATCTCAAACACGATGGTGGAGATGTATACCATGCAGAAATATCTCCAGTATGACACCCTGCGCCGCAACGATCTCATCCACTTTGACAGCTGGGCCTCGACCTTCGGGGAGACGGTCACAGCCATTGAGCTTGCCCCAGAGGGCACAGGCTATCGGGCCAAGACCCGGTTCGCCAAGTTCTTCAATCTGCCGGAGCTTATGACCGTGTTCAAGGAAGTGGCGGACATCCAGACAGCGGATATGCTCAAGCTGCCGGTGCCGAAAGCCAACTATCACAACGTGGTGCTGAAGCCCTCAGAGCTGCAAAAGAAAATGGTGGATGGAGTGGCCGAGCGCGCCGAAAAGGTGCGCGCCGGTATGGTCAATTCCTCGCAGGACAACATGCTGGTCATCACCAATGATGGGCGCAAGCTGGCGCTGGATCAAAGGCTGATGAACGAGCTGCTGCCGGAGAGCGAGACCGGCAAGGTGGCAGCCTGTGCGCAGAATGTCTTTGAGATCTGGCAACGCACCGCCGATCAGCGCTCGACTCAGATGATCTTCTGTGACCTCTCTACTCCGCATAACGATGGCCATTTCAACGTCTATGACGCCATCCGGGACAAGCTGATCGCCATGGGCATACCGGCTGAAGAGATAGCCTATATCCACGGGGCCAACACCGAAGTCAAGAAGAAGGAGCTGTTCGGCAAGGTCCGCAGCGGACAGGTCCGCGTGCTCATTGGCTCCACACAGAAGATGGGCGCCGGCACCAACGTACAAAAAAAGCTGATCGCGCTGCACCATTTGGATTGTCCCTGGCGTCCGGCGGATCTGCAGCAGCGGGAAGGCCGCATCATTCGCCAGGGTAACGAAAACCCGGAAGTGGACATTTACACTTATGTGACCGAGAACACCTTCGACAGCTATCTGTATCAGCTGGTGGAATCCAAACAGAAATTCATCGGGCAGATCATGACCAGCAAGTCCCCGGTACGCTCGGCGGAGGATATTGACGAGACGGCGCTCAGCTACGCCGAGATCAAGGCACTCTGCAGCGGCAATCCAGAGATCAAGGAGAAAATGGATCTGGATGTGGCGGTTTCACGCCTGAAGCTCTTGAAGGCCAACCATCTGAGTCAGCGATACGCGCTGGAGGATCAAATCATCAAGGAGTTCCCGCAGAAGATTTCCTCCTATGAGCAGCGGATTGAGGGCTACAGGGAGGATATGACCAGGCTGGCCGAAAACACGCACCCGAACGAGGATGGCTTTTCCCCCATGGCCGTAGAGGGAATGACCTACGCCGAAAAGAAAGCGGCAGGCTCCGCTATCCTGGAAGCCTGCCAGAATATGACCAGCTCCGACGCTGTTCCGATCGGACAGTATCGGGGCTTCGCTATGGAGCTGTTCTTTGACAGCTTCAGTAAGGAATACAAGATCTCACTGAAAGGCAGTCTGACGCACACGACCGCACTGGGCACAGACATCTATGGCAATATCCAGCGTCTGGATCATCTGCTGGAGGGCTTTGAGGACCGGATGCACAATGCCGAAGCGCAACTGGAAAACGTGCGGGCGCAGTTGGAGAATGCCAAGGCTGAGGTGGAAAAGCCCTTCCCCCAGGAGGAAGAGTTGAGGCAGAAGATGGCCCGTCTGGATGAGCTCAATATCTCGCTGAACATGGATAAGCGGGAGAATGAGATCGTCGACGGAGACCGTGAGGACGATGAAGGCGGCCTGGCCGACCGAAATAAGGAGGAT
>CADAPH010000134.1 GCA_902789745.1 Oscillospiraceae bacterium | reverse complement strand
CCGCCTGAAGCTCGTCTCGGCAGGACCTACACTGGATGACACCTACGCATATTACTTTGAAAATATGCCCGCCGGCGGTGTGGATGTCCGCGTGACCTTTGATCCCGCACCCTTCACGATCACCATGCGCTGCTATGACGAGGCCGACAACAATCTGACCGGTCTGGGCCTGTGGCAGATTGCCATCAACTGGGAACCCGGCGTCGTGGACAACTGGACCACTGTAATCAATGGCGAAAAGGTTACTCAGTTTGACGTCGCCTACGAGGATTACGTCACGGTCGCCATGACCGAGGCCGGCTGGTCGAAGTACGACATGGTCTCCTTCCGAATCGACGGCAAGGAGTACACGGCCGATCAGCTCAACTACTTCTACAACTTCCAGATGATCGACGAGCGCGCGAAGAATCTCGATATCGTCGCCATCCTCAGGCCCAGAGTGCCTTACAGCGTCTCAGGCCCAGAGTGCCTTACAGCGTCGCGATCCACAACCTGAGCGCGGTCTACGATTACACCAAGGGCAGCGTAGAATTCCTGATTCTCAAGTCCGGATCCGGCTACTCCAAAGAGTATGAAAGCACGATTTCCGGAGGCGCTCTGATCCAGTCTCAGTATGTCAAGAAAGCCTGCACCGGCGATAAGGTCGCCATCGCGGCTTCGGTCAACGACGGCAAGTATGTCATCAAGGCCAAGGATATCGTTATCAACAGCTATGGCGGTGATGAAGACCGCATCGTCGTGAAAGAAGAGACGTACACTGTTGATGGCAAGCCGCAGAAGTTCTTTGTCTTCACGATGCCCGATTCCGACGTGGTCGTCTCCGTGCCCTTCTCCGGAGAGACCTACACGATGACGATCGTGGTGGAAGACCCTGATGGCAATCCCGTCGGCGGTATGATCAACCTCACCGCAGGCGCGCAGACCTTCGGCGACGCGGCAGCGAACGCCAGCTTCGGCAAGATTGAGTATAATTCGCTGATCACGATCCTGCGTTCTGCGCTTGCCATCAGCCAGAACAAGGTCATCACCAAGGTCGACGTAAAGACTGCCCCGAACCAGAATCCCGTATACTACTACGACTACAGCCTCGGCGGCAAAGGCGGCAATGGCCCTGCCTTCTACATGCCCGCCAGCAATGTAACCGTATATATCACGGTTGACGACTTCCAGCCTGTCAATTACAGCACCTTCCAGCGCAAGCTGGACGGCGGTACGCTTGAATTCCGCTCCGGCCCGTCCCTGGCTTCGCCGATCCTTGCTGAGTCTGATATCGACGTCGGCGATGAGATCTACATCTTTGAGATCCCCGATGCCGGCAAGGCGCACCTGGGCAAGGGCGACCTGAAGGTCACCAACAACGGCACGGTCTACACCGTTGCGAACTGGCAGACCGAGCTGGCTGATGGCACCAATGTCTGGAAGTACAAGGTTCCCAGCGGCCTCACGATCTTCACTGCGGAGTGGCCTGATGAGGGCACGCACGCCGGTGTTGAAAATGGCATCTATGTTGTGGATGCCGCGGGCGGCACAATCTCGTTCTATGGAGACGCCGCCAGGACGGTACCTACTTTGACGTTCAAGCCCGGCGAAACCATCTATTTCAAGGTCAGTCCCAAGGAAGGCTACAGCGTTGACAAGGATACTGTTGATGTTGTCGACGAGAGCGGCAAAAAGATTCCGGTAGTATTTGATGGAATTGACACAGACGGTGTCACATATCTGTTCCACATCAACGGCACGGATCTCAAGAAGGACACAGAAGGCCTCTACGCAAGCGCCAGCTTCAAGACCGGCGACAAGAAGATCACCTTCAATGTCGTTACGGATAAAGGTGCGGACGCGAAAGCGACGCTCTACCTTGATGACGGCCGATCCGCCACGATCGAGGGTAAAAACAAGATCTATGAGCTTCCTGTCGATACGATCATCGCACGGCCGATGCCGGTACGATCAACGGCAACGAGTACAAGGTTCCTGCTAAGGATGCGGAACTGACTATCACGCTGAAGGCTGCCGCGAATCCGATCAAGTGGACTGCGCAGAACGGTAAGCTCGATTTTACCAATGGGTCGAAGAATGAGCCCCATGTCACTTCCGCAGAGGTCGGGAATAAGATTTGGATTAAGGCGACTCCTGATACCGGATATAACAATCTGACTTCCACGGGTATTAGAGTTCTTAAGCTTTCCGATGGATCTGAGGTCAATGTAACACCAATAGTGGACAGCGGTATTACTTATTGGACCTTTGAAATGCCCGCCGGCGGTGTGCTTGTTGGAGCGCTCTTTGAAACCAACAATACTGCAACTGTCACCTTCCATCTGGATACAGATGATGTGACTGCCAAACTTACCATTGACAGTCTGGGCGACGCTTTCCTTGACAAAGAAAATAAGGTTAAGTCATTCACGCTCCCGATCGGCACGGTTGTCAAGGTCGCGTCTGATACGGATGGCTATGACAAGATCGAGATCAGCGCAACCAAGGCGACTGTCAAGGATAATGCAGTCACAATCACGGAAGCCGGCGCAGTAATCCATATCACGCTGTCGAGTTCGAGCAACCTGATTACTCTTAAGAACAGCAGCCCCGTGAGCGCAACCGTTCAGGCCTTCGAGAGTAAGGATGTGAAGGCGGGAAAAGTAATCGCCAAGGCCGATACCAAGGCAAGGGTTTACCTTCTGGTTGAACCTCTCGGCGGATATGTGGGCCCGACCAGCAAGGCTGTGTTGTCTGATACAGACTATGAGGCACTGAAGAAGATTGTCAAGGTCACCAGGAAGTCAGACGGCACCACCGTTGATCTGAAGAAGGATGCGACAGCCGCCGATTCGTTGAAGGAAGTTGCGCTGTACTTCGAGATGCCTGCCGGCGGTGTGGATGTTGTTGCCAACTACGAACGCCAAAAGGTTACCACCGCACCGAAAACCGCCAACGTCAAGGTAAAGGATGCCATTTCCAAACTTGAAAGCACCTATGTAGTCAAGAACGGCGATAAGATCCCGGCTTATCTTGGCGATGTCATCACTGCCTCAACTACGCAGTCCGGTTACACAGCGAGCGTCACTGCGGCGTCCAACCTCGGA
Organism: Oscillospiraceae bacterium; assembly: GCA_902789745.1. Lineage (GTDB taxonomy): Bacteria > Bacillota > Clostridia > Oscillospirales > Oscillospiraceae > Limivicinus. The sequence continues at coordinate 12,340 of CADAPH010000134.1, read as the reverse complement.
CCGCAGGGCAACGCGCTGAAGAATCGTCAGTACACGGTTCCTGATCTCAGCAGCAGCTACACAGTTACGCTGACGGTCACCTATCTGAAAGGAAGCTACGGCTTCTCTGGGGCCGAGGATACCACAAACGGGTATGAAGACATCGACGCTGTGTACGAAGAGACTGCTCCGTATGAGGAGATCACCGAAGACGCTGAGTACCCCGAGTATCCCATTTACCCCTCGGCTGACGAAAACGAGGATGCCGCCGAGAGCGTAGAGGAAACCGCCGAGTATGAAGAGGAAGCTCCCGAAACCGAAGCGACGGTTGCCGAAGCAGCTCAGCCCGAAGAGGAAGCTCAGTCCGAAGAGCCCAACGCCTAAGCAAATCCCCAGCTAATTCCCCTATATCTCCCCCCTTGAGCGGCTGGGCCGCTTGGCCCAGTCGCTCACTTTGAGGGGAAGAATGAGATATACCATACATTGAACCCGGCAGCCGCGAGGCCGCCGGGTTCTTTGCGCGCTTTATTTTATTACTCCGCCGGGCGGCGGCGCGTGGGCTTGACGTTCAGATCGGGCCGGATGTCGTTTTCGATGGGGCCGTTCTTCTCCTCAAAGGCGCGGATGCTCTGCCGAACCAGTACCAGGATGTGACTGTTGACCGAGCGCCCTTCGTAGTCCGCCACATAGGAGAGCTTGTCCAGCATCTCCTCCTCTATCCGGATTGACACGCTTTTGATTGCCATAAAACAACCTCATAGATATACGATGACATTACTATATGGCCAAAATGAAAAACCGTGTCGAAAATGGATATACAATATATCTATAAATGTAGCTATTCAGTCCACCCCCGTCATTCCGAGCCAGTGTCGCAATACTGGCGTGGGAATCCGTTTTTCTCTGTGCAAACTGCACATCTTGCTTGCGTAAAAGAGATGCGGATTGCCACACCAGTGACATCGGTCACTGGTTCGCAATGACGCGAGTCGGACATTTTCCCGTATCATTTGGTCGAGACTGAATCGTTATAAATAAAAAAGGGGGGAAGAACATGCCGGACTATCCGAAAATGTACGCCATCCTGTGCGGAGCCGCGTCAGAGGCAATTGACAGGATCAGAGAGGGCAGCGCGGACGCGGCGGCCCAGCTCCTGCAGAGCGCGCTGCTGGAGGCGGAGGAAATCTACATCGCGGGCGGCGACAAACCTTGACTATAGTACGCTAATATGCTAAAATGCGCGCATCCTGTAGAAATGGGTGATGACCATGATCTGTTCCAACATCACGCGCGATCCCGACGGCGCGCTCCGCTTCGCGGGGCAGAGTGTCGAAGCCCTGGCGGATCGGTACGGCACGCCGCTCTACCTCATGGACGAGGCGCGCATCCGCGACAACTGCCGCATGTACAAAAACGCCTTTCGCAAAGCCTTCGGAGACAAAGCCCTGCCGCTGTACGCGAGCAAGGCCTGCGCCTTCAAGCAGATTTACCGCATCATGGCGGAGGAGGGCATGGGGGTCGACACGGTCTCCCGCGGAGAGATCTGTACCGCGCTGGCGGCGGGCTTCCCGGCGGAGCGGATCTGGTTCCACGGCAACGGCAAGACCGACGCGGATATCCGTTACGCCCTCGAACACGGTGTGGGCCGCTTCGTCGTGGACGGGCATGAGGAGCTGGAAGCGCTGAACGCGGAGGCGGGCAGGCACGGCGTCCGGCAGAAAATCCTCCTGCGCGTTACCCCCGGCATCGACCCGCACACCTACGAGGCCGCGAACACCGGGCGTGTGGACGTGAAGTTCGGCGTCTCCATCGGCACCGGCCAGGCGCTGGAATTCGTCCGCGCCGCGCTGGACATGCCAAATCTGGAGCTGGAGGGCCTGCACTGCCATGTCGGCTCCATGGTCTTTGACGAGAGCGTTTTTGAGGACACGGTGGACGTCATGCTCGCCTTCATGCGGGAAGTGAAGGAAAATCTCGGCTATACGGCGGAGACGCTGGATCTCGGCGGCGGCTACGGCGTGCGCTATGTCGAATCCGATAAAAAGGCGGATATCCCCGGACGCATCGCGGCTCTGGCGGAGCATATCCGCACCCGCGCCGCGGCGGAGGGCCTGCCGGTGCCCATCATCCTTATGGAGCCGGGCCGCAGCATCGTGGCCGACGCGGGGATGACCGTCTATACCGTCAGCGCCGTCAAGCGCATTACGGGCTTTAAAAACCATGTGATCGTGGACGGCGGCATGACGGACAATCCGCGCTATTGCCTCTACGGCGCAAAGTACACCGTCCTGCACGCGTCGCGCGAGGGCGGCGAGACCGCGGTTTTCGATCTGGCCGGGTGCTGCTGCGAGAGCGGCGACATCCTCCAGCGCGCGGTCACGCTCCCGGCGGACATCAAACGCGGCGACCGCGTAGTCGTCTGCACCACCGGGGCCTATAACTACTCCATGGCCTCCAACTATAACCGCCTGGGCCGCCCGCCCGTGGTCATGCTGCGGGATGGGGAGAGCTATGTCGCCGTCCGGCGCGAAGGCCTGGACGAACTCTGCGCGCTGGACATATAGCCTCGTGCCTTCCCGAGCGCGGCGAAGCGGAGACGAGAGAGCTTTTGGCGGATAAACGATGAACGACATACAATCACAGAAAAAAGAACTGCGCCTCGCATATAAAGCGAGGCGCAGAGAATTGAATCAGGAATACCGAAGGGACGCGGATCGCGCCATCCGCGAGACGGTGCTGGCTTCCGCGCTCTGGAAAAACGCGGAGCGGGTTTTTCTCTATGTCAGCATGTGGGAGGAGCCGGACACGCGCGCCCTGATCGAAACGGCGCTCAGGGAGGGAAAGCGGGTCTATGTGCCGCTGTGCTGCCCGGATCGGGTGATGAAGGCGATCCGTATTCGGAGTCTTGACGAGCTCAGACCCGGTATGCTGAACATCCCGGAGCCCCCCGCGGAGAATGAGGCCGCGGCGCCCGGAGAGCTCAGCCTTGCCGTCGTGCCCTGCGTCACGGCGACGGCGGAAGGTGCGCGGCTGGGCTATGGCGGGGGATATTACGACCGCTTCCTGAATCTGCACCGCTGCCCGACGATGTGCCTGTGCTATGGGCGTATCCTGGCGGAAACGCTCCCGACAGACGGGAACGACGTGCGGATGGACAGCGTGGTTACGGAGGCGGGGCGACAGAATGCACGCAGTTAACCAATACAGCAGCTTGTCATCTCGAGCGGAGCGAAGCGGAGTCGAGAGATCTGAAAAACCAGATAGCGGAAACGGTAAAGATCTCTCCACTCGCTTGACAAGCAAGGAATGTCACGCGTTTCTCGCGCGTCATAATGCTCGGTCGAGATGACATCTCAAGATTTTTAACGGGACACAATCCGGAGGATATGCGTTGTTATCACCCCGGGAAGGGCTGGAACGGAAGCCAGAGGAAGTCGCCCGAATCCGTCTGGCGGACGGTCTGCACCAGCTTGCCGTTAAAGAAACCGTAGGGCGTGCGGTACCGATCCCAGCCGTTGGAGGTAAACTCGTTGACGAGCGTACCGTCCCACATCAAAAGCCAGTAGTTGATCTCTCTGCCGGTCGCGGGATGAATGATCTCCCCGTCCAGCATGGTATAAATATCGTAGATGGGGCTTGGTTCCCCTTCCTCCGCGATGGCGCCGAAGAGCAGCTCTTCGGTGCCGTCTCCGTTTATGTCCTTCCGCAGCCAGCCGAGATTCAGATTCTGGACGCGCTTAAACGCCTCGCTGACGCCGAGATCGTCCACGCTCTCATGGCTCCAACCGTCCCGGATACCCTGCGCCACACGATCCAGCAGCTCCGTGTATGCGTCATAGCCGCTTCCGCGCAGCTCCGCGTAGACGGCCCCGGCAAGCGCCGCCAGCTTCTCCGCACTCGCGCCCGCGGACAAACCGAGCTCGTACAGTACGCCGCTGTCCGCGTCGACCCAGGCGATATAGCCCGCGTCTTCCCGCGTGTAGACGATCCCCCTGCATTCGCCCACCATGGTCTCCGCGCTTTTCTGATAGAGGGCCGCGGTATCGGGCGGCGCAAACCCGGCGTAAGGCTTCGCGTAAATCCAGCCGTCCACCCCGTCAAGGGTGAATTTCAGGCGCGCGGTCGGCCGCTCCTGCCCGTTTTGCAGATAGCTGTATACGGCGTTTTCGGCGCCCTCCGGTGCGATCAGGGCGATCCCCGTCGCTTTGATCAGCCCTTCCGCGTCTGTCTTATGGATGGGGCTTACCGGCTCAGGCGTCGCAGGGGCAGGGGGCTCCGTTTCCTCTGCCGGCGCTTGCGTGATCTCTGCCGGGGCTTCCGTGGCGACGGCAGTCTCGGCGGCATTGCAGGCGGCAAGCACAGGCAGCAGAAGGAGCAGCGTCCAGACAAGCAGTTTCTTTTTCATGTAAACCTCCGGAAATGTGTCAGTATTTTGGATCGGCTATGCTCCAGAGATAGGATCTCTGCATCATGGGCGTGTCGGGACTGATTCGCCCGCCGGTATCGAGCGCCGCGTTGGAGACGACGGAGAAGGGGCGCGTGCCGGTCTCGTATTCGGCAAGCAGCGCCTTTTCCTGGAAGAGCAGCACACCCAGCGGCAGGTGATAGTCGCTCGTGACAATGGCGAGAGATTTGACCTCCGGGTGCCGTTCCCGCAGGAGCGCACAGGTAAAGACGGCGTTATCTGCCGTGGTGCGGGATTCGTCCTCAACCAGAATACGGGAGGCGTCCACCCCGTGCTCCGTGAGCCATGCGGCCATGACGCCCGCCTCCGTCGCGTTCGGGTTCTGCCAGGCGGTGCCGCCGCCTGTCACGGCGATCAGCGCCTTGGGATATTTCTCCGCACAGCGCAGCGCCGTCTCACAGCGGCCCCGCAGCTCGTCGGCCATGCTTCCGTCGGGATGGAGCTGGAAGCCGAGAACCACGACGCACAGGCTCTCATCCTCCGGCAGCCCATCGGGGAGCACGCCATCATGGATCACAAGTCCGCTGTTGACCTCACTCCACAGCGGCATGATCTTTCCCCAGAGCGAGCCGAGGGCGGGATCGAGGGCGTTGAGCTGTTCGAGGTCGTTTTGTATGATCTCCGCCGCGGCGTCCTGCCGGTCGGCGTAGGCGTACACCATATCGCTCACGATCTTGTAGCTCTCCTCCGTATAGCCCTTCGGCGGGGTAAAAGGCGTCGGCGACGGCGTCGGAACAAGCGTCGGCATTATGGTCGGGATCGACGTCGGCACGGGCGTGACCGCCTCGGTCGGTACAGGCGTCGGCTCCAACGTCTCAACGACAGGCGCGGTCGGCGGCGCGTCCTTTGCCTGCCAGCGCAGGAACAGAAGCCCCGCGAGTGCGAGGCACAGGAGCAGCAGAAGGATGATTCTCAGCCCTCTCATCGCCGTCCTCCTCAGTATCCGATGATGGTATCCGCGCCGAAGAACCGTCCCATATAGACGTTGGGCCAGTCGGCGGGATCTTCCATGTTCAGGTAGGCAAGCCCCTCCAGGGCGCTGTATCCGGTCTCGGCATAGGGGCGCGGCACCTGGACGACGCGCTCTCCCTCCGCGACGCATGCGGCGATGAATTCCTCGTTGTACTGCAGGAGCGCGTGGGTGCGCACGATGTCCTTCACGCCGATCACAACCCTGTATGCCGTCACCAGCAGACACAGCGGGGCCTCCGTCTCAAAGAGCGGGACAAAGAGGACGGCGTTTGCCGCGATCAGCAGCACGAGGCCGATGTAAGTGCTGCGCCCGGCGGTATACATCGCAATGGTCAGCACACCGTGCCCGGCAGCAGAGCCGAAGAGATACACCAGCGACAGCAGCCGCACACGCAGATCGACGCGCTTTTTAACTGCCAGAACGTAGAACAGTGCAAAGCTCAAAAGCAGCGGCCAGAAACGCAGATAGAACCCCGCGTTTTCGATGAAATTGGAAAACAGCACGGAAATGCGCATTTCGGCGGATTTGTTCACGCTCTCCGCCGGGGCGAGCATCATATAGAAGAAGCCGGCCAGCACCGCCGCCAGGGAAAGGAACATCCACCCGGCGCTCCTGCGCTTTTGCTCAAACCGGATGAGCCCCAGAAATGCAAGCGCCATCGCGACCAGCGCAACGGTCGCGTTTTCGGAATACGCGCCGACAACGAAGGAGAAGAGGACGTACGCGATCTGCCAGGCGCGGGAGCGTTCACGGCCTTCAAGATACGCCGCCCGCCAGGGCAGCAGCCAAAGCAGGCACAGCACCCCGCACCAGAGATAATTGACCGAGCCTGTGAGCCACAGAAACACCTGCCCGAACTGCGGCTGCAAAATCCAGAGACAGCCGAAAACCGTAAGCAGGAGCAGCGCGTTGGGCTTCCCATCGTCCGCAAGGCGGCAGATCAGCCACACCAGCGCCGCAGAGAGCAGGGCGTTGACAAAATCAAAAACCGGTTTCGGCAGCATGAGAAAGAACTGCACCAGCGCGTGCGCGATCACGCGGCCGTTCATGGTCTGCCGGTGCGCCGCCATGGAGGGGATGATCTGCGTTATGCTTTCCATGCGGTTGTCATCGGCGTAGCTGAAACAGTAGCGGTAATCGTCCGCGATCAGATCGGTCTCGTGATTGCAGAAGAGCATCAGCAGAAAGATCGCAGTCAGCACCAGACAGGCGGCAAGCCGGGAGCGGTTGAAGCGGGGGAGGGCAGTCATATTCCCGCCTCCCTCAGTTTCCGAAAACCCAGAGATGGGTGATCCCGAAGGCCTCGCGGATGAAGTAGTTGAGCATGACAAAGAAGTAGCCCCACGGCGCGGCGACGCCCGCCGCATCATCGACGCCCAGATTTTTGGCCATGAGCTTTGCCCGGTACAGATGATACGCGCTGGACACGATGGCGACATTGCCCTTCGGATCGTCTCCGCGGCTTCGGATGATGTCGAAGGAATACTTGAGGTTTTCGAGCGTCGAGGTGGCCTTCGGTTCCATGATCACACGCTCCGGGGCTACGCCGTGCTGCGTGAGCCAGTCGTACATGGCCTGCGCTTCGGTGACCGTCTCGCCCTTGCCCATGCCGCCGGAGACAATTCGTTCAGGTATTCGAGCGCCCCCTCCAGCCGCCGCACCAGCGTCAGCGAGGGCTGATCCCCGTATACCGCCGCGCCGAGGACAATCAGATACTTCCGCCCCACATCTTTATCGGTACGGGCGTTTTTGATAATGAAATACTCCACAAAACAGAAGTAAGCAAGGCCGATACAGACCATAATCACCACCACGCGCCACCAGACGGGGGACAGAAAACGATGCAGCACCAGCAGCGCCGCCGCGAACAGCAGCGTGTAGCCCCACCAGGCATAGCCGCGCAGGGCAAAGCGGAGGAAGGCCGCAGCCGCAACGAGCGCCGCGATCAGTGCCCAGAATCGGGTGTTTTTCATGCGTTCAGCTCCTCCCAGCGTTCGTAAAGCTCCAGCAGCGACAGATCCAGCTCGTCCTTCTCCGCCTGGATCTCCATGAGCTTCTGGTAATCGGTGGCGTAAGTCTCGGCCTGCGCGTCGAGCTCCGCAATTTTTTCCTCCTGCCGCGCGATCTCACGCTCCAGGCGGGCGATGGCCTTGTCGTTGTTCTTAGGGCGCTCGGCCTTGGCTTTCTTTTCCTTCGGCGGCTCCTTCTGCTTTTCGATCTGCGTGACCAGCGTCTGCCGATCCCGCCAGGCACAGAATTCCTTGTACCCGCCGCGAAAATCGGTGATATGACCGTCCTTCAGCTCCCACACACGGGTGGCAAATTTGTCGATGAAGTAGCGGTCATGGGACACAAACAGCAGCGTCTGCTCGTAATCCGAGAGCGCGTCCTCCATCCACTCGCGGCTGGCGATGTCGAGATGGTTGGTCGGCTCGTCCAGAATTAAAAAGTTGATGTCCCCGCCCATGAGCATGCACAGCCGCAGGCGGCTTTTCTCTCCGCCGGAGAGCGCGCCGACCGGCGTCAGCACATCCTCGCCCCGGAAGCCGAAGGCCGCGAGTCGATCCCGCGCCTCCTGCGGCTGGCAGCGGCAGTCCCACAGCATCGTGTCGAGGGCGGAGCGCTCCTCATTCGTAAAGCCCACAAGCTGCGGCAGATAGGCCGTGCGCACCGTGGGGCCGAGATAGAGCCAGCCCTTGTCCGGCTTTTCCATATTCATGATGAGCTTGACGAGCGTGGATTTTCCTGTCCCGTTATCCCCGATGAGGGCGATGCGTTCCCCGCCGGTGACGAGGGCGTCCAGATCGGAAAACAGCACCCGGCCGCCGTAGCCCTTTTCGATGCTGTCCATGACCAGCACCTCGTCGCCGACGAATTCGCGCTCTTTAAACTTGACGTTCAGCTTGCGCTGCTCCTTCGGCTTCTCGCTGCGACTGAGCTTTTCAATGCGCTTTTCCATGGAGAAGGCGCGCTTGTGCAGCTTGTCGTTGCCCATGAAGGCCCAGAGGTGCATCTGCTCCGCCGCGCGGGTGAGCTGCTCGATCTTGGCCTGATCCTTCTCGTATTTCTTCAGCTTCTCTTCAAAGCGGTGCTGCCGCTCTTCCACATAGAAGCTGTAGTTGCCGCTGTAGAACTCGGCCTTGCCCTCGTTGATCTCAATGCAGCGCTGTACCACCTTGTCGAGAAAATAGCGGTCGTGGCTGATGGCGAGGACGGTGCCCTTGAAGTGCAGCAGGTAGTCCTCCAGCCATTCCGTGGCCCGGAGATCGAGATGGTTGGTCGGCTCGTCCAGCAGGAGAATATCGGTATTCTCCAGGATCAGACGGGCGAGATTGACGCGCGTCTTCTCCCCACCAGAGAGGGACGCAAACTCCTGCGCCAGCATGGCGGGGGAGATGTCCAGACCGTTTGCCACGCGCGCCCGATCCACGTCCATCTCATAGCCGCCGAGCCGCCGGAAATCCTCCTGCAGCTTGTCGTATTCCCGCAGCAGGGCGGGGGACTGGTCGTGCTCCATGCGCTCGGTCAGCTCGTCCATGCGTTCGCTGATGCGGTACAGGCGGCGGTGCGCGTCCTTTAATACCATCTCAGTCGTCCAGCCCTCGGGGTAGACGGGGATCTGGGAGATAAGGCCCATGCGCTTTCCCGGCGCGACGGCAATTTCCCCCTCGTCGGCGCGCAGCTCTCCCGTCAGGATGCGAAAGAGCGTGGTCTTTCCGCAGCCGTTGTGGCCGAGAATACCGACGCGCTCCCCCTCGGTGACGGTGAAGCTGAGTCCGTCAAGGACGTTCCTGCCGATCTCAAAAGATTTTATTATATTGCTGACGGATAAGTCTGTCATAGAAAAGCTTCCTTACATATTCTTCACGGCCCACTGGAGCACCTCGTTCGTGATGCGGCCCGCCTTGCTCAGGCCGAAGCCGCCGCGCTCAACGAGCGTCACAAAGGCGTAGGGGTGCGCTTCATCATCCAGAAAGCCTACGAACCAGGAGTGGGAGGCCCCGTCGCCGAGCTCCGCCGTGCCGGTTTTGGCGCAGATGGGCAAGCCGGGGAAGTTCGTGTCCGCCTCGTAATGCGTGACGGCGTTGTTGCGCATGAGGTACTTGAGCCTGTCCGCCGTGGCGGGTTTTACCAGCTCCGTGATCGGCGGCGTCTCCCCGTCCAGAAAGTGCGGCTCGACCAGCATGCCGCCGTTTGCCACGGCGCAGAGGAAACGCAGCATGGAATAGGGCACCACCATGTCCGTGGACTGACCGATGCCCGCCCAGCCGGTCTCGGGATCGCCGACAAATTCCAGCGGGAAATTGCCCTTGACCGTCGGGATGCCGTCGATGCTGTGGCCGTCCAGAAAACCGTATTTGCTGACGTATTCGATCAGCGTGTTCTGCCCCAGCGACACCGCGATCTGCGCGAAGGCCACGTTGCAGGAGTTGGCAAGCGCCTGTTCAAAGTTTTGCGTGTAGTGGTTGGCGACGCAGATGAAGGGCACGCCCGCGATCTTGAACTCGTCCTCGCAGTACCAGATGCGGCTGTCGATATCGGGGATGCGCTCGATCGCCCCGGCGGCGGTGATAAGCTTAAAGATGGAGCCCGGCGTGAAGGAGGCGGAGATGCAGCGGTTAATGAACGCGCCGTCTCTCTGCTCACCGCTGGTGTCCAGAGGATCGACCGAGGGGGTGGATACCATGCCCAGCAGCTCCCCGGTGCGGTAATTGCACACCATCATGCAGCCGCTGGCCCACTCGCCGATGGACTCATAGATTTTGTTGTTCAGCCGCGCGTCGTAGGTCAGCGTGAGCTGCTTGTTTGAGCCGACGTGCGTTGTGCCGGTCAGCAGGCTGAAGCCGTGCACGTCGTCCCAGAGGCGGGAGAGAATACCCGTCCCCGTGCGGCCCCAGTAGTCGCCCGTGACGTGGTAGTTCGCCGCACGGGTGATGCGGTCGGGGGAATAGGTGCTTCTTACCTCGTCAAAATAGGCGAGGGTAATGCCGTTTCGATCCACGATATGCCCGGTTGCGCCGGAGTTTGCCCGGGAAAAGTAGAGCGCCCAGTCCTCGCCGTGCTGGATATAGCGCGTCAGATACACGCTCATGCCGAAGACCACCAGCGCGGCGATGAGCAGCACCGAGAAGGCGCGGTTCGTTATTTTCCTCGTGGCTGCCACACCTCCCAGTCGGAAAGATCCTCCTCCGCGTCCGTGTCCATGGACACCTCACGGACGGCGAAGCTCGCGTCCCTGCGGTTGTCGGCGCTCTTGATGAAGGCCATCAGCATCCAGCAGGCGAGAAGCGACGTGCCGCCGCGGGAGACGAAGGGAAAGGTAACGCCCGTGAAGGGCAGAATATCCAGCGAGCCGAACACGTTCATCGCAAGCTGCGTCAGCAGCATGCTCATCGCGGCGCAGGCCGCGATCGAATAGTAGGCCGAGCGCCCGTGTCTCGCGCTGCGCACGGCGAAGAGCGCCAGCACCAGCATCGCCGCCACCATGATGACGCCGATGATGAGCCCCTGTTCCTCACAGACCATGGCGAAGACCATGTCCGTGTTCGCGGCGAAAATGTCCTTGAGCCAGCCCGCGCCCGCACCCTTGCCATAGAGACCGCCTGCGGCGGCGGCAGACATGGCGCGCGTCTGCTGAAAGCCCGCGCCGTAAACGTCGTCCCACACATGGCCCCAGGTGGAGAAGCGGCGGGCGATGTAGGGCTTGATGCTCACCGCCAGAAAAGCCGCCATAGCCGCGCCGGAGATCGCCAGGATCACCGTGGCGATGGAGCCGGAGCGCAGATAGGAGATGACAAGGAAGGTGACGAAGAAGATAAGCGCGGTGCCGAAGTCGCCGATCAGCGCAAGCGTTCCCACGCAGAAGGCGGAGAAGAAGATGAACGAGTACAGGTTTCGGCTGCGGTAGAGTCTGTCGAGCGTGGAAGCGCCCGCGTAGATATAGCCGACCTTGATCAGCTCCGACGGCTGGATGGACAGCCCGCCGACGGTCAGCCAGTTTCGCGCGCCGAGCACCGCGTCGCTGAACACGATGTTGACGAACATCAGCATGATCGTCCCAATCACAACGGTGGAGCGGGCGGCCATGCTGCGCTCCAGATCCCGCAGCCACCAGCCGAGCAGCGCGAACAGCAGCACCGCCGCGATCGTGAGCAGCAGCTGCTTGAGCATGTCGTTGGGCGCGGAGGACGCGGCGACCGACATGCCGAGGCTCGTGAGATAGAAGGCGAGGGTCTCGATCTCAAAGCCGGAGCGGTTGAGAAAGCGCATGAAGTGATAGCAGCTCCACTCCAGTGCGATGAGCGCGACAAAGGACAGCGCCACCGCGCCGATATTCTCCTGCCTGCGCGTCATGGCGTGCTGCAAGAGCAGCGTCAACTGAAACAGCGTCAGATCCAGGAGCGTACCCGCCGGGGAGACGCCATAGCCCGCGCGTTTGCGCTTTAAGTCCAGCTTGCCGCGCTTCTCGGGAGTCACGAAGCGAAAGCGCACCTTTTCCCCGCCGATGTTGATGGTGTCGCCGTCCTCCACCGGAAGTCCGCCGGGGCCGGCTTTCGCGTTTTTGATCCAGACGCGGCCGTTGTGAAAGACATCATATACACGCCAGTGTCCGCTGCCCCCGCGCCGGATGACGGCGTGGGCGCGCTTGACGCCCGGTGAGATCACACGCACGTCCGCGCTCAGGGAGCGGCCGATCAGGTTTTCCCAGTGGGTGAGGGGATAGCTCTCACCCTCCCAGCGGAGATAACCCCAGATCTCGGGCTCGGTATGCTCGGAAAGCAGGGAGCGGATGCAGCGCAGCAAGATTGCGATCGAAATGAAAATCAGCACATACTTGCTCAGCGCCAGCGTATAGTCCATCAGACTGCTCATGGGGTCACCTCCTTTTGGCCGATTATCATATTACTTCCGGTTTAGCCCTT
>CADAPH010000133.1 GCA_902789745.1 Oscillospiraceae bacterium | reverse complement strand
CCGCGAGCTGCACCGCAAGGGCATCGTGCCGCCCGTGAACGTCCTGCCGTCCCTGAGCCGTCTGAAGGACAAGGGCATCGGCGCGGGCAAGACCCGTGAGGATCACGCCGGCACCATGAACCAGCTCTTCGCCGCCTACTCCCGCGGCAAGGACGCCAAGGAGCTCATGACCATCCTGGGCGAAGCGGCGCTTTCCGAGGACGACAAGCTCTACGCGAAATTCGCCGAGGAGTTCGAGCGCGTCTATGTCAGCCAGGGCAACGAGACAAACCGCTCCATCGAGGAGACGCTGAACATCGGCTGGGAGCTTTTGAGCATCCTGCCCAAGCGCGAGCTCAAGCGCATCAAGCCCGAGTACATTGAGAAGTATTTGCCCAAGAAGTAAAATTCCTGAGATCAATTATTGGAGGTGATACTTTTTGGCAGGTACCGCAATCATCCCGACCAGAATGGTCCTCAATCAGCTCAAGGGCAGGCTCAAGACCGCGCGCCGCGGCCACAAGCTGCTGAAGGATAAGCGGGACGAGCTCATGCGCCAGTTCATGGACGTGGTCCGGCGCAACAAGGTTCTGCGCGAGCGCGTGGAGGAGGGCCTGACAGAAGCCTTCGCGGCGCAGCAGGTCGCAAGCTCCATCATGTCGCCCGAGATGCTGGAGCAGGCGCTGCTCTATCCGCGCCAGAGCGTGGAGCTGGGCATGAAGTTCAAGAACATCATGTCGGTCAACGTCCCGGTCTACAGCTTTACGACCAAGAACAACGACCCCACGGAGATCTATCCCTACGGCTTCGCGCAGACCAGCGGCGAGCTGGACGACGCGCTGGAGCATCTGGCCAAGGTCTTCGAGGATATGCTGGAGCTGGCCGAGGTCGAAAAGACCATGCAGCTTCTGGCGGAGGAGATCGAGAAGACCCGCCGCCGCGTCAACGCCCTCGAGTATGTCATGATCCCCGACCTGGAGGCCAACATCAAGTACATCACCATGAAGCTGGAGGAGAACGAGAACGCCACCAAGGTGCGTCTCCTCAAAGTCAAGGAGATGGTTCTCCAGCAGGCGCACAATTTCAAATAGCGCGAACAGGCGCAAAAAGCACGCGGCGGATCTCCGCCGCGTGTTTTTTGAATGGCCGGGGCGTCGCCCTGATAGAAATCGCAAAGTCTCTTCGGACAGGGTTGCCCCAATCGGGAAAAACATGTATTGTGTGAAACAGACAAGCGTGATATATTGGTACAGACTGTTGACGCGGCAACGGAGCGCGGCAGTGTGCTTGCCCCGCTTGCCGATGAGCTGTTCCTTATTCCGGGCCATCCCCCACAGGAGTCTCTTATGAAATACAAATGCCTCGTTTTTGACCACGACGATACCGTCGTCAACTCCACCGCCACCATCCACCACCCCTGCTTCGTCGAGTTCCTGCGCGAGTTCTACCCCGGCGAGACCATCGGGCTGGAGGAATATTTTCTCGTCAACTTCGACCCCGGCTTCGTCCCCATCTGCCGGGAGCGCTACGGCATGACCGACGCCGATCTCGAAGCCGAGACCCGCTACTGGCAGAACTATGTGAAGAGCCATCTTCCCGCCGCCTACCCCGGCATCCGGGAGATCATGGAGCGGCAGAAGGCGGCGGGCGGCCTCGTGTGCGTCGTGTCCCACTCCTTTGACTACAACATCCGCCGCGACTATGAGGCGAACGGCCTGCCCGCGCCGGACGCGGTCTACGGCTGGGAACGCCCCGAGCAGGAGCGCAAGCCCAACCCCTTCCCGCTGGAGGACATCATGCGCCGCTTCGACTTAAAGCCCTCGGAGCTGCTGATGATCGACGACCTCAAGCCCGGCTACGACATGGCCCGCGCCGCCGGAACGGATTTCGCCGCCGTCGGCTGGGCCTACGATATCCCGGAGATCGAGCGTTTCATGCGCCGGAGCTGCCCGCTGTATTTTAAAAAGGTAGAAGACCTGGCGCAATGGCTCGGATGAAGGGGGCAAATATGAAGGGGCTGTCTCAAAACGCATGCTTGTACGTCACCGTAGGGGTCGATCCCCAGATCGACCCGCCGATCAGCAAAATGCTTTGTTCAACGGCGGGCCGATGAGGGCATCGGCCCCTACGAATCGTATGCTTATGCGTTTTGAGACAGCCCCTTTGCGTATACGGGTTCTCTACCGCTCAAACTTGAGCCGCTTCTTGTTTTCGTACATGTCCGCGTCCGCGCGCTCGAACACGTCCTGGAAGCGCTTGTCCTGGCCGGGGATATAGTCGGACATGCCGCAGGCCACGACAACGTCCCCGTCGCGCACGTTTCCTGTGTTTGCCGCCCGGAAGCGCGCCTTCAGCGCATTTCGCTGCGCGTAGTCCGTACCCGTCAGGATCGCCGAGAACTCGTCGCCGCCGACGCGGTACACGGGGCTGTGGTCGAAGGTCTCGCAGATCAGCTTGCAGGCCCTGCGGATATATTCGTCGCCCGCCGCGTGACCAAACGTGTCGTTGGTGTACTTGAGGCCGTTGAGGTCGAACATCGCAATCGCAAAGGCGATATCGGGCTCGGCTTCGATCCGCTCGTCCCACTCCGCCTCCGCCTCGACGAAGACGCGCTTGGACTTGACGCCGGTCAGCGCGTCGCGGCTGGCAAGCTCCGTCGCCTTCTGCAGGGCGAGGGCCTGCTCCTTCTCCCGCCGGACGCGGGCGCTGATGTTGCTCAGACCGATGACGATGTGGGGGTCGGCCCGGTCGGCCATGCGGCTGGCCTTCATGTGCACATAGGTCAGCGCCCCGTTGAACATCATGCTGTATTCCACCGTATATGCGCCGGTTTCCTCCAGCAGGGCCAGGAGCTTCTCCTTATCCATCACGGCGTGCAGCTTTTCACGGTCCTCCTCGCTCACGGAGCCGAGAAGCCGGCGGCTGACGCTGAAGAAGTCTTCGCCGCCCTGCTCCACGTCCAGATCCGCCTCGTCGCCGGTGGAGTGATATTCGATATAGCGGTCGCTCTGCGTGTCGACATAGAAAATCAGGAAATAGTCCGAAGACAGGGCCTGTGCCACGCCCGATCTCACCAGCGCGTCTTTCTTGCGCTGCATCTCCTCGTTGATGTCGCTGGTGCCGATGACGATGTGCCGCTCGTCCAGACGCACGGCCTTCATCAGCACATATTTCGATTCGCCGCCGATCATCATGCGGTAGGTGTAGGAGAAGCTGCCGTGGGCGTCCAGCTCGCGCAGGATGTTGCCTTTCGTGAAAATCTTCAGAAAGTCCGCAAGATCCCCCGGATTGACAAAGCGCGGCATGTTCCGGCGGCTCAGATTGAAGAAATCCTCGCCCCGCTTTTCGATGCCTATGGAGTTGAAGTCGTCGTCGGCGCTGAACTCGATGAAATAGTCCGTCTCAACGTCCACATAGTAAATGTTGAGAAAGTCCCGTGCCAGGGCCTGGGCCACCCGCGTGATGGACATGAGGTTCATCTGCTCCGCCGCCAGGCGCTGCTCCTCCGTGATCTGGGCGTCCACATTGCTCACGCCCACGATGATGTGGCGGAACGCCCCGGTCTCGGCGGGGATGACCTTCATGCGGTAGTACTGCGGCCTGTCCTCGATCACCAGGCGGTAGTCCATCGAAAAGCTCTGCCTGTCCGCGAGGGTCTTCAGCAGCGTCTGCTTGTCCAGGGCGTTGGAGACCTTTTCCATGTCCTCGCTGTAGACGACATGCTGCAGGTCGCGCTGGCAGTCGCCGAAGAAATCCGTGCCGTCGCTCTCCATCTCCAGAAGGCTGTAGGCTCCGTCTGAGAAATAGCCCATATAGCTGTCGGTCTCGATATCCACGTAGTAGACGCTCTCAATATCCCGGGAGAGGGCCTTGGCAAGCCCCGTGAAGTCGGGGGTGAAGCCGCTGGTCTCCCCGATGCGGCGGGCGCTGCGGATCTCACGGTCCACATTGCGCACGCCGACGATGGCGCGGCTGTGGTCGTCGCCGCCCACCAGCACGGCCTTGAAGCTGTAGTATGTCGGTACGCCGCCGACCAGCAGGCGGTACAGGGCGGTACAGCGCCCCGTCTCCGAAAGCCGGCTGAGCAGCGCGTCCTTCGGAATGGCACGGCGCAGGCGCTCCCGGTCCTCCTCGTAGACCTCCTGTTCGATGATGCGCAGGCAGTCGGCGTAGAAATCTTCTCCGCTTCCGTCGATGTGCAGCGTCGTGTCCACGCCGCAAAAGTTGAACACGGTATACTGGCCGGTACTGAGATCGACGTAATAGATGCGCTCATAGCCGCCGGAGAGAATGGCCAGCGCGTCCCGCCCGGTGGAGAGGGTGATGTGCCGTCCCTCATAGAGCTCAATCGCGCGCCGCACGCGGGCCAGGATCACCTCCTGCCGCGGATAAGGCTTCGGGATGAAGTCCAGCGCGCCGAGGGTGAAGCTCTCCACCTCAGCCATCCGGTCGGACGTGACGACAATGACCGGAATATCGCGGATTTCGGGATCGGTCCGCTTGACGCGCAGCAGCTCCAGCCCGCTCATCCTCGGCATGATCAGATCCAGCAGTACCAGCGAAAGCGTCCTGCTGTTCGCGCGGATGAGCTCCAGCGCCTCCCGGCCGTCGGCGGCGTACAGCAGATCATAGTCGTTATTGACCGCGTCGCCCAGGATCTCCCGGTTGATCTCCTCGTCGTCGACGATCAGGATCTGCCGTCTCACGTCAGTTTGATTTGTTTCTTGATTCTTCAGCATGTGCCTCTTCCCCCGTTCATGACCGAAGGGTACAATAACTTATATTATCATACCATACGGCGGCGCGCTTTACCAGAGGGAAAAGACATTTTCTGGTTTTTTTCAGTGCAAGTCCCCGTCCGGCGTCAGGGCCTCCAGGGTCGACGCGGAGATTTCGTAGGCGACGCGCCGCTCGAGCCCGTCCTCGCGCAGCTTCATGTACGCCCGGCTCTGGAAGCGCCCCTCAAGCCGGATCACCGTGCCCACGGACCAGCCCGCCGCCTCGCGGGCGCAGCTTCCCCAGCAGATGCAGGGCAGGTAGTCCGAATGCGTGCCCCGCCGGTTGACCGCCACCAGCAGGTCGCAGATATCCCGGCCCAGGGGCGTCACGCGGGGATTCGGCGCCTTGCAGAGCGTACCCTTGAGCCATACCCGGTTGTCGTCCGGCTCGTCTGTGAGCGCGAGCTCCCGGGCCAGCACCGTCAGCACCAGCCGCGCCCCCTCGTCCCGGCGGTTGTTGTAGCTTCGCACCTCGCCCGTCACGAGCAGGCGCGCGCGCTCAGAGGCCTCCACGGCGGCCAGCTGCTCTCTCCGCAGCACGATGTTCAGCACGTCGCTGCTGCCCGACAGCCGCCGCACCTCCAGCGGGAAGAGCCAGAAGTCCTGTCCGCCCGCGCGGTGGGAATACCGCGGCGCCCCGGCCATCGTGCCGCACAGCCGCACCCGATTGTTTTCCTGTATCATGTCCATGCGCATGCCGTCCTTTTCGTAAGATTTCCTCAGCGCCGATCCGGTCGTCGTTGATGCTCCATCTTATTCGCTCCCCGCGCTTGAATATGACGGCCGGATCGGATATAATGGATTCATACTATTTGGAATAAGGAGTCGATTTTATGGATATCAAAGACATTCTCGAAAAATGCGACCACACCCTCCTGCGCGTCGACTGCACGGGCGAGGAGATCCGCGCCCTCTGCGATCAGGCGATCCGCTATCACTGCGCCAGCGTCTGCATCCCGCCCTGCCATGTGGCGGGGGCGAAGCGCTATGTGGGCGACAGGCTGACGCTCTGCACGGTCATCGGCTTTCCCAACGGCTACATGACCATGGTCAAGGACGGCTGCTGGGCAGACGTGGCAAACGACATCCGCGCCGTGCGGGAGGCCACCCGGGGCAAGATCCTCAAGGTCATCATCGAGTGCTGCCTGCTCACCGAGGAGGAGAAGGTGCACCTGTGCAAGACCGTCGCCGACTGCGGGGCCGACTTCATCAAGACCTCCACGGGCTTTTCCAGGGGCGGCGCGACGCGCGAGGACGTAAAGCTGCTGCGGGAGCACTCCCCGGCCTCTCTCAAGGTCAAAGCCGCGGGCGGCATCGCGAGCCTGCAGGATGCGGAGGACTTCATCGCCCTGGGCGCCGACCGTCTCGGCACCAGCCGGGTGGTCAAGCTCGCCATGGAGCAGGAGAAGCTTTCCGGCGCCCCGGACGAGAAGTATTAAAAAACGCTTGACATTCGCACACAAACCTGTTATATTATCCAAGCTAAAACAAAGAAGGTACGGCATCCACCCTGCCTCACCCGGCGGCAATTGCGCCAGCCGCGGTCAATAAAAGCACCGCCCTCTCGGGGGTTTACTGTGTTTTTGCGCTCGGATGCCGTGCATCCGAGCTTTTTCATATTTCGGAGGTGTTTCCAATCGCAAACTTTCGGAGGTGTTTCCAATCGCAAACGCTGTTCATCAAATCAACGAAGAGATCCTTGACAAAGAAGTGCGCCTGATCGGCGATCAGGGCGAGCAGCTCGGCATCATGTCCGTCGTCGACGCGCTGCGCATCGCGACCGAGCATGAGCTTGATCTGGTCAAGATCGCTCCGGGCTCCAATCCTCCCGTCTGCAAAATCATGGATTACGGCAAGTTCCGCTTTGAGCAGGCGCGTGATCGAGATCAAGGAGATCCGCATGTCTCCCGGCATCGACACCAACGACTTCAACACCAAGCTCAAGAACGCCCAGAAGTTCTTAAACGACGGGGATCGGGTCAAGGTAAGCGTGCGCTTCCGCGGCAGGGAGATGGCGCATACCGAGATCGGCGCCGATCTGCTCAAGGACTTCGCGGCCAAGTGCGCGGAGATCGCCAACATGGATAAGACCCCGAAGCTCGAGGGGCGCAGCATGTCCATGTTCCTCTCCCCCAAACCCCAGACGCCGCCGAAGAAGCCGGCGAAGCCCAAGCAGCCCAAGGCGCCGGAGACCGCGCCCGAGGCCGAATAATCCATGTATACAGCGGGATCTTTCCCTGTATTGAAGTTACGGAAGGAGAAACTACCATGCCTAAACTGAAGACCCACAGTGGTGCCAAGAAGAGATTTAATCTCACCAAGTCCGGTAAGGTCAAGCGCGCACACGCTTTCAAGAGCCATATCCTCACCAAGAAGACCACCAAGCGCTGCCGCCGCCTGCGCGACGCCGCTTATGCCGATGTGACCAACGAGGCCACCATCAAGAAAATGATTCCTTATAAATAATAAGGATTGACGTACTATAGGAGGATATTGAACAATGGCAAGAGTTAAAGGCGCAATGATGACCCGCAAGCACAGAAGCAAGGTTCTGGGGCTTGCAAAGGGCTATTGGGGCAACAAGTCCCGTCACTATAAGATGGCAAACGAGCAGCTGATGAAGTCCGGCCGTTACGCTTACGTCGGCCGCAAGCAGAAGAAGAGAGACTTC
>CADAPH010000132.1 GCA_902789745.1 Oscillospiraceae bacterium | reverse complement strand
GACCTCAAAATGCCCGAAGCACTGGACATAAAGCCCCTTCCTTGTATCGCTGACCGGATGCCGCAGATTTAAGAGCGCCTGTCTCACGTCCTCCGGCCTCGCGGGCTTCAGGATATAGTCGCTGACATAGAGCCTGAGCGCGTCCAGGGCGAAATTCGGATACGCCGTCACGATAATGATATTGGTCATCGGGCAGATCCGTTTGATCTCCGAGGCCAGCGTCAGGCCGTCCATGTCCGGCATTTTAATGTCCAGGAACACCGCGTCGAAGCGCTGCTCCCCGCACAGCGAGAGCGCGGCTTTCGACTCTCTGGCCGTCACGATCTCATCGTCCGGCGCGGCCTTCTCCATCACCCTGACCAAATCCCGCAGGGCCCCGACCTCGTCGTCTACAAGCAGGATCTTCATGTCTCCCTCACCCTTTCCGTCTTTCGCTTGTGAATTTGATTATTATACCACGCCCAATATGACCGCAGTATTACAAATTGGCAAAAAAGAACCCTTACAGGCGCCGCAGGCACCTGTAAGGACTAAATCTGTTACGCAGCCTTGTTGAGAACAAGAACGATGTCGCCGTAGGTCTCCGGCGCGGAATAGGTCGTGCCGTCCTTTTCAAAGCCCTCGGGGACCTTCAGCAGATGGATCTCATGGCCAGGGCCCTCGGGCATGTCGAAGCTCGCCGCGCCGTCCGCGTCCGTCTTGCCGAGGACGCACTCGGCCTCGGAGCAGAACTGCACCGTGACGCCCTGGACGGGATTGCCGTCCTGATCCTGCACGATCACGCGGTAGGCGCCGCCGCTGTTCTCCGCTGTGTCCGCCGAGGCGTCCTTCGCGCCGGCGTCGACGGCGGCGGGCTGCTTCCCTTCCATCAGCTCGCTGAATCTGGTCTCATAGAGGCTGACCGCGGCGCCGAGGATCGGAGGCGCGAGAATGACGCCATTGCTGTCGACAAAGATGCTGGTCGGGTAGCCCTCGATAATCCCGAGCTCATTGAGAGCCGCAGGCAGCGTCAGGTTCAGATAATCGGCCCCGTTCTCCGCCAGCAGCTCCTTGCCCAGGGCGATGGTCTCCGCGTCGTCCGCATCGGAGAGTATGCCGATGATGGCGCCGTTTTTCTCCTGCACGCGGCGGTTGATTTCGCCCAGTTCCCGGAGTTCTCTCTTGCAGGGATCGCACCAGGTGGCCCAGATGTTGAGCATGGTGACCTTGTGCTGTGCGAAGAGTTCCTCACTGCGGACGGGATTGCCGTCGAGATCCGTGGTCTCAAAGCGCAGCTCCTTGCCGCTCCAGGGATCCTCCGGCTCCTCCGGCTCTGTCGGAGCAAAGAACTCAGCCTTCATGGCGGCTTCCTTGATGTCTGCCGCGATCTTCCGGGCTTCCTCGGCAAATTCGGGTCTCAGATCGGCGATCCTTGTATCTCTATCTTCATAATAGAAATAGCTGTAACCGTCCGCCTCGCCGATCTTTGTAAGCTCCGCAAAGGGGGCGCCCACTTCCTCTGCATACAGTCTGAACGCTTCAACCTCGCCCTCGTCTTCGCCGCAAAGAAGACCGGGCAAAAAGGCGGACTGCCTGTCTAAATCATCATATCGCTTGGCTTGTTCCTCTGTAATGGTCCTGTCCCATTTAAGTTCGTCGAGTGTGAGGAGTTCCTCCCATTCCTCGGCAGTCAGTCCGAAATACAGGAAGCTCACGTTATACAGCTCCCGATCCTGAAGCTTACCGGCCTTGGTGTTAAGGACAACGCCCTCATGTTCTTCAAACGCAGGAGGAAGCGTGAACCGGACGCCGGCGTGCGGACAATCATAAACAACGCCGTCCTCCGTGATTTCGCCGTCAGTCGTGAGCGCGAACGCCGGGGCGGTCAGCGACGCGAGCAGCAGCACCGCGAGCGCTATACAGATGATTTTCTTCATAATTCTGTTCCTCCGTTTTTTTGCTTTACAGGCTGCAGCATAGCCGCGAGGCGGCTATGCTGTAATCCGTTGTTTTTTGATACTGCGGTACGCTCATACCCGTAATGCGGGCAACTCGCGGTATTGCCGCCTTACCAGGCGTAGCCGAGAATGCTGGCCTTGATCCATCCCCGCACGGGGGAGTAGATCTCCGCCCAGGTGCGGCCGTCCGCATGATCGAAAGCGCCTGTCGTGCACGCCACTGTGCCGTTGTGAAGCGTTGCGACGACCGGGGCGTTGAGGCCGGGGTAGCTTCTGATCGCGGCGTCTCTGGAATCGCCGGTGTTGACGGTACAGTATTCGCCGCCGCTTACGTTTTCGAGCTCCTGCTCCTTGATGATTTCTTTGTCAGACATGCTTGCGTCTCCTTTCAATGTTGTGTCTGCAATATAACACAGCCGCTGTCACAAAAATGTCACAGGCCGGTCAGGGCGCCCAGCCGCAGTAGGGGCAGGAATCGTAATCGTAGTTGAAAAGCTGGCCGCAGCTGGCGCACTGGATCATATCCGCGCCCTGGATGGCCTCCCTGACCTGGTCGGAGTCGACCTCATCGACCCAGGTCGGGCCGCTTTGCGGGTAGCCGCCGCAGTAGGGGCAGGTGTCATAGTCGCTGTTAAAGTGCTGGCCGCAGCTGGGGCAGACAATCATGGTCGCGCCCTGCATCAGCTCATTGTACTGGTTGCTGAAGGTTTCGTCATAGCTGTTGCCGCCGCCCGGATAGCTGCCGCAGTAGGGGCAGCAGTCGTAGTCGCTGTTAAAGTACTGGCCGCAGTTGGAGCAGGTAATCAGATCTGCACCCATGAGCGCCTCACGATAGGTGTTCCAGGCAGGGTCGTTGTCCCCGACCGAACTGCCGTAGTGATAACCGCAGCTCCAGCAATCCATGACATCCTGGTTGCCCTCGCCGCAGACCGGGCAGGTCCAGGCAAAGGTGCCGGAGGTCGGGTGCGCGGGAAGATTAACGGGATCGCCGTAGTGATAGCCGCAGTTCCAGCAGTTCACGGCGTTCTGGGTGCTCTCTCCACACAGGGGGCAGATCCAGGCAAGGACGCCGACGAACGGGTTCGGCGTAATGGCGTTAACGGGGGTCTGGCCGTTCAGGCCGTAATACCAGTCAGTGGCGCTGGGGGTCACGCCGTAGTAGATCGCGTAGAAGGAGACGGGGTTAAAGCCGCAGTTCCAGCACTGGGATCCGGAAACCGACGTGCTGCACTTCGGGCAGGTCCAGACACCGTTGAGCCAGGGCTTGAGCCTGTAAAACTCGTCGATCCTGGCGGACAGGTCATTCGTGCTGCCGCCACTCCAGACATAGATGTAGGCGACGGATGTCCTGGCAGATGCGCCGCGGTAATCGAAGGTGGCAAAAACGCCCCAGCCGTTCATGTTGGTCTTGACGTTTTTGATCTTCAGGTCGCCGGTGTTTTCACCCTCAAGCTGACCGCCGATCTTGCGGATATCGTCCACGGTATAGGTCTTGCCGTCAGGAGCGACAAAGGTCCAGGTGATCTTGTCATAAATATTGGCGTTGGCGATAAACTCCGCCGTCTGGCCCTCGTTGTGCTTTTCATCGGTGGGGTTTTTGGTGATGTAGACGCCGCCGGCGCTCTGGGAGGCTGCAAAGGCGACGCCGCCCTCGGCCTTGTCCATATCGCGCACGCCGTCAAAGACCGCGTAGCTGTCCACAAAGCGCTGGAGAAGTCCGGCCTCGTCGGCGGTGAACCAGTCAAAGGCGGTGCTGAAGTGGGGAAGGCCTTTGAAGCTGCTTGCACCGAGCGCCAGGAATTCATCCATGGCGATCTCTTCACCCTTGCCGTTGCGGCAGTAGACCTTGAGATTGCCGTCGCCCTCACTCCAGGTGGTGCAGCTGCCAAGCACGATGCTGGGCTCCATGCTGCCGTTTTTCAGGGTGACAGCGCCTGTGCCGGTGGTAACGACTTCGCTGCTGACGGCGATGGCGATCGCGTCACCGTTAGGCGCCACGATCTTTGTGCCCTCCGTCGCGAGGTATTCCATTACATCATTAAACAGATAGCAATAGGTGTTGCTGTCCTTGTCATAGCAGGTATCGACGCTGTTGGTGTGCAAGTTCAGGAGCATGCCGTCAGCCGTTATTGTCTCCTTATCCGAACCAATGGGAGCGGGGATCGTATGCTGCGTGCAATTAATGAGCGTTGCACCGTCGGGGCCGATCTCCCATGCCTTCAGCCAGGACATGCCGCCATGGATCCTGGTGGTCGCCAGCAGCTCCAGACGGCCGTTGTGGTCGAGGTCCGTGACGGCATAGTACCAGGTGTTCCCGTCGTCCTTCTGTTCGAGATCGGCGAAGCGGCCCGCGAGGAACTTGATCTGCTCGCCGACGCCGTTTGCTACCTCGTGCTCGTGATCATGCTCGTCCGCGTGGGCGACAATACCCAGCGAGAACAGCATGCACAGCGCGAGTACGATTGCGAGAAACTTTTTCATATTATTTTCTCCTTTCTCTTACCATGATTTGATGCGACCATGACAGAAGGGGCAGATATTGTTGTAGTAATACACTCCTGTAGGGTAGTTAGTAGGAACCTGCGCTCCGCAGGTGCAGCAGACAACATAGGTGAGATTGCCGCCGCCCGCGACATCCTCCAGCATGGCGTCCTTCACATGCTCAAGATTCTCTGCGCAAAGGTTTTCGGTTTTTTCCATACGCTCTGTCCTTTCGATTGCTGAATTTCCTGTTACAGAGAGAGCACCGAGGGGCTGTTTGACAGCTTTCCCCGGTGCTGCAAGGGCGTCATTACCGGACGCGGATCACGTCGCCGGCGCGGATCACGTCAATGTTCTTGATCTTGCCGGGGTTGAGCTGCTGAATCGCGTAGGCGGTGGTGCCGAACATCTGGGCGATGTTGCCGAGATAGTCGTTGGGGGCGATGCGGTAGTAGGTCGCGCCGCCGTCGCTCCAGTACTGGCCGTTGGCATGGGCCGCGCCTCCGGCTACGTTTGCAGCTTCCTGCTCGTTGAGAACTTTCACTTCGTCAGACATGTTTTTGATCTCCTTTTTATGTTTTTGTTGTTTGCTTTCAGCCTTGCATGCTGTTTCATAACGCAGCTTGCCGAACACGGCATAAGCATAGCATACCAAGTATGACCGTAATATTACAAAACTCACCGAAAAAATCTGAATAAGTCTTAAAGTCTTGCAGATTTTCCGAGTCAGCGGGGAGGGCGTGTCCGCTTTGTAATATTGCGGTCATAGTGACTGTGTTATTGTTGATTTACAGTTGACGCGCTCCGCGCCGTCGTTAAATCATGATTCCATTCAATGAAATCGGAGGAGGAAACCTATGAAAAAAATCATCGCCCTGTTTCTCAGCGCAGTCCTGCTTCTCTGCGCCGGTGCCGTGAGTGCCGCGGCGGAGGACGGTCTTGCCGATCAGATCGAAGACAAGCTGCACGCTTCGATCCAGCGGGAGGAAGATTCCCCCGCGTGGATCACCGCGCTTCCTTACGCGCAGGATGAGAGCATCACCCAGCTCTTTGTCGTGGCGGGCTTTGGGACGGATAAAACAACAGCCACCGTCTCTATGCACGAGCGGGACGAAAACGGCGTCTGGAAGCAGATCCTTTCCACGCCCGGCTATGTCGGCAAACGGGGCCTGTGCACGGACGCCGCTCACGTTGAAGGCTGCGGGCAGACGCCGATGGGCGTTTACCGCTTCAACAAAGCCTTTGGCATCGCGCCCGATCCCGGCTGCGCCATCCCCTATACCCAGGTCACGGACGACATCTGGTGGTCGGGCGACCCGCGCGAGGGTATGCGCTATAACGAGATGGTGGATATCAAAGAGTATCCGGAGCTTGCCAAGGACGACAGCGAGCATATCGTCGATTATGAGTATCAGTACCAGTACTGCCTCAACATCAGCTTTAACGAAGAGGGTACACCGGGCAGAGGCTCCGCCATTTTTCTGCACTGCTTTGGCCCGCTCAAGCCCTATACGGGCGGCTGCGTATCCCTGCCGGAAAACATCATGAAGCTTGTCATGCAGCGGGTCAAACCCGAATG